>NZ_SGUB01000004.1:0-179209 GCF_005435235.1 Halorubrum sp. GN12_10-3_MGM
CTCGTGGTTCGCCCACGATTCTGGCCTTCCTGAACTCATCGAATCCTCCGACAAAGACTGGATCGGCCCGCTCCGGAGCAACCGACAGGTGACCTACGGCGGCGAAGAGATCCGCGTCGATGCGCTTACAGAGCGCATCGACACGGTTGAACGCGACGTCGAAGACGAGACCTACCACATCTGGACAAAGAAGCTTCCCGTCTCCCAACTGGGAGACGTGAAGCTGGTGCTCGCTGAGAAAGAAACTGACGAAGAAGACGAAGAGAACCCGGTCAAGTACCTCGTCACGAACAAGATCGACGCACCGACCGAGCACATTATTCGCTCCTACGGGATGCGGTGGCGCATCGAAACGTTCTTCGAGGACTCGAAGCAGGATCTCGGCTTGGGAGACTGCGAGATGCAGACCGACGAAGGTGCCAGTCGGCACTGGCACCTTCTGATGGCTGCCTACAGTCTCGTCCGTCTTGATCCCGAATCGAGCGCCTTGGGGACGGTTCGCTCGAAAGCGTCATCGCTTCGAGCGAACCTCGAACACTCGCTGAAAGAAGCCGTTTACAACCTTCTCTCGTGGGTTCGAGACAACGATGATCGTAGCGTCGACGACCTGATGGAAGAGATTGATCACCTCTTCGTTCACTCAACAGCCGACGCTAACGTTCAAAGCTGAGTACAAACAAATTTCATATCGGTTAATTATCATGTGATCGCTGTATAAATAGTACGCTGTCAGATGCTAACTAAGACGACCAGATCGATCGCCGTGACAATCGATCAGATTCTTGTCCTCTCTAGCACCCACATATTCATCCTACTACTATCCCCTCGATACAGCCATCCGTTGTAGTTTAACACCTCACGCCAGCGCCGTCTCCTGATCTGAATACCGTTGGGACTACCTGTCAGAGAAACCCGGTGGCTGCTGTGAGCTACAAACCACCGGATTCGGTAATTGTCGACCGGATCAAAAGAGCATTTCCCACTGATGAGTTGCGCGAGCGCGCTCGCGCAACGAATCTCGTCCAACGAGAGCGCAAGTTCGACACTGTCGCGCTGTTCTACACCCTCTCACTGGGTTTCGCCGCTGGATCAGATCGCTCTATTCAGGCATTTCTCGAACGGTTCGTCGAAATGGCTGACTGTGACGAACTCGCTTATCCAACCTTCCACGGCTGGTTTTCACCCGCGTTCGTTACACTCCTGCGAGAGATTCTCGATGACGCCATCGAGAATCTCGAACCGGGACAAACCGACCTCAGCGGACGTCTCGAACGCTTTCGAGACGTCCTCATTGTTGACGCCTCTATCGTCTCACTCTACCAAGACGCTACAGACGTCTACGCAGCGACTGGCGAAGATCAAGCTGGCGTGAAACTCCACCTCACAGAATCACTCTCAACCGGACTTCCTACGCGTTTTCAAACGACTGACGCCAAAACGCAGGAACGGAGCCAGCTACCCACCGGCGAGTGGGTAGCTGGCGCACTCATCTTGCTCGATCTCGGCTTCTACGACTTCTGGTTGTTCGACCGTATCGATCAAAACGACGGCTGGTTCGTCTCACGGATCAAAGATGACGCGAACTTCGAGATCGTCGAGGAGCTTCGCACATGGCGGGGAAACAGTATTCCACTCGAAGGCGAGTCGCTACAGGACGTCCTCGACGACCTGCAGCGACAGGAGATCGACGCTCGGATCACCCTCTCATTCGACCGCAAGCGAGGGTCGGGCGTCAGCACGACCCGAACGTTCCGACTCGTCGGTGTGCTCAACGAGGACAGCGGTGAGTACCATCTCTACCTAACGAATCTTGCCAGAGACAACTACCACGCGCCCGATATCGCACAGCTCTATCGGGCGCGCTGGGAGATTGAGCTGCTGTTCAAGGAACTCAAATCGCGCTTCGGTCTTGATGAGATCAATACGACAGATCCCTACATCATCGAAGCGCTGATCATCGTAGCGGCGCTCTCGCTGCTGATGAGCCGCGTTATTGTGGATGAACTCCGCAGATTAGACGCAAAGCGGCAGGGGAGCGACGACGACGCGGCCGCGTCGTCGACGCGTCTCCCACGTCGTCGGTGTTCTCACGCGCTCGAACGTCACGCACACTTGGTCCAACTGTACCTGATGGTAGATCTGGGGTATGAAATGCCAGATCTCGACGAATTGCTGTTGTGGTCGTCACGGGATCCAAATCCACATCGAGCAAGATTACGTGAGCAGGTTGAGTCAGGCGAGTTCTGGTAGAAACTCGCCTGACAAGCCGGTCAGCTCAGAGGTAGGTAGTAGCGACAGCTCTGGATCGGCGACGCACTCACCGGAGTGAGTGCGCCGCCTTCAGAGAGTGACAGAGATCTCATCATCTGAGACAGAAGAACATCCGTTCAGTTCTCCGATCACGCTTCATCAGCGATTCGACTCAACACCGTCTTGCCCAACTGTCCGCACAAACACCGCCTCAACGCGCCGCTAAACTACAACGGATGTCGATACAGCAGATCAACTGGTAGGTGCGCTACACGCCAGACCCGCCAATCACAGAACGACTGTCACACGTCTTCACACGGGTCTTGATAGCGTTTAGCATGAATGTGGGTACACACAAAGTATTTATAATAACCGGTGTTTGTTCAAAATGCCCCTACCTCCGAACACGGCAGGCGCAAGTAATCCAACACACGGTAACCGTCTCACAACGAGATCGAAGTTAAGACGGTGTGTCGCGGACAAAACGACTGGCGTACTCGGATGCTGACAAAAAACAAACAATGACAAACGACAATACACGCTCGAAGGCCAACGCGGTCTTCTTCAGTGCCATCATGGTAATCTCTATGGTGGCTGTTGGCTTCGCTGCGGCACCGGCCGCTGCGGCAGTCAACGGTGGGTCGGTCACGTTTGATGACCAGACCCTAAATGACGATGGTACAGTAGAGGTTGACTACAGCAGCTTTAGCAGTGACAGCGGTGGCAGTGCCGTTATTGCTGTCACGTATGAAAACAGTGATGGAGACGCGGTTCTCGCCGGTGTTTCCGACACTGGATCCACTACAAGCAGTGGTACCGCTACCGTCGAAATTGAAGACACCGATGGATTCCCGGGTGTACACACCGCGCACCTGTTCGATTCCGATGATGCACCGGGTGCTGACATTGGGGATACAGTAAGCTCTGGCTTTGACACCTCCGACGCGTACGTGACGGGTGAGCGCGTCCCCACCAATAACCGCGCAGGCGACGGTAGCATTGTCTTCCAAGGTGAGGACGATGTCGTCTTCGTCGGTAACGCTTCCCAGGGTACGATTTCTCACAGCCAACTCTCCGGCACGTCCGGCAACCGTGAGGGTACGCCGCTTCAGGACCCGATTCGTGAAGACGAGGAAACGGGTACTTACGACTTCAACGGTCCCGACGATGGTGACGGTGGCTTCAGCACCACGGTCATCTCGCCCGACATCACGACCGCAGAGGTTCAACTGACTGAGAACGGTAACGACGTTTCGCAGGTCGGGCCTGACTCTGCGAGCCGGCTCAAGGTCTTCGCTGAGTGGAACTTCGGTAACGCTGAAGGCCTCGCTATTACCGTCGAGGACCCGAGTGGCGCCGACATTACCAACGAGGTCCTCATTGACAACAGTGATACCTCCGGCGCAACCGATGTTCTCCAGTACGGCGAAAATGAGACCAATGCCGAAGACGCTAGTGTCGGTCTTGACCTTTCGGGCGAAGATGCTGGTGAGTACACCGTCATCTTCGAAGGCAACGACGAGATCGACCAGGGTAGCGTGACCCAGGAGTACACGATCGAGCTCACCACCGAGGACGAGCTCTCGATCGATGTCGCAGAAGACTCTGTTACGCAGGGTTCCAACGTTGACTACACGGTAAGCGGTGGGACTGACGGCCAGTTCCGGCTCGTCGCTATTGAGGGAGGCGACTTCGCGGATGGTGTCAGTGACAACCAGTCTGCTGACATCTTCCGGAACGTTGACGACGTCAGCGATACTGGCTACAACTCGAGTGATGATTACGCGTGGGCTCTCGTCGAGATCGACGGCACGACAGCTGTCGGGTCGATAGAAACCCAGTACCTCGATACTGCTGATGTTACTGTCGAGGTCTACTCCTACGAAAATGAAGTGTCGTCGCTAGACAGCGACGATCTCGAAGACGATGTCGACCTCGAAGTCACCGAGGGTGAACTCACACTTGACAGTCCGACGGATGAGTACACCATCGGTTCGGAAGTTGACGTGAACGGCTCCGCTGAGGCTGCTGACGAGGTGCGTCTCTACGCGCTTAACAACGACAACTGGGAAATTATCACGGTCAACGGTCAAGACAACATTGACGTTGACTCTGACGACACCTTCGAAGTCGAGGATGTCACTCTCTCGAACGGTGACGGTGGCGGTAATGACATCCTGGCGTTCGAGGGTCAGTACCAGATTGGCGTAATCGACGCGGACGACGCACGCAACATCGAACTGGACTCCGGTGACGACAGCGAAATTAACACCTCATCGTGGACCAGCAACGATGGTACCCGTGCCACGATCCGCTCTGAGTCGGGCGGTCTTACGGCTCAGTTCGGGACCATCGACGGCCAGTTCGCCACTGAAGACAGCACGATGACTGTCAACGGGACTGCAGAGGGGCAGTCGAATGTTGTTGTTGCCTTCGTTGGCGAGCGTGGCGAGGTTGATGTCACGGAAGTGTCCGTTGACAACGACGGTACGTTCGACGAAGAAGACGTCAGCGTCGACCTTTCACAGGGTGCTGCGTCCGGGCACGTCATCTCGCTTGGTCGCGACGGCACCGTCGGTGACGGCGATCTTCCGAACACCAATTCGAGTGATACGGTCGGTATCGATGAGCTATCGAGCTTCATCACTAATCTTGAGGATCAGTCGCTTACCGGCAATCAGGTCCGTGACCGGATTGTCTCTCAGACCACTGAGGCAGACGCTACGGACGACCTGATGATTTCGACGACCTTCCGTGTCACCGAGGCTTCGGTCTCGCTTGACTCGGTTTACCCGGAAGGCGCTCAGGCAGACGGAATCAACCCCGTCGCCGCTGGTGAGACGATGGTCGTGGAGGGTACGACGAACCTCCAGCCTGACGATAACTCCATCGTGCTCAACGTGCTCAACCAGAACGATAACTCGATTGAGTCTGCGTCTGTCGAAGAATGGAGCAATGACGGCCAGTTCACCCTGACCGTCGATACCTCCGACCTCGAGACGGGGACGTACACGCTCGAGGCCGACAGTGGTGATACCACTGACTCCACCGACGTTGAAATCGTCGAAGAGCGGCAGACTGACGACACCGGCGACGACACTGGTGACGACACCGGCGACGACACTGGTGACGACACCGGCGACGACACTGGTGACGACACCGGCGACGACACTGGTGACGACACCGGCGACGACACTGGTGACGACACCGGCGACGACACTGGTGACGACACCGGCGACGACACTGCCGACAACGGCAGCTCCGATGGTGGCAGCACTGACGGCAGCACGCCCGGCTTCGGCGCGCTTGTCGCCCTTGTTGCGCTCATCGCGGCTGCGCTGCTCGCGACCCGTCGCAACAACTAACGCCAGCTAATAACCGAACGGATCACTCCGTTCGGTCCTCGCGGTGCGTATTTTCATTTTTTGCGACTGCCTAAGGCTCGTCAGTTGCTAGCGTAGCGGATATTTCACAGACAACTGACGCGACTACTACAAAACCTGATGGCCAGAAGAATCCGACACCTAAGCGTCTCTCCTCGTTGATATACGCTAGTGTGAACTACCTCATCCTACCGATCGCCTTTCGGTTCGCGCTTGAGGATAGGGCCTCTTGTTTCTACGTGTTCATGGTTTTCGCGAGGCAGACACATTGGGACTGACAGAAAGTATTTACAACCGAGAACGGTAGGAGGAGTTGATCATGAATACACGTGTCTCGCTTGGCGTAGTGATCCTCTTTCTTGGGGTTATTTGCCTTGCTATGCCGCTCAGCATCTCAACTGCGGCACAATCACAGTCATCCCCTGCAGTTGGGTTTGATACTGCAAAGACAACGGTGACGCAGGGCGATGTGGCTACGCTTGGGATCCAGATGCGTGACACTGATGAGGTGACGCTCACCATCCAGGCACCGAATCAACAGTACCAGACAACACTCCGTGCGTACGATAACAATGGAGATGGTTCGGTCACTGTCCGGGCTAATACATTCTATCCAACTGATGTGGACAAAAGCAACCGCTTCACAGCTACTGGCGGTGACTCAGTCCGACTCATTTCTGAATCTGGACTTTCTGAAGGGGCCGTACTCGATACTGGCCGATATAATCTAATTGTCTCAACTGATGAGACAAGCGTTGCGGCAGTGCTTATGATTACTGAACCATCCCAACCGAATGGAACGAATGTGATTGTTCCCCCTGATACATCGTACAAAAATATTGAAACGGGATTAAAAAAGGAGTCGGAGTTGTCGGAGGTAGGTGCTACGGACACCACGGATGTGGATTCACCTAATGTTGCCCGTGGTGATGAGTTTTGGACACGGCTTCCAATTACCGGGATTGGTGGTCTCCTTACCTCACCAGCTCCAGCGTCAAACCTTGTGTTCCCTGTTAATAGCACCCCTGGTGCTGAAACTACCCACATAGCCGATATAAGTAGTAACGAGACAGTCTCTTTCACATCAGTCTCGATCAACTATCAGAGCAATCACGCCAGATCTCACGCAGCTACTCAACAGGTTACTCAGTCCGATATCGAGGTACTTGGGATTGATACAAACAAGAACGGATATATCGATCGCTCACTAAAAGGATCGATACAGAGCATCCAGACGGGTACAGACGGACGCTTAGCAATCTCACTCGACCGTCCAGTTGAGATTTCTACCCACAGTACACTTCGTGTCGCGTACGACATTGAGAATCCCGAAGTAACAGGCTCACAAGACGTCTCCATTACTCTTCAAAACGGTGATATATCTCATCGGCACGCTGGTATCGTCACATACGGGCTTGCGGGTCAAGGTACTCTCGGTCATGGAATTAATCTCCAGTTAACCTCGGAAGAGAGTGAGTCACCTACTGATCCACTTGCGGGCGTCCACACAGTGTACAATGACAGCGTACCTGGACTTGCCGTGGGGGTTGACACAACCACATTGGAACCGGGTGAGTACACGGTTACCCTTGAAGTTGATGAGTCAGCGCCGAACTCTGTACCGAGGGCCTCCCTTCGGCAGTCATTCACCGTGTCTGAGCCCACTGCTGAACTAACAAATCACACCATCAGCAACTCTACTCGGCTATCTGTGACAGCTAGCACCAACCTTGCGCCGAACAGTTCCGCGATTATTCGTATCACTGCGGATGAGAAGGATGGCGGAATCAGTCAAGTTCTTAATTGTGTGGCCACGGTCGATAGCGACAGTAGAATTGGTTGTGACTTTGATCTCTCTCATCCCGCTGATGAGTTCAATATTGATGTCGCTATTAAACGAGATGGTGTCGTGATCGCTGGACCAACCAAGATTAACTGAACCAAATTCACTTGACACAGACGGAAATCGCAAGACGGCAAACCACCGACAATGTTCTACACAAGTAAGTCGGCTTGACTGGATATGATCCTCACTGCCTCATACCCAGTGTCCAAGTATGTATGCTCCCCCCACGACAACGATTCCACCAAAGGCATCGCGTGTCCGAACAGGAAGTAACGTCGGCGAGTTTGGTGTCGTGTCTGGTTGGCTTTCATTTCCACTAGACGAATTAGTTTCAACAGACGTTTGATTATCTGGCTTAGTTTCGGTTGTGTTTTGGACTGTTCTATTTGTTGTCTCGGATTGTACTGAAGTCGTATTATCAGTCGTCTCTGTGCCGTTGTTTGTGTTTGTTTCTTTTTGTGAATCTGGAATCTCTGGTGTAATGCTTGTTGAGTACTGTCCCGACCGATAACTCACCAGTATGGTCACTATTGTACCCTTGGCAGACGCTCTAAACTCTTTATCAAAGCTAACAGCATTCGTGAATGTTTCTGTATCATATACTCGATCAAGATCAAGTCGCTCTCCAGTTGATGTATCGAATGTCTCGATCGTGACTCGACTAATCTCTGCCTGTGAGACTGTGCCAGCAAGGTGGACTGTTTTTCCCTCTAGATTGATCGTCGCGTTTGTAATGTTCACCTCAGGTTCTGGTTCATACTTGATTACAAACGTTTGATTGCGTATGTTTCCTGCCGCATCTTCTGCTGTTATTTTGAATTCATTGTCGTCGTTGTCGTCATATAATTCAACCGTCGTATCGAAACTGTATTTGAGTTTGTCTGGATTCGGTTTTGCGTTTGCGCTTAACATCAGAACCTGTGAGCCATTGTTCGATGTCCGATTTATTTCGACACGCTTGAGTTTCGTTTCATCCTGAACCGTACCGCCGATGCTCGCCGTGTCCGTGTAACTTTCATCCGCGACGGTGATATTGATGGTAGGATCCGACTCATCATCAACGTCAATTACAAACCGGTCAGTGTTTGTGCGGCCGAGCGTATCCCTGTACTCTGCGGTGAGATTGTTTGTTCCGTCGACAAGCAGTAACTCTTGAGAAAAAGACTCTCCGGGGTTCGAAATTCGATGAATCTTCCGGTCTACATCTGAGCTACTCTCATCAGGCCCGTAGTTGCTCGTTCGCTCAATTCGGATGCTTTTAACATCTACTACCGTGTGAAGATTGCCAGCCAGAGTGACTTGCCCACTAGTAACATTTACTGTATTGTTTGGCCCACCTTTGACCGTCGTTGAAAATGGCGAGGTGTATTCTACCCTTGGTGCGGCTGTATGCTTCGTTATCGACGACTTGAATGTTGTTACTGTATCAGACTTTGTAATCACTTCTACCGTATTTTCATTTGGGTCGAGATCAAGTGTAACTGATCGGTCAAATGTCGTCGAGTTAGGTCGATATGAACGGTATACGTCCCCATTGACTCGCAGTTCGATCAACTCAATCGGCGCATCTGCTGTGACAGTGATGTTTGCGTTTGGGTCGTTTAATACGACAACATTGTCTTCAGACTTGAGCTGCTCCCCATCAATGGTTATATTGGTTGTTGCCTCTTGTGCAGCTACAGCCCCAACCCCGGTATACATGAGCAGGCCCAAAATACACATCCCGCACAGAACACTCGCCCAGCGCCTGTAAGTTGGACCTTTTACCGGCTTCATAGAACTTGCTATCATGTTGTTTCGGTGAACACCGCTTGTATACCATCATCCTCCCAGCAATTCATATGACTGTGCTGGCCTAAATATCATCCGCGATACTCATCAACTTCCCTAACTCAGCTTTGAACGTTGTCGTGTTGACACTATTGGACCCGAAATCGGGGGAAAAGACGTTCTACGAGAAGTTTACGGTATCGGCCGAACTGGAGAGTGATTCACAGAGGATAATGAAGGCAGCGTTCAGGGCGTTTGAACCTCTAGTGGAAAGTGGAGCGTCTGCGGCTGAACCCCCTTTTCCGTGTTCACACCGTCTCAGCCGCCATTTTCGGTCGATTAAGTGTTGGATACTCAACGTTCAAAGCTGAGTTCCCTAAGATCAAGTTCGGTCGACACCGCCACTTCAGTCGGGTTCCGCTAGGCCGCATTTCACATCAGTGGCCGGACAGTTTAGTAGAAATCTGGGACGCAGCGTGTCTGAGAGCCAGTTGGTGACGTGGGCTGTACGTCCGACTGGCTCTCATCAGGGACTTGTGGTCCCATTTATATTGGTGTGAACAGACAAATAAATATCCACTGGTTCACTCACGTTAGCGGTGTTTCACATAAGTGATCTTGTTGGATGTGTTTAGGTTGGAATCGGTCGCAGCGAGCCTGTTGTAACAGATTTGCTTCAATCGTGGATCGACTTTTCTCTCGGCCGTGTTGAATCGCTGTAAGGCGTTGGAATTCACTGTTTGACGAAGCGTTTGATGTTATAGACGACACATATCAGCGCGATTTCGCGGAACTCACGGAATCATGACCGCGCTCGCACGGGGAAGCCGAGCGAGCGTTTCACAGCCGAATTCAGGGGTTCGGCCATAGAGCGTTGATTGTAGCGAGTATCGTCGATTCTAGCGTTGTGCGCCTGGTCGTCCGGGGCGAAGATGCGATGCTCAGTCGATCACATCGACAGTCGCGTGATCTTGCCTAATGGCGGTGAACCAGATTGGACTGATCGTGGAGTGTCTTCGAAGTGCCGGTGAGCTTAGCCTTCGGGGTGAACCGTCGCTGTCGGCGGCAGACTGCCGCCGACGCGACAGCGTCCCCATTCACAACTGCTGTCCGGACCGGTGGACAGCTACCGGAAGAACCGGTCGTCGAGTGGTTGGTTCGCTGGAACAGTCCTACGCACACCAAGCGCTGTCCAAGCTGCGCGAAGCGTCATTTCGCAAAACTCCGTGAACGACCACTGCCAGAGGCGGCGCCCCGCCGCGGGGGGCGCCGCCACGTACCGCCAGTGTAGATACCGCCAGCTATTCTGGAGCAGTAGGCTCACCACAAACATCACCAGCCGTAGCCCAGCGTCCTGAGAACTGGTGAATGCGAGACTCTGCTTGGCTAATCGGTAGTTCGACTCGATGCCGAAGCGCTCGCTGTAGTGCTCCCGGGCATCCCGTGACGTGTCGATAAACGGCGCGTCAGCGGCGTAGCCATGACGCGCCACCCCGTGTTCATCGTATCGTCCCTGTTGGTAGACGCAGTCGATGAACACAGGGAACGTTACCTTGCCGGCGAGTTCGTGTTCGATCTCGCGGCTCCAGCCTCTGCTGAGTTCGTCTTGGATCGTTTCACTCCACTTGACGATCGGCATCATGTAGGCGTAGTTGTGCGTGGACAACAGCCCAAGACAGGTGCCGTTGTAGAATCCGCGATCGAGATAGACGGCCTTGACGCCGAGGTCAAGGCCGTCAAGGAGCTCGAGAAACTCACCAAGGACGTCGCTGGTGGTGTCGCCAGCGACAAGCTGGCGCACCGCCAGCGTGTACCGTTTGTTGCGTACCCGCGCGTACAGCGTCGCGTACGCGTGAAACGTCGTCGTTCCCCGTTTCGCTTGTGAGGAGTACAGCGCTTCTGTTTCGTCTTCATCGCCGTAGTAGGGGTCGAGGTGGAGGTCTGCACAGGCCTCCACCGGTCGATCTGGAAGCGTCTCAAGCGCATCTCGTTGAAGTAGCGTGTCGCCAACCGCCTCAACGGAGTCAAGTTCAAACTGCTCGGTGAGATGTCCTCGGACGGTGTTGGCGTGTGGCGAGCCTTCGGTCGTTTCGCAGACGTGATTGATCGAGGCCCCGCCGGCGCTGGCGCCGGCGAGGACCTCGTACAACGTCTCTGTCGTGACCTTGACGTTCTCGTCGATGTCTATCTCAAGCTCTTCATCGAGGCTGTTGACGACAAAATTAAGAAGATGCTCTTCCTCTATCTCGTTGTCTGCTTCGGTAGGTTCCACACTCTTCCCAAGCAGACACTTTCACTCAAACCCGATGTGATCGACTGAGCCTTGAATCTTCCATAACTTGCTTGAACATTATCAAGGAGCGAACGGCGTCAGCCGTGAGCGAGTAGGGTGGGGTAGTTCACCCGCTGTGATCGTCACAAGAAGTCATCGATTCATCTGCGAACAATCCCGTGATAACCGTGTCGATCAGTGCCTCCTCAACCTCATCATAGGTCTCGTTCAGGACGATGGGTGTGTTCTGTGCTTGCGTGACGAACAGCAGCGACCGTAGGAGTCCTCGTACGATATCCGGATCGTCTATCCGGACATCATCGCGCGCAACCCACGCTTCCGGCTGCGGTAACACGCGGAAATCTGCTTCGGCACCTGTGTCGGGTTTGTTGTCGCCATCGCCTTTACTAATCGTGCCCGTGTTATTGTTGTCCCCTGTACTGGTACCATCATCATAGTTTGTTCCATTCAACTGCTCATCGATCCGCCGTATCTCACCCTCCACAAACAGCCTCCGAATAAGAGGGTTCGATCGGACTTGTTTAAGTGTCGTTCGCAGGATCATTTCAGCTTCCGCCTGTGGTGTCTCCACCTCACCGATGACTGCTTCGAGTTGTTCAAATAACTGATCGCGCTCAGAGACCAGCACAACAAGATACAGTTGCTCTTTCGAGTCAAAAAACTGGTAGAACGTACTAGTACCGATTCCCACCTCTTCGGTAATATCATTCACACGCGTTCGATCGAAACCGAACTGCGCGAAAAGTTTGTGACCCGCCTCAATCAACTCTTCGCGGATACGCTCGCGATCTTCATCGGTAAAGCGCGCCATTATTGCTTCTTCGCGTCAGCTGCGATGGCTTCGTTTTTTCGCTCCATACCGAGATACGAGAGTCCACGAACAAAATGTTTATTGGTTCTCGGGTGAAGTAGTGAGTGTGCAACGAGCTCGCCACTTCTCGCCGAATAGTCCCGCAACGGAATTCCCCCGATCCCGGAGTACAAACACCACGACTATCGAGGTGCGGTAGCGCATGCGGACTCGCCCCCTATCCGTTGTGCTTGTGAGTGTGCTTCTCCTCACTAGTGGTCTCGGCATCGGTGCTGTCGGCGCCGAGCTAACCGGCTCCGACGCCGCACCTAGCATCGGCGTTAGCGCGCCCGCACAGGCCTCGAACATCGGTGGGTCTCCTGATCTTGACGTGTTCGCGCCGAACCCGAACCTCGTCCCCGGCCGGACCAACCAGATCTCCCTCCAGATCGCCAACGACGGAGACCTCCGGTTCGGGAACGCTGCGAACAGCGATCTTGTCACTACGGCGCGCAACGTCCGCGCCGAGGTTGAGGCGAGTGGTCCACTATCTGTCGAGTCGGGCGAGACATCGATCGGCAGCGTGACGACAAGCGCCCCCGGTGAACTACCGGTGAGTCTGAACGTGCCGCAGGGCGTCGAGCCCGGAACATACTCGCTAGATCTAGATCTCACCTACGGCTACATATCCTCCGGCGAGAGCCGAACCGTAACGATCTCCCGCGACGTCGAAGTCCGCGTGCGCGACGACGCCCGGTTCCAAGTCGTTGACATCGACAGCGACGCGCAGATCGGTGACAGCGGCACCGTTGAGGCGACGATCGAGAATGTCGGCGCGGAGACGGCGCATAATGCTGACGTGACTTTTGGGACGCAAAGTAATAGTGTCACAGTGAGTGACGGTCAGTCCAACACTGTTCGGATCGAGGAGATCGAACCCGGCGAGACGACATCTGTCGCATACGATGTGGGCGTCGCGTCCGATCTACCAGTCCAGCAGTACACGCTCTCCGGTTCCGTACAATTCGAAGACCCAGACGGGATCACCCGCACCGATGATGGGCTCTCACTCGGGATCCTCCCGCTTGCCGAACAGGAGTTCGCATTCACTAACGTGGAGTCACAGCTTCGCGTCGCCGAGGACGGCGAACTGGTCGGCACCGTTCGCAACGACGGCCCTGTTCCGGCCCGTAGCGTTGTTGTTCAGTACGCCGGCAATTCCCAGAGCGTGATCCCGGCAGAGCGGTCGACCGCTGTAGGGACGCTTGATTCCGGTGAATCCGCGAACTTCACACTGCCAATCTCGATTAGTGGCGAGGCCGAGTCCGGCCTGCGCTCGCTCGATATGGCAGTCCAGTACCGAAACGGTGAAGATGAGTTGCGGGCCTTCGAAGACCTCGTCGTCGACGCTGAGGTTGCCCCTGAGCGCGACCGTTTCGACGTTGCGGTCGAGAACCGCACTATCCAGTCAGACGGGACTCGTACCGTCGATGTCACCGTAACGAATAATCTCAACGAGACTGCCAGCGACGTCGAGGCACGGTTGTTCGCCGACGATCCGCTCGATACAGGTGATACCGACACGGGATACGTCCAATCACTCGACTCCGGGGAAACCACCACGATGACTTTCGAGTTGACTACTACAGGCTCTGCAACGCCGGGTAGCACGTACCCAATCTCGCTTGACTTCCGGTACGATGACGCGGACGGAGACAGCCAACTGACAGACACCTACCGTGTCCCGATAGACGTGATCGAGAGTGAGGGCGGCGGACTGCCGCTGCCAGTTATCATTGTCGCGCTGCTTGTCGTTGGGACGGGGGCGCTTGTCGTCTACCGGAGGCGGCAGTAACCGATGTCTCTCGGCGAGCGGATCGAGGCGTGGACACGGCGACTTAACGACGCCATCGTCGACAGCCCGCGCCGAGTCATCATCATATTCCTTGTTCTCACGCTGGTGTTTACCGGCGGGATAGGCCTTGTCAGCACGGACACTGAGGCCACCGATTCGTTCACCGATGGTCTCGAGGAACAGCAGGCACTTGACGCGGTTAACGAAGAATTCGAAGATCCATTCGAATCCGATGATGAGTCCACACAACTCATCCACTCGGGAAGTAACGTTTTGACAAAAGAGGCGTTACTCAGAGACCTCCGGGTCTTAGAGGAGGTTGAGTCACGAGACGACCTCCGGGTAGCCTCGGCCAACGGCCCGGCCACAGTCGTCGCACAGACAATCGACCCGTCGGCGACCACGGCAGCCGAACAGCGGCGCGTCCTGGAGTCGACGAGTGCGACCCGAGTCAGACAGGTCGTTCGCAGCCTCTCAGAAAATCCGCGGTTTACGGGGACGCTCGCGACAGATTTCAATCCGGCGAGCGTGAGCGCAAGCGCGTCGATTACGGTCATCTCACACGACGTGCCGGGAGGGTTCTCGGATGGGGACCTCCAAGAGGTTCAAACGACGATCCGATCGATTGCGGCTGATCAGCCAGGGGATCTCACGGCGTTCGGCAGCGGCGTGACGAACGCCGAGACGGCCAACGTCATCGGTGATTCGCTCACCATCGTAATGCCTGTCGTTGTGCTGTTGCTGCTTTTATTCCTGGTCGTCGCCTACCGTGACCCGATCGACCTCGGGCTCGGGCTGCTGTCGCTTCTGATGACCATCATCTGGACGTTTGGGTTCCTCGGATTCTCTGGAATCCCATTTAACCAACAGATGATTACCGTTCCTGTGCTGTTGCTTGCGGTCGGGGTCGACTTCGGAATCCACATTATCAACCGCTATCGCGAGGAGACCGTCAAGGGGTACGAGGCGACAGAGGCGATGCGTGAGGCGAATAACCAACTGATGATCGCGTTCATAATTGTCACTGTGACCACTGTGTTCGGATTTGGGGCAAACGTAATCTCTGACCTCACGCCGATCCGAAACTTGGGAATCGCCTCGGCGGTCGGGATTACCTTCACTTTCCTGATCTTCGGGTTGTTTCTGCCGGCAGCAAAACTGGTCGTCGACAGACTGCGAGAGCAGTACGGAGTCCCAGAATTCAACTCGGCTCCGATCTCTTCGGAGGACTCAACACTTGGAAAATTCTTGACGTTCCCGGCACAGGTCAGTCGGTACGCGCCAATCGCGTTCGTGGTCGTGCTGCTCGTGACGGGGGGGATGGCCGCAGCGTACGGCAGCGGCGTCGACACCTCTTTCGAGACTGAGGACTTCCTTCCCCCGGAGGAGCAACCGGACTATGTGACCGGCCTCCCTGAGCCGTTCGCACCGAGTGAGTACACCGTCACTGAGACGTTGAACCTGCTTGAAGATCGGTTCTCGACCAATCAGGACCAAACAGTGAAGTTGTACGTCGAAGGGAACTTCGAAGAGGGCCATGCGCTTGAGGCTCTCGCGGACCCAAACGACGATGCATCAGGCTCACTCGCAGTCGGTGACGGCGGGAGCGCCCAGCCAACAAGTATTGTGACTGTGATTCAATCGCATGCCGAACAGAATCCGGAGTTTGCCAAACTGGTTGCCCGCAACGATATCGACGGAAACGGAATTCCCGACCAGAATCTCGACCGCATCTACGACGTGCTGTTCGCCTCGTCGTCCGGCGATCGGGCTGAGCAGTACCTCACGCCGGATCGACGGAGTGCGCAGGTCGACTATGCGATCGACTCCGGGGCTTCACAGGCTGAGGCCGCGGCCGACACTCGGGAGTTCGCTGAAGAGTTCCGGTACAAGACGACCGCCACCGGTCAGATCGTCGTATTTGATGCCGTGACTGATATCATCTTCAATTCTTCGATTCAGGGACTAATCATCGCAATTGGGTTAACAGGATTGTTCCTCGTTATTGCCTACGCCGTATTGGAGAGCAAGCCGCTCCTCGGAATAGCGAATCTCTTCCCGATCTTAATCGCAATCGCATTCTTACTTGGGACAATGCGATATCTCGGGATATCACTGAACGCGCTGACCGGCACAATTCTATCGATTTCCATTGGGCTCGGAATTGCGTACTCAGTACACGCCACTCATCGGTTCATCGATGAGTACAACGCCGGCGCCGACGCTTACGAGTCGATGATTATCACGCTCTCGGGGACAGGTGGTGCCCTGCTCGGAAGCATGCTCACCACTTCGCTCGGGACGGGCGCGCTCGCGCTCGCCATCACACCCGTGCTTGGGGACTTCGGCCTTTTGATGGCGCTGAGCGTGGTATACTCTTTCGTATTCACAGTGATCGCGCTTCCTCCAGCAGTGTTGTTGTGGGAGCACTATCACGGGATATGGGAAGGGATCAACCTGTCTGTCTCTGGGTGAGATTCAATATTTGCCAGTATTATAATTTTACAAAGTAAGCTACAGAAACAAATCCTTCACCCTCAAGAGGAGAACCGTGTCAGCGGTGATTGAGTAGGGTTGAGAAGAAGTCAGTATATTTTCGACATGTAATTCTAGTCGAATTGTTGCTTGGACAGGTAGCTATCTATCCAGCAAGAGTCACCGGTTGTTGTCGGCGATGCTACTCTAGGATCTGTACTAGTGTGTACGGTTACCTGACTTGGCATCGGTCCGGGTGCGTCGTCGACACCTTTCGTTTTGATCGAGTAGTGAAATAATGCGGTGAAGAATATCGGGCTGAAGTACCTCTGCGACCAGCAAAAGTCTAGGCATAGAGGCGCATCCGTAGGCGTGTGATTGGACAGCGAGGCGTTGAATGTGAATGGCGGATCCTCGCCTACTACCTTGAGCAATTAAAACGGCAGTCCACGCTGAATGCCACGCTCTTGCGTCTCGTCCGCATACAAGAGCTCTGCTCTTGTGAACACTGTATCCCCTCTCTACTCACTCGCTTCGCTCGTTCGTTGAGGAAGGGGCCTCAGCGCCTCAATTCAGGTAAACTACAATATCCCAACCCAGTGGTGCGGTGCCGTGGGAATCTTTGCGCTTCAGCGCGGGGAGGGTGTCAAACAGCCTGACTTATTCGCTTCCCATGAGACGGCAGAAAAACCAGTTTGGATTATATACAAAGCTAATCGGAAAAATCCCTACGCCTCGTCGCGCTCGACAACGACCCTCCGTCCGGTCAGTTCTTGGGGCGCAAAGCGGTAGAGTTCGATGTCGAGGTCCGGTTTGTTGTCGGCCCAGATCTCGAAGACGGGACGCTGCGTCTCGCCGTACTGGGCGATAGTTTCGGGGGTGAGCTCGTCGAGGTCGACGCGTTCGAGGGTGCCGATGCCGACGACGCTGGCATATTCGTCGTCTTCGTCCTCGTAGACGACCACGCGGGCCCGCGGCGTCGACGCGAGGAACTCGCGCTTCTCGCTGTCGGGCGTCGACACCAGCCGGAGGTACAACGCGCGCTCGTCCGCGTCGTACCCGTAGGAGATCGGGATCGCGTACGGCGCGTCGTCGCGCGCGAGCGCGAGAACGCCCGTCTCGTGGCGAGACAGGTGTGCGTCCACCTCGGTCGACGACATCTCGACCTCGCTGTTCGTCGGCATATCGAATCTTCTTCCCACGAGTTGATAAAGGGAACGAGACGGCGCGCAGCGCGGGGACAGCGGGGAGGCGTCTCTGCGGTGCGGACGGCGGCGGAGGCTCTGCGGCGGTCGCCGGCCGACTCCGTTCAGCTGATCGTCGGCGCCTCGCCGATGTCCTCCTCGGTGACCGGCGCCCCGCAGACGACACAGCCCGTCTCGAGCAGCGTCGCCCGCATCGCGTCGTCCACCTCGATCGAGCGCCGACACTCCGGGCAGACGAAGGTGTGGGTGGATCGCCCCGTCATACCCGTGCGTACGCTCCCCATGCCCATCAAACGGACCTCGGATTCTCGCGGCGTCGGAATGTGATAATCGATCCTTAGTCAAGCAGCGACCGGAACAGCTTCCGCTGGGCGGCGGCGACGTGCTCGGTGAACGTCGACCGACCGATGCCCAGCGACGCCGCGACCTCGCCGGCGTTGGCGCCCTTCGGGTGGTCGAAGTACCCCGCCTCGTAGGCGACTTCGAGCACCTCGCGCTGGCGCTCCGTCAGTTCGCTCCGGTCGACGGTCACCAAGTCCGACTCCGTCGGCGTCGTCGACGACTGGAGCAGGCGCTTCACCTCCATCTCCGGACACTCCTCGCGGAACGCCTCCAACACCGACCGCAGTGTCGGCAAGTCGCTCGCGTGGAAGGTGACGCGCAGCCGCCCGTCGCGGACCACCGCCTCCGAGACGGGCGTCTCGTGGCGGTCGAGGACGGCGAACGGCGAGTCCGGGTCGACCGCCGCCTCGAACCGGTAGGCCGCTCGGCCGCCGTAGTCGAAGACCACTTCGACTCCCTCGGCGACCGAGAGGTCCGCGTCCGCGATGAACTCCACGACCACTCGCTCGCGGTCGTCGGCGGGCGTACACCGCGTGACGCCCGTGACGGGCGTCGTTCCGTCGACGACGCCGTCGAACGGCGAGGCCGCCGCGGTCGGCAGCGAGACCTCCGCCCGGATTCCCGATCCCATCTCGTTCGTCCGTGCCCGCGCCGGGCAAAAACGTTGGCGGGCGCGCGGTCGGGTATAAAACTCCCCGCATATGAGGGGCCACAGTTCGGGAGGCTGTAGCCGTAACGTACAGGTATGAAACGCCCCCCGCGCACGACCGACGCCACGACGACGACCGAGGGAGACGCGGCGCTCGACGCGACGTTCGAGGCGCTCGCCGACGCCGACTGTCGGGCGATCCTCGCCGCCGCGGCGACGCCGAAGACGACGAGCGAACTCGCCGACGACTGCGACATCGCGCTCTCGACCGCCTACCGGAAGGTCGAGCTGCTGAGCGAGACGCCGCTGCTCGCCGAGGGGGTCCGGTTCGACCCGGACGGCGACCACGCCGCCGAGTACGTCCGCGACGCCGCCGAGGCCGCGATCGAGTTCGGCGACGACGGCGTCTCGCTCGCGGTCGACGACGAGGGGGCCGACCCGCTGGCCGCCGCGCTCAACGCCCCCGGCGTCTCGGCCGACTGATCTGCCGCGGCGCGACGGACCGGTCTCCGGGAGGTACGATCAGGGCGCGCTCGCCCGCCGGTTCGTCGACGATTGTTTTCGAACCTGATAATCACACGGCCACGCTTATACGCCAGTTCTCGAAGGTGTTCCGTATGTCTCGCTCACCGGAACCCGAAACCCTCGTCGACCTTGCGCAGGACAAGGTCGCGGTGATCGACGAGAAGGGCCGGTTCCGGTACCTCAACGCGGCCACCCGCGAGCTGCTCGGGTTCGACCCCGACGCGCTCGTCGGGACCGACGCCTTCGACCTGATTCACCCCGACGACGCCGACCGCGTTCGAACGGCGTTCGAGGCCCTCGTCGCCGACGGAACCGCTCCGGAATCGCCGCTGGAGTACCGCTACGCGACCGCCGACGGCGACTGGGTGTGGTTTCGCACCCGCGTGTTCCCGCCGTCGGAGACCGGCCTCGACGGCTACGCGCTGAGTTCGCGCGACGTCACCCTCGAGGTCGAGTCGCGCCGGCGCTTGGAGACGATCGCGTCGACGTCGCCGGACGTGCTCTGGATGTTCAGCGCCGACTGGGAGGACCTGTTGTTCGTCAACGGCGCGCTCGAATCCGTGTTCGGGATCGAGCCGGACGCGCTCGAACGGCGCCCGCAGATGTTCCTCGCCGCGGTTCACCCCGACGACCGTCCGGCCGTCGAGGACGCGATGGAGCGGCTCTCCGACGGCGAGCCGACGAACCTCGACTACCGGATCGGGCCGGCCGACGGGCGGACCACCTGGGTCAGGGTGCCCTCGCGCCCCGTGTGGGAGGACGGCGAGGTCGTCGCCGTCACCGGTTTTGCCCGCGATGTCACGGACGAGTACCGCCGCGAGCGTCAGCTCACGGTGATGGACAACCTCCTCCGACACACGATCCGCAACGACATGAACATCGTCGACGGCACCGCGGAGCGCATCGCCGACCGCGTCGAAGACGCCGTCAGCGCGACGGCGACCGAGGAACGTGGTATCGTTCCCGATGAGCTCGACCTGGCCGAACTCGCCGCCGACCTGATCGACCACGCGGAGACGGTTCGCCGGGTCGCCGACGACCTGTTGACGACCGCCGAGAAACAGCGCGGCGTGATCGACCTCCTCCGCCACCACGAACACCCGCAACCCCTCCGGGTCGCGCCGCTCGTCGAGAGCGCGGTGGCGGACGCCGTCGACGACCGGTCGAGTCCGACCGCGGAGATATCGGTCTCCTGCCCCGGCGACGTGCGGGCGTTCACGCACCCCGAGCTCGACTACGCGATCGCCGAACTGATCGAGAACGCGATCGAACACGCCGAGGCGGCGCCGAGCGTCGAGATCGAGGTCACCGCGCCCGCCGACCGGGTCAAGATCGCGGTCCGCGACAACGCGCCGCCGATCCCCCCGGCCGAGCGGGACCCGATCACCGACCGGTGGAAGATGGACGACCTCAGACACACCGGCGGGATGGGGCTGTGGCTCGTCTACTGGATCGCCGATCGGTCCGGCGGCGACTTGGCGTTCGACGCCGGCGCCGACGGCAACGAGGTGACGATCTGCGTCCCCGACGCCGACTGTGACCCCGGCGACTCGACGGTGGATCGGACCCATCCGGTCGCGCCGGACGCCCGCCCGACGCCAGCCGGACCGGACGCGGGGGAGATGACGCCGGTCGTCAGTTCGCCACCGTCCGATGTCGAGGTCGCCGAGTCGACCTCGGCTGACGCCGAGACCGCCAAGTCGCCCCCCTCAGACGCCGGGACCACCCAGCCCGAATCCGAAGCCGGCGGCGCGGAGTCGGCCGATCCGGAGCCCACCGGCTCGGAGCCGATCGACTCCGGCCTCTCCGCGTCCGAGACTCCCGCGGATCCCGACGGTCCCCCTGACTCACCGCCGGGATCGACGAACGGTTGACCGAAACCCGATCGATCGTTCACCGTTGACTCCGATTCCGAAGAACGTCCCACCGATCTTAAGCCGTCGCTTCGCGTACTCTCGGGTTGATGGGTACGCTCAACGAGCTGTTCGACCCGGACCGGGTCGCCGTCGTCGGCGCGACCGCCCGCGAAGGGGCCGTCGGCCGCGCCGTCACGTCGAATCTCCTCGACGACTTCGACGGCGACACGGTCCCCGTCAACCCGAACTACGACGCGGTGCTCGACACGCCCTGTGTCGACGACGTCGCCGACGCTGACGCCGATGTCGCGGTCGTCGTCGTCCCCCCCTCGATCGTGTTGGACGCCATCGAGGCGTGCGGGGAGGCGGGGGTCCGCAACGTCGTCGTGATCACCGCCGGGTTCGGGGAGACCGGAGAGGACGGAGCGGCGAGGGAGCGCCGCCTCGCGGAGCTAGCCGACGAGTACGACCTCAACCTCGTCGGCCCAAACAGCCTGGGGATCATGTCGACGCCCTCGGGCATGAACGCCACGTTCGGCCCGGAGAACGCGCTCCCCGGCGGGCTCTCCTTCATGAGCCAGTCCGGCGCGTTCGTCACCGCGGTCCTCGACTGGGCCAACGACAACGGGATCGGATTCAAGGATGTCGTCTCGCTCGGTAACAAGGCCGTCTTAGACGAGACGGACTTCGTCGACCACTGGGGTGACGACGAGGAGACCGACGTGATCATCGGCTACCTCGAGGGGATCGAGGACGGCCGCGAGTTCATCGAGACCGCCCGCGAGACCTCGCAGGACACCCCGATCGTCGCGGTGAAGTCGGGGCGCACGAGCGCCGGCGCGCAGGCCGCCTCCTCGCACACCGGCACGCTCGCCGGCTCCGACAAGGCGTACGAGGCGGGGCTCGATCAGGCGGGCGTGATCCGCGCGGAGTCGGTCGACGAGCTGTTCGACGCCGCGGGGATCTTGGGCAGTCAGCCCCTCCCCGACACCGACAGCGTCGCCATCGTCACGAACGCCGGCGGCCCCGGCGTGATGGCGACCGACGCGGTCGGCGACGCCGACCTCGACATGGCGTCGTTCACGAGCGAGACGAGCGACGCGCTCGCCGAGTCGATGCCCGACGAGGCGAACATCCACAACCCGGTCGACGTGATCGGCGACGCCGACGTCGACCGGTTCCGAGAGGCGTTGGAGATCACGGTCACCGACGACAACGTCGGCGCCGCCCTCGTGTTGGCCGCGCCGACCGCGACGATCGACTTCGACGAGCTCGCGGACGCGATCACCGACGTGAGCGACGAGATGGACGCGCCCGTCGCCGCCTGCCTGATGGGCGGTGACCGCACCCGCGAGCCGAAACAGCAGCTTCAGGCGCGGGGGATCCCCTGCTACTTCGATCCCGCGCGCGCTATCGACAGTCTCGCGACGCTCGCCACCTACCGCGACATCAAGGCGCGCGAGTACGCCGACCCGATGTCGTTCGACGTCGACCGCGAGCGCGCCCGCGAGATCCTCGGAGCGGTGCGCGACCGCGATGACAACCGCTTGGGCGTCGAGGCGATGGAGCTGCTCGACGCGTACGGCATCCCCACGCCCGACGGCGCCATCGTCGACTCGCCCGAGCGCGCCCGCGAGGTCGCTGAGGGCGTCGACGGCGACGTGGTGATGAAGATCGTTTCGCCGGACATCCTCCACAAGTCCGACATCGGCGGCGTCGCCGTCGGCGTCGCGGACGACGACGTGGCCGACACCTACGAGGACCTGATCACCCGCGCCCGCAACTACCAGCCGGACGCGACCGTCCTCGGCGTCCAGGTTCAGGAGATGGTCGACCTCGACGACGGCGTCGAGACCATCGTCGGGATGAACCGCGACCCGCAGTTCGGCCCGCTGCTGATGTTCGGGCTGGGCGGCATCTTCGTGGAGGTGATGGAGGACACCACCTTCCGCGTCGCGCCCGTCTCCGAGCCCGAAGCGCGGGAGATGACCGAGGAGATCCAGTCGGCGCCCCTGCTCCGGGGCGCCCGCGGCCGCGACCCGGTCGATGTCGACGCCGTGATCGAGACGATCGGCCGGCTCTCGCAGCTAGTCACTGACTTCCCGGCCATCCTCGAACTCGACATCAACCCCCTCGTCGCACTGCCCGACGGCGACGGCGGCACGAACGCCGCCGCCGTCGACGTGAGACTCACCGTCGACCCGCAGGAGCTCGATCCGGCGGAGACCGAACAACAGCCGCTCGACGCGGAGGAACCCACCAATGACTGACACACCTACCACACTCGTCACCGCGACCGGAGACAGCGCCGGAAAGACAGCGATCACCGTCGCCTTAGCGCGGCTCGCCGCCGACCAGGACAGCAGCGTCGGCTACATGAAACCGAAGGGAACCCGGCTCCAGTCGAACGTCGGGAAGACGCTCGATCAAGACCCGATGCTCGCCCGCGAGGTGCTCGGCTTGGACGCCGAGATGCACCAGATGGAGCCCGTCGTCTACTCGCCGACGTTCGTCGAGGGCGCCATCCGCGGCACCGAGGACTCCGAGGCCCTGCGCGACCGCATTCGCGAGGAGTACGACGACATCGCGGCCGACCACGACCAGGTGTTCGTCGAGGGCGGCGGCAGCTGGACCACCGGCGGCGTCGTGGATCTCACCGACGTCGACGTGGCGGAGCTGCTCGACGCGAACGTCGTCCTCGTCGCCGAGTACGGCTCGCCGAACGACTTAGACGACGTGCTGGCGGCCGCCGACGCGTTCGGCGACCGCCTCGCCGGCGTCGTGTTCAACAAGGTGTCCGACGACGCCTTCGAGTCGCTCGATCAGGACGGCATCCCGTTCCTCGAATCGAAGGGGGTCACCGTGTTCGGCGCGCTCCCGTACGAGAAGGAGCTCGCGGGCGTCACGGTCGGTGAGCTCGCGGACGAGCTCGGCGCCGAGCTCCTCACCGACGCGTCGACCGACGCCTTCGTCGAGCGCTTCCTCGTCGGCGCGATGGGCGGCGACGAGGCGCTCCGCTACTTCCGGCGCGCCCGCGACGCCGCCGTCATCACCGGCGGCGACCGCGCGGACGTCCAGACCGCGGCGCTCGACGCCTCCGGCGTGGCCTGCCTCGTCCTCACCGGCGGGCACCGCCCCTCCGGCGCGGTGCTGGGCAAGGCCGCCGACGCCGGCACGCCCGTCCTCGCCGTGAACACGGACACGGTCACCGCCATCGACCGCGCCGAGGAGGTCGTCCGCGGCGGCCGCACCCGCGACGTTCGCACGGTCGACCGGATGGCCGAACTGCTCGCCGACAACGTCGACGTCGACGCGCTCGTCTGAGCGGCGCGCGACGGGGCCGGTCGGGCTAGGTCAGCCGTCGACGCACGCTCCGCGCTACGACGCGTCTCCGGCTCTCGGACGCCCGCCCGGGCGCCCGCGACGCCGGGTCTACGTGTCGAACTGGACCCCGGTGATCTCGAACCGCGCGCCGCCGGACGCGCTTTCGGTGACGGTCACGTCCCACCCGTGCGCGTCCGCGATTTCGTCGACGATCGCCAGCCCGAACCCGGTGTTGTCCGGCACCGTCGAATACCCCGACTCGAACACTGTTTCCTGGTCGTTTGCGACGATTCCGGGACCGTCGTCCGCGACGTAGAACCCGTCCGCGAGGCGCCCGACCTCGACCGTCACCTCCGGACCGACGTGGTCGACCGCGTTCCGGATCAGGTTCTCGAGGAGCTGCTTCAGCCGGCTCCGGTCGGCCATCACCGCTTGGTCAGCGTCGACGTTCAGCGTCGCGTCGGCGGTTTCGACGCTCGCCCAGCACTGCTCGACTATCGGCTTCAGGAGAACGGGCTCGGCCTCGGTGACGACCTTTCCCTCGCGCGCCAACGACAACAGGTCGTCGACGAGCGCCTGACCGCGTTCGAGCGCACTCTCGGCCTCGACGAGCTGGTCGCTGTCGCACTCGGCTCGGGCCAGTTCGAGCCGCCCTTCGACCACGTTCAGCGGGTTCCGGAGGTCGTGGCTGACGACCTTCGCAAACTTCTCTAAGCGCTCGTTCTGTCGCTGTAGCTCTTCCTCGCGTTCCCGCCGCTCGGTGATGTCCCGCGCGATGTGTAACCCGGCGACGACGTCGCCGTCCTCGCGCACCGGCGCCGTGCGTATCTCGAAGACCCGATCCTCGTACGGCACCTCGACGCGCTCGGACCGTCCGGCCAGCGTCGCCTCGTGGATCGCCTCGATCGTCTCAACGAGCTCCTTGGAGAACCGTTCGACCTCGGAGACGCTGTGACCCACGATGTCGTCGGGGGCGGTGTCGAGCGGGTCGAAGCCACCTCCGGAGACGATCTCATACCGAAACTCGCCGTCGACGTAGAAGACGGCGCCGTTCGGAAAGTTCTCCGCGAGCGTTCGGTACCGAGACTCGCTCTTCGCGAGTTCCTGTTCACGCTGTTTCCGCTCGGTGATGTCGGTGATGAACCCCTCCAAGGCGTCCAGTTCGCCGTCGTCCGCGTACACGCCCCGTCCGCGCTCCCACATCCACTTCGTCTCGCCGCCCTCGGTGATGATACGGTAGGTGACCTCGAAGGTGTCGCCCGCGGAGAGTTCCGCTTGGACGGTTGCCCACATCTCCTCTCTGTCGTCCGGGTGAAGGATGTCGTCGCCCCAGACGACCCCGCCGTCGCCTTCGATCGCGCCGGCGCTGTACCCGGTGAGGGCCTCGACTTCGCCCCTGACGGTCTCCATCGGCCACTCCGGTTCGTTCCGACATCGGTAGACCATCCCCGGAAGGTTGCCGATGAGCGTCTCTAACCGCCGCGTTCGCTCTGCCGCGATACGCCGCGATCGATGCGCCTCGACGGCGTTCAGGATCCGGTTGGCGAGGAGCGCGTACTGATCGGCGTTCCCCTTCTTCTGAATGTAATCGGTGACGCCGGCCGAGATCGCGTCGCTGGCGACCTCCTCGCTTCCCTTGCCGGTGTGGAGAATGAACGGGAGGTCGGGGTGATCGTCGCGGACGGCCTGGAGGAACTCGATCCCGTTCCGACCCGGCATCTCGTAATCGGATATCACACAGTCGAACGCCTCGTCGGCGAGCCTCGCTAATCCCTCGGTCCCGCTCGGTACGATCTCGACGTCGAACCGGTCGTCTTCGCGTTCGAGAAAGGTCGCAGCCATCTCTGCGAACTCCGGCTCGTCGTCGACGTACAGGACGCGGATCGGTTCGGTTATCGGCTCCATCTGTGCTACCAATTGACGAATGATCGCGTCTGGAGGTGATAAATCCGGTGGCAACACTCGCATTTCACACGTTCAGTCGCCGATACCCCGCCTATCCGGCGGTCGCGTATCGATCCACGCTCGACGCCCGACCGCGCGCTCTACACGGGGGCCGGATCCGCGAGCGGTCGCCGCCGTCGGTCGCCCGCATGTGCGCCCCGCGCCCTCGCCCGCTTCCGCGGGTGATCGTCTGACGTACTGTTTTCAGGGTGGACGACGTACCCCGCCCATGACCAGTCTCTCGGAGGCGTACGGCGGACGGGGGCGCTCCGGGGTCGACCCGCGACGGCTGTACCTCGGCGTGGGGGCGTTCGCCGCGGGCGCGCTGCTCGTCGTCGCGGGCATCCTCGTGGCGGCGGAGGTGGCGGTGCCGGCGGGCTACAGCTCCGGCGCGGCCCGGCAGCTCGGCGGAATCCTCGGCGGCGTCGGCGTTCCCCTCGTGTTGCTCGGCGTGATGGCGGTCCTCCCGGCCGACCGCAACACCTACGCCGCGGCCGTCGTCGGCGCGGCCGTCATGTGCCTCGGCGTGGCGCTGTTCGCGCACGCGTACCCCCAGCAGTGGGTTGGCGGCCCGCGCCCAGAGCTGACCGACCTCACCCTCCCCACCGCCGGCGTCTACTTCCTCGGCGCCGCGACGACGCTGTGGAGCGTTTTCGTCGGCGTCGCCAACTTCAAGACCCGCAACGACCCCGGCGGCACCGTCACGATGGAGGTGACCCACAAGGGCGAGACGAAGGTCGTCGAGGTCTCCCGCGACCAGCTCGGGAGCCGCGGCGGCGTCGGCCTCCTCGGCGGGACCCCCGACGGCGAGATCGAGACGCAGACGAACCGCCCCGACGACGCCGAGAGTGACTCCCCGGGCGCCGCGCCGTCGCGTTCGAGCCCGCCTTCTGGAGGGAACTCGTCCGGAACGCCGCGCGGCACCGACCGGTCGGGCGGAGCGGGAACGCCGAACAGCGACGGAGCGGGAGCGCCGAGCGGCGCCGAGCGGTCGGACCGTCCGGGACGAACGAGTAGCGGGGGGCGCTCCGGGGCGAGCGGTCGCTCCATCCCCGGGTCGCCGGGCGTGAGCGACGGCGGCAGCGCCGACAGCGACATCACCTCGCCGCTGGACGACGCGGGGCCGACGGACGGGCCGGAGTCCCCGACCACGCCGGAGTCCGCGCCCGCGCCCGGCTCTCCCGCGGCGCGTGACGGGCCCGGAGACGCCTACTGCGGCAACTGCGCGGAGTTCGACTACGTCCGGACCGACGACGGGATGCGCCCCTACTGCGGCCACTACGACGAGCTGATGGACGACATGGAAGCCTGCGACGATTGGACGCCGCGATAGTCTGCCACGTCGTCGCGAGCGCGCTGGCGACACCGAGAGACGGTCGGGTCGGGGCGGTTTCCCGACAGAAGAGCTAACTTGCGGAGCGTCGAGCGGACCCCATGGACGACCGCCGTACCCTCCTCGTCGCCGGATTCGTCGGAGCGTCGCTCTCGTATGTCTTCAACGTCCTCGCGTTTACCGGCGCGTTCGACGTGTTTCGCTGGGTCGTGTTCGCCGCGCTGTCCCTCGGGTTCACGTACGGATTCGACCGATTCATCGGCTGGCAGACCGCCCCGGCCTGACCTGTCCGACGGCGGGCGCCGCGGCTCGCCCTCGGCGCCGCCGTGGCGGCATCACACCGGTTCGGCCGACGGGAGTTGTGACTCGGCGACCGCGAACGCGAGCGTGCTCAACACGCCGATGAGCGTCCCCGCCGCGAGCGCCATCGCCAACTCCGAGAGCCCGAGCGCCGTCACGCCCGGCGCGTCCGGGAGGAAGAACCCCGACACCGCGAACAGCACGACGGCGATGGAGACCACGTAGAAGGGGGCGTTGAGGTAGCGCCACCGGAACCGGCCGGCGAGGTACTCGTCGGTGATCTGCCCGAGGCTGGAGGTGACGCCCGCGACGCCGAGCCACTGGACGAAGCCGTGGACGAACGCGGCGAGGGTGGTGCCGGCGGCGAGCGAGCTCCCCTGAACCCCGCCGACGGCGTCGACGGTCTCGACTCCCTGTACGCCGCCGACGACGACCAGCGCGAGCGCGACGACGTAGGTGACGAGGGTCACGCGGCCGGTGTAGAGGACGTTCCGGACGCTCTCCGCGGCGCCGTCAACGCTGTCTTCGAGCCCCAGCCCGCGGAACAGCGAGTAGAGCCCCACCGCGCCGGAGAGGATCCCCAGCACGGCCGCCCCCGCCACGTCGAAGAGGTTCGCGACCACGACGAGCGGGTAGATCAACAGCAGGACGCCGAGTGGAATGAGGATCGTGCCGCGGGTCTCCGGGTCGGCGAGGACCTGCTTGATCGTGTAGTACAGCGACTCGAGGTCCTGCGCCTGTCTGACGACAACGCGCCGCATCCCGTCGATCGGCATCCGCGACCGGATCACGGGGAGGACCGACTCGTCTTGTGCGCCGTCGGTGATCACGACCGCGGAGACCTCCTCGCTGGTCGACAGCTCGGCGAGCACGCGGTCGACCTCCTGGCCGACCGCGCGGTTCGCCTTCACGTCGGGACCGTCGACGCCGGTGACGGCGGCGACCTCGACGGCCTCGCCGTCGGCGGCCAGCTCATCGTGGACGTTGACGCCTTGGAAGAGGACGTTGACGTCGGAGTCCTCGGGGTCGGCGGTCGCGAGCGCGACCGCGGCCTCGGTGACGTCCTCGTCGCCGATGACGGGCGTGGGGGTCCCCGTCTTGCGGCCGAGGTCGTCGTCGAGGTCGACGCAGAGGACGAGCAGCATCGAACGGGGCTACGCGAGGGGACGACATATGTTTTCGGCTCGCGTCGCCCCTCCGCGTCGTACGCGATCCGCCGACTGCGTCGCCTCGCCGTCAGCTCTCGTCGGTCGGCTCGTGTTCGACCCCGTTCATCATCCGGCGGACGTTCTCGCCGTCGCTGAACGCGGCCGGGTACGCCGCCAGCGGGAGGACGAAGTCGTCCTCGACGCCGACCGGTTCGCCGATGTGGAGCTCCAGCTCGGTGGTCACGCCCGTCCCCTCGATCTCCGCGTCGACCGTGTACACGACGACCGCCGTGTCGGTGTCGAGGACGCTCGTCGAGTACTCCGAGCCGCGCTCCAAGTCGCCGACGTTCTCGAAGCGGCTCAAGATGAGCTCGGCGCGCTCGCGGGTTCCCATCTCCGCGATCGGGTTGAGCGCCCGGCCGAGGACCTCTATCTGCGGCGTCGTCACCGCGGCGAACACGGCGGCCTGGTAGCGCTCGCCGAGCAGTTCGACCGCCTTGTCCTACTCCGCGACGGTGTTCGTCACCCGGACCTCTCGGGTCTGTCCGGCCGCCTCGACCTCTCGGGAGATCGTCTCGTCGGACACCTCGTTGAGCTCGTACCCGCTCTCCGAGAGCGTCGCGTCGGCCACCGTCGCGGTGACGGCGGCGAACTCCGCGGGCCCGTCGCCGGTCGCGACGTCGAGCGCGGTACAGCCGGCGAGGCTTGCGAGGCCGACCGCACCGCCGGCCGCGAGCGCCCGGCAACGGGTGACCGCGTCGCTCGCGTTACTGTTCTCCGCGGCGTTCTCGGCGTTCGGGTTCCGGTTCATGGCCGCTACTGACACCATGCGGGGGTACATACTTTGTGTTCGGTGCCGCTCCGCCGTGCCAACGGCTCTCTCGGGAGCGCGCGGTTCGGACGCTTTTTGAGGCCGCGGCCGGTAAGATAGGGTAGATGATCTCCAAGGGCTGCGAACAGTGCGCCAAGGGCGGGAAGATGGTGCTTTTCGTCTACGGCTACTGCGACCAGCGGGACTGCTTCTACTGCCCCCTCGGAGAGAACCGGAAGAACGTCACCGACGTGTACGCCAACGAGCGTAAGGTCGAGTCCGACTCCGACGTGATCGAGGAGGCCAAGCGTATGAGCGCGCTCGGCACCTCGATCACCGGCGGCGAACCGCAGGAGGCGATGGCGAAGACGACCCGGTACCTCGAACTGCTGAAAGACGAGTTCGGTGAGGACCACCACACCCACCTCTACACGGGCATCACGGGCGGCCGCGAGAACATGCGCCGCCTCTCGGAGGCCGGCCTCGACGAGATCCGCTTCCACCCGCCGCTGGAGATGTGGGGCGACATGCACGGCACCGAGTGGGAGGAGATCCTCCACATCGCCCGCGAGGAGGGGCTCACCCCCGCCTTCGAGATCCCCGGCATCCGCGCGGAGCCGGAGTTCTTGGAGTTCTTAGACGAGGGCGCCGCCGAGTTCTGTAACATCAACGAGTTCGAGATGTCCGACGGGAACTACCGCCGGATGCAAGAGGAGGGCTTCGAACTACAGGAGGGCCACATGTCCGCCGTCGAGGGGTCGAAGGACGACGCCATCCTCGAAGAGATGGCGAGCCACGAGAAGGTGTACTTCTGTACGTCGGTGTTCAAAGACGCCGCCCAACACCGCAACCGCCTCAAGCGGATGGCGAAGAACATCCGCCGCGAGTTCGACGAGGTGACCGACGACGGGACGCTCGTCTACGGGAAGGCGTTCGCCGACCCCGAGCGGTTCGAGGCGCTCGGCGTGCCCGAGGAGTTCTACACCGTCAAGTCGAACCACGTCGAGGTCGCGTGGTGGCTCCTCGAGGAGATGATCGAGGACGGCGACCTCGACGAAGGCGAGATCGTCGAACAGTACCCGACCGTCGACGGGACCGTCGTCGAGCGCACGCCGGTCGCCTGACCGGTTCCGCCGACTCCCCACCCCCGCCGCACCTCCTGTTCCGGTTGAATCGCTTGTCCCGCCGGTCCCGACTCCGAGGCCGCGCTCCGGCCCCCTCGCCGCCACTCTCCTCGCTACGCTTCGTGACATTTGGTACCACACTTATGTACTACCGGCACTTATTGCCGCGTATGGCCTCGGACGAACCCGTATTCGCCGACGTGAGCATCGGACAGGCGGTGTACAACGAGGACGGCGAGCGGCTCGGGTCGATCCGCGGCGTCGACGACGACGGCTTCTACGTCGCGTCGCCGTCGAGCACCGACACGCTGGCGCTCACCGACGCCAGGGACGTGTTCGGCACCGCGTACGTGATGTGGCGCTGTTGGGAGTGCGGCGAGATGGGCGAGATCGGCGACCAGCTCCCGGCGAACTGCCCGAACTGCGACGCGCCGCGCGAGCAACTGTACTACTGGGCAGAGGACTGATCGACGGGCCGCGAGTGCGTCGACGCGGCGGCGCCGCTCAGGCCCGCTCGCCCTCCTCCTCGTGCGCCCCGTCATCCACCTTCTCTCGGAGCCGCTCGACCTCCGCTTCCAGCTCCGCGATCCGCTCGGCGTCGGGCCCTCCCGCTCCGGACGCACCGTCCTCGGACCCGTCGTCAGACCGAGTCGTGAGGTAGAGCACCGCTCCCCCGACGAGAACGAGGGGGACCCCGAACAGGAGGACGGCGATTATCAGGACGATCACCAGCTCCGGACCGCCGGGGACGCCGCCGAACGCGAGGGCGAGAGGGACCATACGCCGCCCACTCGGGCCCGCGACTAAAACGGATCGGCGGCGAGGGCCCTTCGCCCGCCGGTTCACTCCGCGTCGACGAAGTCCGCGAGGTTCGCCTGTAGCCCCGCCGCCAGCGTCGACTTCCGGCGGAGCCGGCCGAGCGAGACGGGCAGGTGGTCGGCGACGCCGCGGACCGCCTCGCCGAACGTCTCCGCTGTCCCCCGCTCCCCCTCGAAGGCGTCGCGGACGGCCTCGCGCACCTGCCACACGCCGACCGGACCCCAGTAGTCGTCGGAGACGTGGCGCACGACGAGCGCCTTCGCCTGCCGGCCGCGGTCGTCGAGGTGTTCCAAGACGCCCAGCCGTGCCGCGTAGTATGCGCCCGCCGTCTCCTCGACGTAGCCGGTCCGTCCCTCGCGGCCCTCGCTCGCGGCCGCGAGGTACACCCCCGCTTCGGGGTCCGGGTTCCAGATCGACCCGGGCGACTTCATCTCGACGAGCTCGTACTCCCACCGCCCCGGCACCAAGATCACCCAGAAGGCGTTGCCGAGGTACTCGTTGCGGTGGACCTCGATCCGGTCGACCGTCGGGTTGTCGCGGATCGACCCGCGGAGGAACTGGCCGACCGTGTCGTCGACGGCCGTGATCGACCAGCGCGTCGGCACGAGCCGACGGTTCTCGCCGCGCCCGAGCGCCCCCGCCGAGAGGATCGTGTTGATCTCGTACACGTCGAACCCGCGGCGGTAGAGGTACGTCATCGCCCCCTCCGCGCGCCAGTCGTCGTCTTCGAGCGTCTTCTTCACCGGCCGCGGGACGTGCGGGTTCTCGCCGAGGTCGGCCGTGCGCGCCGCCGCGCGCGGCCCGGTCGGCGTCTTGATGTCTTCCGTGCCGACCTCGAAGTCGAGGTCCGGCCGGCCGTCGAGCCCGATTTCCACGTCGACCGGCCGGTCCGCGATGGCGATCTCGCGCTGGACGCCCAGCCAACCGTCCCACGCGTCGTGAACGCTCTCGGCCGGTCCGCCCTCGCCGACCGACTTCACCCCGCCGCTCGCCCCCGCGTCCGCCACGTCGACCCCCCGCGTCGAGTTGAGCAGGCTCGTCCGACGGTCGAACACGTCAGAGATGGAGACGCCCTCCTCGTACCACGCGGCGGAGGTCTCGAACGCCTCGGCCCGCTCCTCGCGGCCGACCGGCGAGAGCAGGCCGGTCGAGACGTTCGGGTAGTCGGCGCGGCCGACGAAGATCGACGGCGAGACGCTCCCGACGACGGCGTCGTCGGAGACGTGCTCGTCGAAGCGCCGCTCGAAGGAGTCGAGGTGATCGAGGATGCCGTAGTCCTTCTCGCTCGCGAGGCGCCGCCGCTCGGCCCGCTCGTTCGCCTCGTACTCGATGAACTCGTCGAGCCGCATTCGCCGACCGTAGGGGCGAGTCGGACTTGACGGTGTCGCCGCCGCGGCCCCGCGGCGCGGGACGGTCAGGTCGAAAGCGACGTGACGCCGGCCGGGAGTTCGGCCCCGAGGGTCCACTCGTCGCCCTCGCGGCGGATCAGCGGGGCCGACGCCTCGGGCGCGAACCCGTCCTCGTCGACCCGCATCGTCCCGCCGACGAGCGCCCCGTCGACGACCGCCCAGGAGATCGCGAACGCCGGATCGGCGGCGGGCAACGGATCGGCGACGGCGTCGAACGCGGGGTCGCCCGCGGCCGCCGAGAGGGTCACGCCCGCGGGCGCCTCCGGTCCCCAGCGGTTCGCACTGGCGTAGAGGCGGCCGTCGTGGACGACCGACTCCCGGAAGTAGTTCGCCCAGAAGTCGCGGAAGTCGGTATCGAGCCGGTACCACCGGTCGCCGCCGTCCGTCCGATAGAGCCCGTTCCCGGTGGCGGCGACCACGCTCCCGTCACCGAGCACGCGCAGGTCGTGGACGTCGTCGTGGACGCCCTCCCCGTACCGCCGCCAGAAGTCGCCGCCGAACGCGTAGACGCCGCCGGGCTCTAACCCCGCGAGGACGCCGTCGTCCGGGTGGACGGCCAGCGTCCTGACGCTCGGCGCCCCGCTCGGCGCGCGGTCCCGCCAGCGGTCGCCGTGCGGGTGCGCGCCGAGGTCGCCGACCGGGTCGAAGCGCCACCCGTCGGTCGCCGGTCGCGCGCGCAGCACGTCGGCGTCGCCGGTCCCGACCAACACGGTCTCGGGGCCGGCGAGCACGGAGACGGGGTCGTCCGGGCCGTCGAGCGGTCGCCAGTCTTCGCCGTCCGGCGACCGGAACAGCCCGTCGGCGGTCGCGGCGAGCCGCGCGTCGCCGCTCGGTGCGACCTCGTGGACGCGGCCGCACTCGGCCGTCCGCGTCGGGTCGTCGTGCGGTCCGTCGAGCCGATACAGTCCGCGGTGGGTTCCGCAGACCAGCATGTCTCGCGATTGAACGTCGAGGAGAAAAACCGTGCCGCTTCCGCGAGGCCGTTAGCTGTGGATCCCCATCGCCTCGATCTGCTCTTGGTACCGATTCCGGATGGTGACCTCGGTGACCTGCGCCACGTCGGCGACCTCGCGCTGGGTCTTCTTCTCGTTACAGAGCAGCGACGCGGCGTAGATGGCGGCGGCGGCGTAGCCGGTGGGGGACTTTCCGGAGAGCAGCCCCTGCTCGGCGGTCGTCTCGATGATCTCGTTCGCCTTCGACTGGACCTCCTCGCTCAGCTCCAGCTCCGAGGAGAACCGCGGGACGTACTTCTTCGGGTCGACCGGCCGCATCTCCAGCCCGAGCTCCTGGGAGATGTAGCGGTACGTCCGGCCGATCTCCTTTCGGTCGACACGAGACACCTCAGAAATCTCCTCCAAGCTCCGGGGGATGCCCTCCTTGCGGCAGGCGGCGTAGAGGGCGGCGGTGGAGACGCCCTCGATGGAGCGGCCGCGGATGAGGTCCTCGTTGAGCGCGCGTCGATAGATGACCGAGGCGACCTCCCGCACCGAGCGCGGGACGCCGAGCGCGCTCGCCATGCGGTCGATCTCCGAGAGCGCGAACTGGAGGTTGCGCTCGCCCGCGTCCTTGGTTCGAATTCGCTCCTGCCACTTTCGCAGTCGGTGCATCTGCGAGCGCTTCTTCGACGAGATAGAGCGCCCGTACGCGTCCTTGTCCTTCCAGTCGATCGTCGTCGTCAGCCCCTTGTCGTGCATCGTCTTCGTCGTCGGGGCGCCGACGCGCGACTTCTCCTGCCGCTCCGAGTGGTTGAACGCGCGCCACTCCGGGCCGGGATCGATCTGCTCGTCTTCGATGATCATCCCCGTCTCCTCGTGTATCAGCTCCCCGTCGGCCGTCCGAGTGAGATCCTCCGGATCGAAGTCCTCGGGGTCCAGTTCGTCGACGTCTTCGATCGCCTCGACGTCGATCTCGTCTTCCTCGGCGTCCTCGTCCCCCACGCGCTGCCGGTCGTGATCCCGTTGCCGGGTGGGCCGTGTCATCGCATTTATATGCTATCCAATCCGTTTAACTTAAAAGTTCGTTACTGTGCGGGTCGTTACCACACCTTCGTGCGACGTCCAGTCGGACGCGGATTCGTCGGAACACCCCTCGGACGCCGCGGGTTCGCCCCCCGGCCCGTCCAGTCGGTCAAGCGACTCCGGCGGATCGACCGCGTCGACCGCCTCGCGGACCGCGGCGAACGCGTCGACGAGTCGCTCGATCAGCGACGTCTTCCCCGACCCGCGCGGGCCCGCGACGCCGACGACGGTCGGGAGGGGGCGGTCGGTTCCCCGCGCGTCGTTGGCCGCCCGCGACTCTCCGGCCGCGGACCCGTCCGTCGCGCCAGCGTCTCGCGTCGCGGGACTCATGCGTCGGTACCCGGTCTATGCCCTCGCGTTTCACTCGCCGCCCGGCTCCGACCCGTCTCCGCCCACGGTCCCCGGCACGGGGTCGGCGTCGGGCGGGAGCGCGACCGGCGCGAGCGCCGCGAGGTCCCTGACGGCCTGCGAACTGTCGAATCCCGGGCCGACGAGCCGCGGGAGGCCGTCCGCCGGGCCGTCGAGGCGCTCCGTCGCGACGACGGCGTCGAGCGCCTCTCGCACCGCGACGTGCGCGCGGTACCCGTCCGCGGACTCGACGCGGAGGTGGGTCGTGTCCGGCGGCGCCCCGTCGAGGAGCGGCCCGACCGGCACGCCGCGCCACTCGCCGCCGAACTCGGACCCGGTCGCGCACCGGTAGCAACAGGTGACGACGACGGTGCCGCACCGCTCTCGAACGGCGTCGAGCGACGCCAGCAGGTTCGACTCGACGTTCGACGCGGTCATCGCGTCGTGATCGAGGGACGCACCGCCCGTGTCGGCTGCGCCTCATCCGTTCGGGCTTTTTTCCCGGCGGCGGACGGACAGCCCTTTGTCCGGCGAGCGCGGAGTCCGGCCGAATGCCGACGATCGACTGCGACCCGGCCGCCGCGCGCGAGCGCCTCGCCGACGCGGGCGTTCGGATCGACGAGGGCAACACGCCACACGAGCGGTGGCGCGCCGACCGCGACGGGGCCGTCGCGGTCGCGTACGACGACAAGGTCGTCGTCCAGGGGAGCGACCCCACCCGCCTGACCGCCCTGCTGCGCGACGGCGGCGGGCGCGCGCACGTCTACTTCGACGGCGCCTCCCGCGGCAACCCCGGTCCGGCCGCGGTCGGCTGGTGTCTGGTCACGTCCGACGGGGTCGTCGCCGAGGGCGGCGAGCCGATCGGCCGCGCGACGAACAACCAGGCCGAGTACGCCGCGCTGGTCCGTGCGCTGGAGGCGGCCGACGAGTACGGCTTCGACGCGATCGACGTCCGCGGCGACTCGGAGCTGATCGTCAGGCAGGTCCGCGGCGAGTGGAACACCAACGACCCGGAACTCCGCGAGCGTCGCGTCCGGGCCCGGGAGCTGCTGGAGCGGTTCGACCGGTGGTCGATCGCGCACGTACCGCGGGAGATAAACGAACGCGCCGACGATCTGGCGAACGAGGCACTCGATGACGCGAACTGACGACGAACCGCCGGAGTGGGCGAAGGAGCGCGCGCGGGAGATGATGGACGCGGCGGCGGGCGAGGGGGCGGACGACTCCGCGACCGCGGAAACGCCCGAACCCGACGACGAGCGCGTCCCGGACGTCCCGGTCGAGGCGGTCGACGAGGCGGAGCGGCTCACGCGGCTCGCCCGCGAGGCCGAGTCCGCGGAGCCGACGCCGGAGATCGAGCAGGCGGCCGACCAGTACCGGGAGCGGCGCGACGCCCTCGCTGCCGAGTACGGCTACACCGCGCGCGTCCGCGACGAGGACGACGCGCTCGTGTTGTACCCCGACGAGTGGATGGACGACGGGACCGTCCAGCTCGACCGCGTCGAGGACACCGAGCGCGCCGTCGAAGTGTCGCTGTCCGGCCCCGGCGACGCCGACCGCTACCGCGAGGTGGCCGCGTACAACGAGGCGGTCGCCGAGGCCGTCGCCGAGCGGGAGGCGGACGTCCACGCCCGGACCGCCGAGACGTTCGCGGCGTTCATGAGCAACCACTACGTCCGCCCCGTCGACGACGCCACGCCGGCGATGCGTACCGAGTTCCGAGAGGAGTATCTGGTCCGCAACGGCTGGCCGACCGACGAGCAGCTCGCCGCGGTCGACGAGTCGCTGTCGGTGATCGAGTCGGTCGCGGCCGGGGTCGACGGTCCCGCCGCGGACGCGGGCGCCGCCGATCCCGACGGCGCTGACGGCGGCGACGAGGCCGGCGGTCGCGGAGACGACCATTCGACGTAGCGGCGACTCAGCGGAAAGAGAACGCGGCTTTCGCCGCGCCGTGTGCCAAAATGTTCGTTCGGTGTTCGGTGCCGCTCGTCGCGCTGGCGTCGCGTCCGGATCTCGTTACTCGAGCAGCGCCCGGACCTCGTCTGCGCGTTCCTCGTCGGTGACGAACCGGTCGAGGACCCACTCGATCTGGTCGAGGACGACGTCGTGGCCCGCGTCGGTGAGCTCGTATTGGTTCGTCCGCTTGTCGAGTTCGCTCTTCTCGACGAGCCCGTGGTCGACGAGGTCGTCGAGGTTGGGGTACAGGCGACCGTGGTTCACTTCGGAGCCGTAGTACGCCTCGAGCTCCCGCTTGATGGCGAGACCGTACATGGGCTCCTCGGCCAGGATACTGAGGATGTTCTGCTGGAACGCGGTGAGATCGCTCGCGGCTGTCGACTCATCAGGGACTGATTGTGCCTCTGACATGGTAGTAGGGAGGGCGCTCGAACTTATAATCCTTCTCAACAGTCACTATCATTGCGATGCGTCACTTCCCGGATTTGTCCGAGTGCGTCGGTAGGCGCGCTCTCTCGGCGGATGCGCGTTCGATCCGGCGGCTCGGGGCGTTCGACCGATCGATTCCGCGTCCGCTGGTACGCCGACGATCCGTCAGCCAGAATTGGTGTTCGGCGTCCGATCGAAACCCCAAAATCCGGCGCTCGGCCCGCTCCGGGCCGGTGATGCCCGATCCGCCGATGACGACTCCGGACGGCTTCGGACGGCGTGCGCCCGTGCGATCCCGAAAGGACTTTGCCCGACATCCACCCATCATCGGGCACATGGCCAACCTCTGGGAAGATCTCGAGACGGGACCGAACGCGCCGGACGAGATCTACGCCGTCGTCGAGTGCCTCAAAGGCGAGCGGAACAAGTACGAGTACGACAAGGACATTCCCGGCGTCGTCTTAGACCGGGTGCTCCACTCGAACGTCCACTACCCGTACGACTACGGCTTCATCCCGCAGTCGTACTACGACGACGAGGACCCCTTCGACGTGATGGTGCTCGTCGAGGACCAGACGTTCCCCGGCTGCGTCGTTGAGGCCCGCCCCGTCGCGCTGATGAAGATGGACGACGACGGCGAGCAGGACGACAAGGTGATCGCGGTGCCGACCGAGGACCCCCGATTCGACCACATCGAGGACCTCGACGACATCCCCCAGCAGACCCTCGACGAGATAGACGAGTTCTTCGCGACCTACAAGAACCTCGAGGCCGGCAAGGAGGTCGAAACGCTCGGCTGGGAGGACAAACAGGCCGCGAAGGACGCCATCGAACACGCGCAGGACCTGTACGACGAACAGATCGCGTAACGCTGTATAACCGTAGCGCATCCGACGTCCGCATACGGATGCGTTATGCCTATGGGTAATCTTTAGGGTGTCGTCCGCCTAGCATCTGATAGAGTCATGAGCGCCACCACGCCCTCCGTCGGCATCGACCACCCGACGGTCGTTCCCGCGAACTTCGACCCGGACGACGACGCCGACGACGCGGCCGAGGACGGCGACGACGCGTAGCGACCTCCGCGTCTCTTCTCAGGCGCGCTCGACGACCGTCGAGAGCCGCGTCGCGTCGGCTCGCAGCGACGCGAACGCGTCGTCGACCCAGTCCACGACTGCGTCGTCGGTCGACTCGATGACGTATCGCGGGTTGTTCTGCTCGTCGTACGCGGCCACGCAGGCCACGTCACCGCAGCGGAAGAGCCCGTACTCGATCGGCTCGGCGCTGACGTACACCTCCGCGGCGTCGTCGTCCAGCGCGCGGTCGGTCGCGGGTTCGAACTCCGCGACCGACGTGTCGGCCGCGTCGCGGTCGATGATCAGCTCCACGTTCGCGCCGTCGTCGAGCGCCGCGGCCGCCGCGTCGTTGAACTGCCGGATGACGACCGGGGAGACGGCCCGGATCTCGCCGCCGTGGTTCTCGTGGAGGAGCTCCGTCAGCCGGTCGACGACCGCGAGGGGGTTCTTCTCGGACGCGACGGTGATGTCGCTGTCGGGAATCCCTTCCGGCGGGAAGTCGACGCCGGCCCGTTCGAGGGTCTCGGCGAACCCGCCGTACCGCTCGCCGCGTTCGACCTCCGTCAGGAGCGTCTCGTAGGCGTCGTGGACGCGCTCGCCGGTCGGCGTCACCCGGTAGGCGGCGTCGCGTTTCACCACCCAGTCCCGCTCGCGGAACCCGCCGAGGATCCGTTGGACCGTCGTTCGGGTCGCGTCGACCGCGTCGGTCAACTCCGCCGGGCGCCGCGGGTCGTCGCGCAGCGCCCGGAGTATTGCGACCCGAACGGGCGAGCCGGCGAGGTACTGTGCGCCGTCGTGTCCGTCCTCGGCCCTCATCGTGTGATCCGTGTGTACGGGTACCGCCCTGTTAACCGTACCGCGTCGCGGTCGGAAGTGTCCGAGCCGAATCCCCCGTTTGGCCCTTGAATCGCCCCTCAGTCGGCTCAGTCCCGATGGCGGAACGAGACGACGGTGCCGACGGTGTCCTCGCCGGCGATACGTTCCGTCGTGACGGTCACGGTCGCGAGCGCGTCCGCCCCGAGCGCCTCCTCGATCACCGCCCGGAGCGCGTCGGGATCGGCGCCCTCCTGAATCACCGGTACGCGGACCTGTCGGCGGTTGACCGCGACGTTTCCGAGGTTGTACTCCGTGTGCTCGAACGCCTCCCGGATCGCCGCTTCGATGTCGGTCATGGCACCGTCCCTTCCGCGCTGCGCGGTGAAAAAACGCGGTCCTCGGTGGATCCCGCGACCGCGCCGGTTCTCAGCCGCTGTCGATCGGAGCAGAACGACCGATTTCTCGGCGTTCAGCGGTCATGCCAATTTAATACAAATCATTAATACTTCAAATATCTCTATAATACAACCGCAGAACAATCTTAATATTTATTTATCCTGATACTTTTCGAATATGTACGAAAGTGTGGCGGAATACGTGGCAGAGCACCCGAAAATGGCCGGCGTCCTGTTCACCGCGCTGCTGCTGCTGACGCAGGCGGCGCCCGCTGCGGCGAATATGGCAAAAGTTACTCCTGGACCCTAAAGTCCCGAAATTCGTCGCTCCAAGTTAGTTCGTCGCTTAAAAACATCGGTACTGTCTCAAGCTGTAAGAAGTCCCGTAGCTGTTGGTCCGGAACAGATTTGGAAGTTACCTTTGCTGGGATGTAATGATCTTGGCCCATCTCTTTGAGGTTCAACGAACCCATTGACCCAGCTCCGTACGGCCCGTTCGGAAACATCTCCGTTTCAACGATCCAGCGTTCTGTTTCCTCAGACAGGTCTAACACAATCGCTACACCGCTCCGGCTCTGACAAATTGTCGTTCCCCCGTCGCCCACCACGATGTACTGGTGACCCGTGATTAGTTCACGTTTCGCCACGTGGAGCGCGGTCCGGAGATTGAACCCGCCGTTCATCAGGCGGGCGATGATCCGGCCGAGCTTCGTCGCGGGCGAGTTCGCAACGTCCGAGAGCGTGACGATCCCCCCGCGAGAGCCCCGATGTACGAGAGCCTCGCCCTGCTCGTAGGACTGGCAGGCGTTGAGTAGGAAGGCGCTCACGCCGATTTCGAGCTCTTCGTCCGTCAGATCGAGGTACCCCTCGGCGCACTGCATCCCGCGGTCGTCGACGTGGCCGATGTAATGGAGGAAGTCGACGTCGGACGCGAGCGCGTCGCGCATCTCCTCGCGCGTGAGGTCGTGGCGCACCGCGATGTCGAACTGGACCATGTCGCGCAGCCCGTACAGGTCGGCGACGTTCCCCTCCTCGCGCATCTGCTCGTCGTTACAGACGACGAGCACGGAGATCCGCGACTGTTCGACTTGGCCCGCTTCGAGGCGCCGGTAGTACGCGTCGAGCGTCGCCTTGTTCGCGCCGAGCGGGACCCCTTCCCCGATCCACGCGTGTTCGACGGTGTCAACCGGCTCCGGCCGGACGAACTCGGTCCGGGCCGAGACGGTCCCCCGCTCCGCCGACGCGTCCGCGCCGCGGGTGGCGGCCGGGCTCGCGCCGCCGCGCACGAACTCGCCGCCGTCGAGGTCGACGCCGTCCGTCGCGGCCGCCTTCGCCGACGGCGAACTCCGTCCCTCTCCTCGGAAGAACCCCCCGCCGACGCCCTCGTCGTCGTCCACACGCGTGACCGTCTCCGGCGAGCGAACGACCGACAGCTCCCCCGCGACGAACGGGAGCATCTCCACGTTCTCCGGGTCGGGGCGGATGTCCGTCGTCAGCGTCCACTGCGGCAGCTCCGGTTCGACCGCCTCGAAGGGTACGTCGAGGTACTCGCCGAGCCGCGCTGCGAGCGGGAGGTCGTACAGCCGCCCCCAGTCGAGGTCGAGGCTCGTCGCCTCGCGCTCGTGGAGGTCGACCGGGTAGAACCCCTCCGTGCGGGCGAGACAGTCCATGTGGAACGACTGTCGGAGCACCCGCGCGGTCCGTTCCTCGAACCCCGGTTCGAGCGGGTAGGTCCAGCCGTCGCCCTCGATCCGCGGGGCGTCGCCGGGGACGACCTCGGCCGCGAAGTAGTACGCCAGCGAGACGACAGGATAGAGGTAGCGGTACTCCGGGGGAACGACGATCCGGACGCCGCTGTCGACCGGTTCGACCCGCTTGGGGACGCGGAGTTCCTCGCCGGGTTCGATGAGCGGCGGGTGTCCGCGCAGCGTCGGGAACGACCGCTCCGGGCTCGTGGTCTGGAGCGAAGAACCGAGGAGCGAGACGGCGTCCACCAGCGACTCCGGATCGGTCGGCGTGGTGATTGTTCCCGCCGGCGTCTGGTGGAGCGACCGGAACCCGAGGGCGACGGTGCCCGGCGTATCGAGGTCGATTCGGGTGGTCCGGTCGGTCGTGGAGACGGAGAACCCGGCGTCGAAGGCGAGGTACAGCTTCGTCGGCGCGGGGTCGATCCCGACGTGATACGTTCCGTCGGGCATCTGATAGCCGTCTCCGCGCGACAGCAGCGACCCCGCTCTGTCACGCGTTTCGACGACCGCGACCCGCGGGATCTCGATCGCCCCGGTCTCGACTGCGACGCTGGCGTCGACCGGGAAGTAGTGGTCCGACTCCGGACGCCGGCGCGGGTCGACCGGCCGGTCGGTGTACACTTCGAACTGGGTGTTCTCGATGTGGTCGGTGACGGTTATCCCGTCGGCCTCGCGCAGCGGGTCGATGTCGATACTCATTAGCGGGCTCACCGCGGCCGTCGGTCGGGGAGACGGCGACCGACGCCGCGGGGGTGGTACCAGTCCGTTGAGCGAAAGCGGCGATAAAGGTTGTGTCGGTCGGATCGCCGCGGACCGAACGGATAAAGTCCCGGCCGCCCCACCTTCGCGTAATGATAACGCTGGGAACGGCCCGCGCCTCTCCGGGCGAGACGGACACGGGCCGTCTCGAGGTGGGGGAGATGCGAGACGGGAGCCCCGTCCGGCTGCCGGTCGCCGCGATCAACGGCGCGGCCGACGGGCCGACGCTGTACGTCCAGGCGGTGAGCGACGGCGACGAGCTGAACGGGTTGGGCGTCGTCAACCGCGTCGTTCCGCGGCTCGACCCGGCGGAGCTGTCCGGCTCGGTCCTCGTCGTCGGCATCGTGAACCACTTCGCGTTCCAGGCCGCCGAACACCGGAACCCGGTCGACGACCGCAAGATGAACCGCGGGTACCCGGGCGACGCCGACGGGACGACGAGCGAGCGGATCGCCCACGAGACGTTCCAGATCGCCAAGCGCGCGGACTACATCCTCGACCTCCACCAGGGGTCGACGAGCCGGATGATAAACGAGACGCGCGTGCGCTGCGGCGTCCGCCACCGGCTCCACGGCGACTGCCTGGAGCTCGCGAAGGCGTTCGGCTGCGGGCACGTCCTCGACATCAAGGGCCCGGACGGCCAGCTCGCGCGGGCCGGCCCGGAGCACGGCATCCCGACCGTCGACCCGGAGCTCGGCGGCTGCGTCGGCTGGGACGAGGAGTCGATCCGATACGGCGTCGAGGGCGTGTTCAACGTGCTCCGCCACTACGGCTTCCTCGACGGCGACGCCGCGCTCGAATTGCAGACTCGGGCGCGCGGCTTCGATCAGTACGGCTCGCCCGCCGGCGGCCTGGTCCGTTTCGAGTGCGAGCTCGGCGAGCGCGTCTCCGCGGGCGACGTCCTCTTCGAGGTGACCGACACCTTCGGCGCGCTGGAGGGGCGCGTGACGGCCGACACCGACGGGATCTTCTGGCGGACGCGCCGGCTCCCGCAGGTGGCCGCGGGGGAGTACGTCTGCTCGATCGGGACGAACGTCGACACGTACTGATGGGCGCTCCCGACGCTCCGTCGCCGAGGGGGCGAGACCCACGGCGACTCCGCTGTTCCGCGTGCGGCGAGACGTACCGCGACCGCTGGCGCTGTCGGTGCGGCGAACCCCTCGATTTCGCCGATCCCCCGGTTCCGGACGGTCCCGCGCCCGACCCCCAATCGTTCGACGCGCGCGACGGCCTGTGGGCGTTCGACGACCTGCTCGCCGCCGGGGACGACCCCCGCGACCGGGTGACGCTCGGCGAGGGGATGACCCCGCTCGTCGACGCGGACGCGGGCCGCGAGCTCTCGGGAGACGCGGGGAGCGAAGCCGCACCGTGGAACGCGTCGTTCAAGCTGGAGTACGTCTTCCCGACCGGCTCGTTCAAGGACCGCGGCGCGACCGCGACGCTGACGCGGGCTCGCGAGCTGGGCGTCGAGCGCGTCGTCGAGGACTCCTCCGGCAACGCGGGCGCCGCGATCGCGACATACGCCGCCCGGGCCGGAATGGCGGCCGAGATCTACGTCCCGGCCGACGCCAAGGAGTCGAAGCTCCGCGCGATCCGCCGCGCCGGCGCCGAGCCGGTCCGGGTCGAGGGGAGCCGAGGCGACGTGACGGACGCGTGCGTCGCGACGCTCGACGACCGCGAACGCGCCTGGTACGCCAGCCACGCCTGGAACCCGGCGTTCTTCGAGGGCACCGCCACGGTCGCGTACGAGATCGCGCTCCGTCGCGACTGGAACGCCCCGGACGCCGTCGTGACGCCGCTCGGCCACGGGACGCTCTTCCTCGGCGCCTATCGCGGATTCCGTCGGCTCGAACGGGCCGGCTGGATCGACGAGGTCCCCCGCCTCTACGGCGCGCAGGCGGCCGGCGTCGCGCCGATCGTCAGAGCGCTCCGCGGCCCCGACGCCGCCGACCCGGACGGGACGGTCAACGCCGCGGCCGACGGGATCCAGATCGCCGAGCCGGTCCGCGACCGCCAGATCCGGGCGGCGATCGACGCCACCGGCGGCGACGCGCTCGCGGTCACCGAGGCAGCCGCGACGCGCGAACTCGACCGCCTCCACGCCGCCGGCTTCTACACGGAGCCGACCTGTGCCGTCGCGCCCGCGGCGCTGCGGGCCCTCCGCGAGCGCGGCGAGATCCGCCCGGACGAGGACGTGGTCGTCCCGCTGACCGGGAGCGGGTTGAAGGGCTGAGGCGAGCGGGGTCGGCGGCTCTCGGGCGAGGCGGACCGACCTCACCGTTACCACTATTCTACCGGCGCCCCTCCCTTTGCGCATGGAGGTGCTCGTCTACGGCGCCGGCGCGCTCGGAAGCCTCGTGGGCGGGCTGCTGGCGCGTACACACGACGTGACGCTCGTCGGGCGCGACCCGCACATGCGGGAGATTCGGGAGGACGGGCTCCGGATCGACGGCGAGGTCGACGCCCGGGTCGCGCCGCGCGCGCTCACTGACGCGACGCACCGGCGGGCCGACCTCGCCTTGGTCACGACGAAGGCGTACGACACCGACGCGGCCGCTCGCGCGCTCGCGACCGGCGAGTACGACGCCGTCTGCTCGCTCCAGAACGGCCTCACCGAGGAGCGCCTGGTCGCCGCGCTCGACGCGACGGTCCTCGCGGGCACCGCGAGCTACGGTGCCCGGTTCGCCGAGCCGGGCCGCGTCACCTGTACCGGCGTCGGCGAGGTCGTCGTCGGGGCGCTCTCCGGCGGCGCGAGCCCCGAGGCCGCGCGGGTCGGCGCCGCCTTCGACGCGGCGGGCGTCGAGGCGGTCGTGGCCGAGGACATGCCGGCCCGGCGCTTCGAGAAGCTCGCCGTCAACGCCGGGATCAACGGACCGTCGGCGCTCGCGCGGACGGCGAACGGCCCAACGCTCGACGGCCCCGCCGGCGAGGTCGCCCGCGAGGCCGCCCGCGAGACGGCCCGCGTCGCCCGTGCGGTCGGGGTGGACCTGTCCGACGAACGGGCGGCCGACGCCGTCGAGCGCGTCGCCACCGACACCGCGGCGAACCGGTCGTCCATGTACGAGGACGTGGCGAACGGACGCCGCACAGAGGTCGACGCTATCTACGGCGCGGTCGTCGACCGGGGCGACCGGCGCGGCGTGTCGGCGCCGACCTGCCGGACGGTCGGGTCACTGATCCGCGGCTGGGAAGCGGCCCGCGGGCTCCGGTAATGCGGGACCGATTCGGGAAAACGAGACGGCGGCTCTGCTCGGCGACGGCTGCGCGCTCAACACCACTCCTCGAGGACGGTCGCGTCGGTCTCGTCGACCGACACCCACGCGTCCTCTCGCGAGACGTCCGCGATGACGAACTCCGGCCGCGACGCCGACGAGTCGACGGACGCCATCACGTCCGGCGCGTCGGCGGCGTCGAGCGCCGGGTCCGTCGGGAGCGCAGTCCGGCGGCGGTCGGGGTCCGGGTCGTCCCATGGAGTGGAACTCCGTGACATGGTTGTGAATAGTTCACAGTACGTATAAGAGTTGCGAACGCGATCGAATTCGGCCGTCGGATCGGAGATTCCGGGGACGCTCTGCCGACGGTTCTTTCCGCGGAGCGCCCGCCGAACGACGATCCGCCGAAACGTGTCGGTTTCTACATCGGCTCGCGGGATCCTGTAGGGCCCCGTCTGACCGGGTCCGATCGCCGCTGACCCGGCCCCGCGCGCTGGCGGTCCAGCTCCGCGTGTCGCTGACTAGACCCTGCGTGCCGCTGACCGCTCCCGCGTGTCGCCGCCCGGCCTCGCGTGCCGGTGGTCCGGCTCCGCACACCTTCGCAGTATACAAGAGGTGTCACGCTGAAAGACGGGCATGAACGTCGCAGACGCCATGACGCCCCGCTCGGAGCTCGTCGTCGTCGAGATACCCGGGAGCCGCAACGACGTGTTAGAGTACATCCAAGAGCACGGCTTCTCGTCCGTGCCCGTCGTGAAGGACGTCGACGGCGACGAGGTGTACCGCGGGCTCGTCACGCGCGACGACCTGATCGAACAGCCGGACGAGGACCAGCTCGCGCTGCTGATGCGCGAGGTCCCCACCGTCGGGGCCGCCGCCGACATCGTCGACGCCGCCCGGACGATGGCCGCCGAGGGCTCGCGCCGGCTCCCCGTGGTCGACGGCGACGAGCTCGTCGGTATCGTCACCGTCACCGACGTGGTGCGGGCGATCGCCCGCGGCGAGGTCGACGGCGAGACGCGCGTGGGCGAGCTCGCGACCCGGGCGGTCAACGCGACCCACACCGACACGCCGCTGCCGGTCGCCGAGCGCGAGATCGCGCTCTCGGGGGTACCGTACGCGGTCGTCCTCGACGACGACGCCGCGACCGCGGGGATGCTCACCGAGGTCGACATCCTGGAGGTCGCCCGCGTCGTCGAGGGCGAGGCGAGCACCGGCGACTCGATCGCCGACCAGGACTCCGACTGGTCGTGGGAGGGGATCAAGGCGACGGGCGCGCGCTACCTCCCGACCCGGAACGTCGAGATCCCCGCGGAGGCGGTCCGCCACTTCATGACCGAGGACCTCATCACCGTCAACGCCACGCGGACGGCCAAGGAGGTCGCTCAAGAGCTCATCAGCAACGACATCGAGCAGGTCCCGCTCGTCTCCGGCACCGATCTGGACGGGATCGTCCGAGACGTCGACCTGCTGGAGGGGTTATAATGGCCGCGGACGTGCTCGCCGAGCTCGCGAAGCGCCGGGGCTTCTTCTTCGGATCGAACGGCGCCTACGGCGGCACCGCCGGCTTCTACACGTTCGGCCCGCAGGGCGCGGCGCTCAAGCGGAACGTCGAGGACGCGTGGCGCGACCGGTTTACCATCCGCGAGGGGAACCGCGAAATCGAGGCGCCGACGGTGATGCCAGAGGCCGTGTTCGAGGCCTCCGGCCACCTGGAGGGGTTCGACGACATGCTCGTCGAGTGCCCCGAGTGCGGCGCGTCCCACCGCGCCGACCACCTCGTCGAGGACGTCACGGAGATCGAGGACGCCGAGGCGCTGCCCGGCGAAGAGGTCGCCGAGCTCATCGCCGACAACGACATCGCCTGTCCCGCCTGCGGCACCGAACTCGCCGGCCAGCCGGTCGAGGCGTTCAACCTCATGTTCGCGACCGACATCGGCCCCGGCGACGCCCAACCCGGCTACCTCCGGCCGGAGACGGCCCAGGGGATCTTCGTGGAGTTCCCGCGGCTGAAGGAGTACGCCCGCGGGAACCTCCCGTTCGGGATCACCCAGATCGGCCCGGCCTACCGCAACGAGATCTCGCCGCGCGGCGGGCTCCTCCGCCTCCGCGAGTTCACGCAGGCCGAGTTGGAGCAGTTCATCGACCCCGAGGCGGACGAGCCGCCGCTCGACCGCGTGCGCGACGTGGAGGTCTGCCTCTACCCCGCGACGGAGCAGGAGGCCGACGACGGCGACTACCTCGACACGACGGTCGGCGAGGCGGTCGACGAGGGCGTCATCGGCTCCCCGTGGGTCGGCTACTACCTCGGCGTCGCGCAGGAGTGGTACGAGCGCGTCGGCGTCGACCTCGACCGGTTCCGCTTCCGCCAGCACCTCGCCGGCGAGCGCGCCCACTACGCCGCCGACTGCTGGGACGCCGAGAGCGAGGTCGACGGCGACTGGATCGAGATCGCCGGCTTCGCGTACCGCGGCGACTACGACCTCTCGAAGCACGACGAGTACGGCGACGACTCGTTTACAGTGTTCAAACGGTACGACGAGCCGAAGACGGTCGAGCGCGCGACCGTCGACCCCGACATGTCCGTCCTTGGCCCGGAGTTCGGCGGCGACGCCGCCGCGGTCGCCGAGGCGCTCGAAGCCCTCGCGGAGCGCGACCCCGACGCGTTCGACGGCGAGACGGTCGAGGTGACGGTCGGCGAGGGCGACGACGCCGAGACGCACGCGGTCGATGTCGACGTCGCGGACTTCTCGGTCGAGGCGGTGACCGAGAGCGGCGAGCACATCACGCCCCACGTCGTCGAGCCGTCGTTCGGCGTCGGCCGGACCGTCCAGACGCTGCTCGCGCACGCCTACAGCGAGGACGAGGTCGACGGCGAGGAGCGCACCTACCTCTCGCTCGAACCCGAGGTCGCGCCGCAGGACGCCGCCGTCTTCCCGCTCGTCACCAACGACGACCGCCTGACCGGGCTCGCCGACGAGGTGGCGGCCGACCTGCGGGCCGCCGGGCTCGCGGTCGCGTACGACGACTCCGGCTCGATCGGCCGCCGCTACCGCCGGCAGGACGAGGTCGGCACCCCGTTCTGCGTCACCGTCGACCGCGACGGGATCGAGGGCGACGGGCCCGACACCGTCACGCTCCGCGAGCGCGACTCCGCGGCGCAGGTCCGGATCCCGGTCGCGCACCTCGCCGACGAGCTGACGGCGCTCCGGGAGGGCGAGCCGTTCGCGTCCGTCGCCGACCGGTACGACGCGGTCGACACCGACGTCGAGACGGCGGGGAACTGAGGGCGTGCGTCTCCCGGCCGCCGCGTGGCGCGAGCGCGTGGAGTTCGAGCGGCGGCTGGTCCACGCCAGCGGCACGCTGTACCCGGTCCCGTTCTTACTTGGCTGGATCTCCTGGGAGACCACCGGGCGACTGCTGATCCTCAGCGTCGCGATCGCCGGGGCTCTCGAAGCGCTGCGGCTCGCCGACTCCGTCGGCCCGCTCGCCCCGCTGTACGACGCGCTCGTCCGCGACTACGAGGCCGACGGGATCGCTGGGTACGCGCTGTATCAGGCCGGGATGGCGGCGACCGCGCTCGTCTTCGCGCCCGTCTTCGCCGTACCCGCGATGTGGATGCTCTCCGTCGGCGACCCGATAAGCGGCGGGCTCGGCGAGAACGCGGCGACGGAGCCGAAGCGCCTCCCGGTGGTGGCGGCGATGGTGTTCGTCTGCTTCGGGATCGCCGTCCCGTACGCGATCCCCGAGTTCGGCCCCGATCCGGGCGTGATCGTCGCGCTCGCGGGGGCGATCCCCGCGGCGATCGCCGACGGGCTCCCGCCGCTCATCCGCGGCGTGGCGGTCGACGACAACCTCACCATCCCGCCGGCGGCCGCCGGCGGCATGTTCCTCGCGGCCGCGCTGATCGGGTAGGCGCATCGCCCGGAGCGCAACGGCGGCGCTGTCGCTCGCCGGGCGAAACTGAGAGAAGCGCCGAGGCGGAGATTTGAACTCCGGTGTCCGAATGGACAGTAGATTTCGAATCTACCGCCTTGGCCAGGCTAGGCTACCTCGGCTCGACTCGACGTTGGCCGGTTCCGCTGTTATGCGTTTCGATCGCGGTCGCGGCGCGGTCTCGGACCGCCGGTCCGTCACCCCACCGTTCCGCCGACAACGCTTTTCGGCCCGGCTCCCGTGCGGTGGATATGGACGTCCCCGAAGCGGCCGACGCCTGCGCCCGCGTCGTGAGCGAGGTCGGCGGCGCGGTCGTCGCCGACCGCGAGTTCCTCGACCGCGTCACCCTCGGCATCCTCGCCCGCGGCCACGTCCTCCTGGAGGACGTGCCGGGCACCGGAAAGACCCTCTCGGCGCGCTCGTTCGCGACCGCGCTCGGTCTGGAGTTCTCGCGGATCCAGTTCACCCCGGACCTCCTGCCGGCCGACGTCACCGGCACAAACGTGTTCGACGAGCGCGACGGCTCCTTCAGCTTCTCGCCGGGGCCGATCTTCGCGAACGTCGTGCTCGCCGACGAGATCAACCGCGCCCCGCCGAAGACGCAGGCCGCTCTCCTGGAAGCGATGGAGGAGGGGCAGGTGACCGTCGACGGCGAGACGCACGCCCTGCCGAGCCCCTTCTACGTGATCGCGACGCAGAACCCGGTCGAGAGCGAGGGCGCGTTCCCGCTGCCGGAGGCCCAGCTCGACCGGTTCACGATCAAGACCTCTATCGGCTACCCCGACGAGGACGGCGAGTTGGAGCTGCTCCGCCGCCGCGCCGGTCGCGTCGAGCAGTCGCCGACGGTCGAGCGCGTCCTCGATCCCGACTCCGTGGCGGCGCTGCGGGAGGTGCCGGAGTCCGTCCGCGTCGAGGACGATCTGCTCCGCTACGCGGCGGCGCTCGCGCGGGCGACCCGGGAGGACCGCCGCGTCGAGGCCGGCGTCTCCCCGCGGGGGACACAGCGCCTCTTCGAGACCGCCCGCGCGGCGGCGGTGATCGCCGGCCGTGAGTTCGTCACGCCCGACGACGTGAAGCGGGTCGCGCAGCCGACGCTCGCCCACCGGCTCGTGTTGACGCCGGACGCGGCCGTCAACGACGTCGACGAGCGCGACGTGATCGCCGACGTGCTCGACCGCGTCGCGGTGCCGACGGTGGACGCGGCCGAGGCGTAGCTCCCGCGACGACCGCCACTATCGCCGCTACTCCGCGTTCTCGTCCCGCTCCGCCAGCAGCTCGGTCGCCGTGAGCAGCGACTCCAGCTCGATGTCGTGCTCGGCGAGCAGCGCTTCCGCGCCCTCCTCGCGGTCGACGACGACCAGCACGCGGTCCACCGTCGCGCCCGCCTCCCGCAGCGCCTCGACCGCGTCGACAGCGGACTGCCCCGTGGTGGCGATGTCCTCGATCACGACGACCTCCTCGCCGTCGCCGAGGCGCCCCTCGATCCGGTTGCCCGTGCCGTACTCCTTCGCCTGTTTGCGCGCGATGACGTACGGACGACCGAGCTCGGCGGCCGTCACCGCCACCAGCGGGACCGCGCCCAGCGCGACTCCCGCCAGCTTCGCGTCGGCGTCGGCAAGCCGGTCGGCGAACGCCTCGGCGACGAGCGTCAGCGCGTCCGGGTCGGTCTCGAAGAGGTACTTGTCGACGTAGTAGTCGCTCGTCCCGCCGTGGGACAGCTCGAACTCGCCGAACCGGACGGCGTCGGCGGCGGTGAGCGCCGCGATCAGCTCGCGTCGTCGGTCGTCGTCGGTCATACGCCGAGAAGGGCCGCGGCCGACAATAAACGGGTCGGAACGCGGAGGGGCTCGTCTCTCTCCCGCCCCGCTCACTCCGCCGCCGGCAGGACGAGCGTCACGGTCGTTCCCCCGCCGCCGAGGCCGTCGTCGAACCGGATCTCGCCGCCGTACGCCTCCACGACCCACGCGGCGATCCACAGCCCGACGCCGGTGTTGTGCTGTAGCTGGGTCACCTCGCGGACGCCGGTGATCACCTCCCGTACCGCGGTCGGCACCCCCGGCCCGTCGTCCGCGACGCTCACACGCACGACCCCGCCGTCCGGGTCGCGCTCGGCGCTCACCGCGACGCGCGGCGCGTCGCCGCCGTGTTCGACCGCGTTCTCGACGAGGTGATCGATCGCGACCGAGAGGCGGTCGTCGCCGCGCACCGCGATCCCCGCCGTCACGTCGGCGGTGATCCGCGTGTCCGGCCGATCGGCCGCGTGTCGCGCGGTGACCGCCTCGACGATCGGTCCCACGTCGACCGGCTCGGGGTCGGTCGCGTACCCCTCCTCGACGACCCCCCGGAGGGTCCCGGCCCCCTCGGCGACGTCGGTCAGCCGCTTGCCCGTGGTCTCGATCCGCCGGGCGTAGTCGCGGATCCGGTCGTCGTCGGTCCGATCGGCGATTTCGCCGGCGAAGCCGAACACGACGTTCAGCTCGTTCCGCAGGTTGTGCCTGAGGATCCGGTTGACGATCCGCACGTAGCGTTCGCGGCGCTTCCGGTCGGTGATGTCGGTGTAGATGCCGAAGGCGCGCCGGTCGCCCTCGGTCTCGTAGCTGAAGCCGCGGAAGAGGAACTCCCGCGGCCCCTCGACGGTCTGTCGTCTGATCTCCTCCGCGGCGAAGCCGTGTTCGCGGACCAGCGCGTCGAGGTCCGCCGCCTCGACGGCGCTCGCCTCGACGCTGTCTCCCAGCCGGTAGTCGTGGATGTCCAACGCCTCGATCGTCCGGCCGCGCAGCGCCGCCTCGTCCACGCCGAACTGCGCCTCGAACGCCGGGTTGGCGCCGTCGATCACCGTCTCGTCGTCTTCGAAGACGACCTCTATCACCGGGTCGGGAATCCGGTCGAACAGCCGCCGGAAGCGGTCGCGCTCGGCCGACAGCTCGGTCCGCGTCCGGAAGAGGTCGGTCGTGTCCGACAGCGATCCGACGACGCCGCCCCCGCGGTCGGACAGCGACGACAGCCGGAGTCGGCCGTGCCGCGGTCCGCGATCGCCGTCGCGCTCGACGCTCAGGTCGACCGTCCTCGTCGGCTCTCGACCGCCCGCGACCTCGGCCGGTGTGCCGGTGAGTGCGCCGACCGCGTCTACCACGCGCTCCGCGTCGTCCGGGGCGACGAGCGCGTCGAGCCGCCGACCGACGATGTCCCCGGTGCCGCCGGCGCCGACCCACTCGGCGAACGGCCCGGTGGCGTAGGTGACGGCGCCGTCGCCGTCGAGGACGCACACCATGTCGTCGACGTTCTTCAGCGCGTCCTCGTAGGTCCGGAGCCGCCGGCGCCGGTCGTTGGCGTCCATCGTGGCGACGGCGTTCGTCGCCAGCAGTTCGAGCACGCTGACGTCGCTCTCGCCGAAGGCGTCCGGCTCTCTGGACCCGACGATGAACACGCCGTGGTCCCCGAGCGGAACCGCGACGAACGACCGCATCCCGTGGTACTCGGTCCGGTCGCCGTTCGACGGGCCGCCGCCGATCGACGCGAGCCGCTCGTCGGTCGCGAGGTCGTCGCACACCCACGTCTCGCCGTCTCGGAACACCGCACCGGTGATCCCCTCGCTCGGCGGTCGCGGGTCCCGGCTGGCGGCGAACGCGTCGCCGATCCCCTCGCTCGTGGCGGCGAGGCGGAGCAGGTCCGCGTCCTCGTCGAAGAGCCGCACGCCGCTTATCTGGTAGCCGAGGATCTGGTCCGCGGCCTCGACCAGTCGCTCGGCGACCCCGTCCGCGTCGCTCTCCCGCTGGACGCGTTCGACGGTCCCGAGCAGCCGTTCGAGCGTCTGCTCGCGGCGCTTCCGCTCGGAGACGTCGGCGAAGAACACGGAGAGCCCGTTGGGCGAGGGGTAGGCGGTCACGTCGGTCCACAGGTCGAGCGGCTCGTACCGGTCCTCGAAGGAGACGACCTCCTGGGTCTCCATCGCCCGTCGGTAGTTCCGCTCGTACTTCCGCCCGAGCGCCGCCGGGAACTCCGCCCAGATGTCGGCGCCGATCAGCTCGTCGGCGTCGCGGTCGAGCAGCGTCGCGGCGGCCTCGTTCACGTAGGTGAACCGGAACTCGTCGTCGAGCGCGAAGAACCCGTCCTCGATCCGGTCGAGCGTCTCCTCGAACCGGTCGACGGCCGCCGCCCGCTCCTCGCGGACCACCTCGCGCTCGATCGCGCCGCCGAGCCACTCCGCGAGCAGTTCGACGAACAGCCGCTCCGACGCGTCGAACGGGCGGTCGCGGGGCCCGACGTCGAGGAAACAGAGCGTCCCGTACACCTCGCCGTCGACGACGACCCGACCGCCGACGTAGCTGCCGACGCCGGACCGCTCGTACGCCGGATCGCCGGCCAGCCCCGCCGCCTCCGGGTCGGTGATCGTGACCACGCCCGAGTCGCCCTCGGCCGCGCCGTCGCCTCCGGTCTCCGACCCGCCTTCGGTCGCTCCGTCGCCTCCGCTCTCCTCGCCGCTTCCGGGCGCCCCGTCGCTTTCCGGTCCCGCGCCGGCACCGCCGCGAACCGTTCGCCGGCAGTAGGTCAGCTCCAGCGGGAGCGTCCCGTCGCCGTCGAGCTCGTCCGCCGCGATCGACTCCACGAGCCCGGTCGAGTCCCGGTACCGCTGGATCTCGATCCGGTCGCCCTCGACCCGCGACGAGTAGCCGATCGACAGGTCGAGGTAGTCTCGCCCGAGGTCGAGCAGGGCGTCGACCTGCTCGTCGAGGTCGGCGCACCGGTCCGAGACGATCCGCACGAACGGTTCGAGGAACTCCCGCCCGCCCGCGGTCGTCGGTTCCGGTTCGGGTCCGTCGTGTGCCGGCCCTGTCCCCGCTCCGTCGCGGTCGTCGCGTCCGCCATCGATCGCCTCCACGCGGTCGGCGAGCGTCTCGCCGTCGGCCGCGAGCCGTCGCCCGGACACGTACTCGATCCCGAGCCGGCTCGCGTCGATGGCCGCGTCCGCGTTGTCGCCCGCCGAGTAGGCGAGCACGGCCGCGTCCGGGTAGCGGTCGCGGACCGATTCGAGGCGGTCGAGCGCGGCCGCGTCGCGCTCGACCGAGATCCCCCGGCTCGCGGCCCCGTCGCCGTTCAGTTCCGGCGCGTCGCGGTCACCTCGGGTCTCGTCGTCGAACAGCCTGACGACGACCCTCGCCGGATCGACGCTCCGGTCCGGGTCCCGGTCCGCGTCGCTCGCGACCTCGCTCGCTCGGCGGACGCGCGTCTCCGCGGGGAGCTCTCCCCACGCCGCGTCCACCGGCTCGCCGAGGTGGAGCGTCGGCTCAGCAGACATCCGTTACGGGACGGCACCGCGGCGGTCGCCCGCGGCCGGCGGGTCCCTCAGCGGCCATCCACCCTGTTGGCCGCTCGTCTCGCGCGACTGAGCGGCGGCCGCTGGCGCGTCGTCGCACTGGCCCGGCCGAGGCCCGCGAAGGTCGTCGGTTCACTCATCGCGCAAGGTACGAGCGGCCTCCTGATAATCGTTCCCACCGGGTTTTCGGATCTGAGAGCGTCGTCGGGCGTTCGCCCCGGCGGCCGTTGTCCCGACACGATTTAGGCGACCCGCTCACAACGGGCGGGTAATGAGTACGCAGGCCGCGACGACGGACCGGACGGTCGTGATCGGGTTGGAGGTCCACGTCCAGCTCGAGACCGACACGAAGATCTTCTGCGGCTGTTCGACGGAGCCCGAGGACGACGAGGCGCCGAACACGCGCACCTGTCCGACCTGCCTCGGGCTACCGGGCGCGCTCCCCGTCCTCAACGAGGCCGCCGTCGAGGCCGCGGTGAAGGTCGGGAAGGCGATCGACGCCGACATCCCCGAGACGACCACGTTCCACCGGAAGAACTACTACTACCCCGATCTCCCGAAGAACTTCCAGCTCACCCAGTACGACGCGCCGATCTGCGCCGACGGCGAGCTGGAGGTCCGCGTCGACGGCGACCCGCGGACGATCGGGATCACCCGCGCGCACCTCGAAGAGGACCCCGGCAGCCTCCAGCACGCCGGCGGCTCCATCGAGTCGGCGACCCACACGCTGGTGAACTACAACCGCGCCGGCACGCCGCTGATGGAGATCGTCACGGAGCCGGACTTCCGCTCGCCGGCCGAGACGCGCGCGTTCCTCGCGAAGCTGGAGGAGGTCTTGGAGTACCTCGGCGTGTTCGACCCCGGCCGCGACGGGAGCCTGCGCGTCGACGCTAACGTCTCGCTCGTCCCCGCCGAGCACGTTGCCGACGACGGGTCGATCACGGGCGACGCGCTCGACGACGTGAACCGCGCCGAGGTGAAGAACATCTCCAGCCACAAGGGCGCGGAGCAGGCGCTCGCCTACGAGGTCACCAGACAGGAGAACGTCCTGCGTCGCGGCCGCGAGATCGAACAGGAGACGCGTCATTGGGACGAGGACCGCGGCGTCACCGTCGGCATGCGGTCGAAGGAGGCCGAGAAGGACTACCGCTACTTCCGCGAGGGCGACCTGCCCGCGCTTGAGGTGGCCGACTGGAAGGAACAGATCGCGATCCCGGAGCTCCCCGACGCCCGCCGCGAGCGCTTCCGCGAGGAGTACGGGTTAGACCGCGAGGCCGCCTCCAAGCTCACCTCCACGAAGGCGGTCGCGGACTTCTTCGAGGACGTGGCGAGCGAGTTCGACCCCGACCTCGCCGCGACGTGGGTCGCCGACAACCTGCTCGGCGAGCTCAACTACCGCGAGATGGCGATCACGGACGTGGAGGGGCGGCTCGACGAGTTCACCCGCCTGATCGAGCTCGTCGCCGCCGACGAGCTGACCGTGAAGAACGCCGAGGAGGTCGTGCTCCGCGAGATGCTCGACGAGGGCGACGACCCCGAGACGGTCATCGACCGAGAGGACCTCGGCAAGGCCGAGAGCGGCGAGGTCGAGGCCGCCGTCGCGGCCGCCGTCGACGAGAACCCCGACGCCGTGAGCGACTACCACGACGGCGACGAGGGCGCGATCAACTTCCTCGTCGGCCAGGTGATGCAGGCGACCGGCGGCAGCGCCGACCCCGGTCAGGTGAACGGGCTGCTCCGCGAAGAGTTGGACGGCTGAGCCGGCCGGACCGCTCGAATCGCTCCCGCCGGATCAACTCCCCCGCCACGCCGCAGCATTTCCCTCCGCCATGGCAATCGTCGAAACCGTCGTCGTCGGCCACGTCACCGGCTTCTGTCTCCTCCTCGCGTGGGCGATCTGTCGCCGCGGCGCCGTGGACCTGATCGCCGGTTACGACGGCGACCTCCCGCCGGAGCGCGAGGCGGACCTCGCCCGCGACGCGGCCGCGGTCCTCATCGTCTCGGCGGCCGCGAGCGGCCTGATCGTCGTTAACGCGTGGACCGGCGCGGTCCCCCGCCCCGGCGCGCTGGCGACGGTCGCGATCGCCGCCGCAGTCGGGTGGTTCCTCTGGAAGTGGAGCGGCCGCGCCCCCGACGCCGGTTGAGCCGTTCGACGCGCCCCGCCGAAACCGTGCGATTGACGCCCGCCCGCCCGCTACCGCGCTCATGGACGTGACCGTCGAGGTCGTCGGCGAGGGGGTCGACGAGTACAGTCTCGCCGCCGACGCGACGTACGACGACCTGATCCGCGCCGCGGGCTACCACCCGCAGGAGGCGTCGGCGCTCGTCGACGGCTCGCCGGTCCCGGGCGACCGCGTCGTCGACGCCGAGGAGGTCCGAGTGCTCCGGCTGATCAAGGGCGGCGCGACGGGCGACGCGTGACCGAAGACCGAGACCTTCCGACCGCGCCGGAGGACGTGACCGTGAAGCCGGCGACCGCGGCCGACCGGCTCGACGTCCTCCGGATCCTCGACGCCGCGATGCTGGAGACCGACGCCGCCACCGTCGACGACCGCATCGCGGCCGGAGACGTCATCGTCGCGCGCTCGACGCGCACCGGCGGAGTCGTCGGCGCGCTGGTCGCCGTGCGGCCCGATCCCGACCGGCTCCACGTCGACGCCGTCGCGGTCAGGCAGGTGCGCCGAGGAGAGGGGATCGGCTCCCGGCTCGTCGCGGCCGCGGTCGATCGGGCCGAGTCGGACCCCGCGGTCGAGACCGTCACCGCCCGGTTCGACGCCGACCTAGCCGAGTTCTACGCGGCGTTGGGGTTCGCGGTCGACGGCGCGGGCGCGGACGAGGGGCGGCGAGTCGGCCGGACCCGGGTCGACGGTGGCTGATCGGCGTTCAGTCGGCGACCCGGTACAGGTCGAACCGGACCCGCGTTCGGTCGTCGTCGTTGGCGAACTCGACCGTCCCGTGAGCCGACTCGACGATCCATCGAACGAGCCAGAGCCCCAGCCCGCTCCCGTGGGCCAGCGGCGTCTCACCCCTCTCGCGGAAACACCGGAGCTCGTGGTCGGGTATCGACCCGGGGTTCCGAACCTCGACGCGAACCCGCTCGCTCGCCGGGGTCGACACCGCGACGGAGACCGTCGGCGCTGGATCGTCCTGATGGACGATTCCGTTCCGGATCGCCTCTTCGAGGGCGATGTCGAGGTTCACGTCCGCGAGGACGACCTGATCCGAGGAGTCGGGGGTCCGGATCCGTGCGTTCGGGTGCTCCGACCGCACCTCTTCGACCGCCCGCTCGATCACCGGCCCGAGAGGGGTTGGCTCGACCTCCGAACTCCCGATGGTCTGCTGGATGTACCGGGCCTTCTCGGCCGTTTCGATGACGGCGTCCGCGTGTCTCGCGGCGGCGGCGACGAGGTCGGCCTCCGCGGCGGTCAGCGACTCGCTTCCCGTCAAGTCTTCGAGTGCCCCACGAACGACGTTGAGGTCGTTCCGGATGTTGTGGCGTAACATTCTGCTGAGCACACTGAGCCGCTGCTCGCGCCGACGAAGCTCTCGGTTGCTTTCCGCGATCCCGCGAGCCTGCTTCAGCATGATCCGGGCGTCGGCCCCCCCTTCCTCGGAGCGGTACTCCTCGGGGGAGACGTGGAACGGGTTCTCACACAGCGTGCGGTCGTAAACGATCTGCTGGTGGGTTCGAAGCGCCTTCGCGGCCGCCGCCTCGTCGAACCGACGGAGGTCGTACTGGCACAGCGCAGTCACCGCGAAGTCGGGACACGCGGCGTCGAACGCGACCTCGAAGTCGACGACCTCGTCGAACGATGTCTCGCCGTCGAACGCCCACGTGTTCTCGCCGGCGACCCACAACCCCTCGTACCCCTCGGCGGCGCTCCGCTCCGCCTCCGACCGCAGCTCGGCGACGGTTCCGTCGTGTTCGAAGCCCTCGTCGAGATACACCTCCGACGCGTCGCGGATCGCGAGGTCCCCGGCGTCGAGCTTTGCCGCCACGTCCACGCCCTCCGCGCGCAGCGCGTTCTCGATCCGCGATCGGGGGTTCGCGTCGACGAGGTACACGCACCGATGCCCGGTCTCGAGCCCGTACGAGAGGAACGCGGCCACGGTGTCGAGCTGGGTCGCCGTCGACTCGTAAAACAGCGCGAGGTGGCGGTCGAGGTCGCAGTCGGCGAACTCGGCGCGCAGGTCCGCCCGCGGCCGGGCCGTGGAGCCGGTCGACTCGCCTGCGGTGGTCATCTGAACAGCCATCGTAAAGGCCGGATGCTGAAAAAACAATTGACGCCCGCAACCGATGTGTCTCCGCTCATCACGGCGAAATTCCGCGGGAGACGCCGCGGCGGATCTCGGTCGAGTCGCACTGTGCCGCCGTCGCCCGCATCCGACGTTCATTTCCCGGTCGCCCCCGTCGTTACGGGTATGAGCGCTACCTCCACCCCGATCTCGGTGGCCCCGCGTCCGCCTGCGGTGATGACGCCATGAGCGGGAAAGACGACTACTACAACCGATCCAAACAGCAGGGGTACCGCGCCCGGTCCGCCTACAAGCTGAAACAGCTCGACGAGGAGGCGGACCTGCTCGCCCCCGGCGACACCGTGGTCGACCTCGGGGCCGCGCCCGGCGGGTGGCTCCAGGTCGCCGCCGAGGAGGTCGGGGAGGGCGGCACCGTCGTCGGCGTCGACCTCCAGCGCATCGAGGACCTCGACGAGGGCGACGTCGAGACGATCCGCGGTGACATGACCGAGGAGCGCACCCGGCACTACCTGCGCGAGGCGGTCGGCGAGCGCGGCGCGGACGTCGTCGCGAGCGACATGGCGCCGAACATGACCGGCGAGTACTCCCTCGACCACGCCCGCTCGGTCCACCTCGCGCGGCAGGCGCTCGACACCGCCGACGAGCTGCTCGCGACCGGCGGCGACTTCGTCGTGAAGGTGTTCCAGGGTGAGGACCTCGACGCCTTCCGCGACGACGTGAGCGAGTCGTTCCAGTACGTCCGGACCGTCTCGCCGCCCGCCTCGCGGGACGCCTCCTCGGAGGTGTACCTCGTCGCGAAGGGGTACACCACCTCGCCGGTCGCCGAGGGCGACCGGATCGAGGTGACCGTCGAGGAGGAGGGCGACGAGGGCGACGGCATCGCCTACGTCGACGGCTACACCCTGTTCGTCGACGCCGACGTCGGCGAGACGCTCGCGGTCGAGGTCACCGATGTCAAGCCGCGGTTCGGCTTCGCGGAGCCCGTCGACGACGCGGAGCCGTCGGCCTGAGCAGGCATCGCCGGTCGCGCTCGCTCCCGCCCGCCTCTCCCGTCCGCGCGGTCGCTATCAGTCGGAATAATCTGACTCTCGATCTTATGTACCCCGGCCGGAGAGTGACGACAAATGAACAGTGACGACGCACGCACAGGCTCCGATCGCGGCACGTCCGATCGCGGTGCCGCCGACGGAGACCGCTCGACGACAGACCCCGACGCGACCACCGACGGCGGCGTCTCGTCGGAGGCGGCGCACCCGTCGGGAACGTCCGACGGCGACGTGCCGGCCGAGGCGTTCCGGGAGGTCGCGGAGCGGCTCGCCGACGGCGACCTCGGGGCCCGGTTCCCGGCCGCGGAGACCGACGGCGAGGCGGCGGCGCTCGCGGCGACGCTCAACGAGTTCGTCGAGGGGGTCGCGGAGACGGTGTCCGACGCCGACGGCTTCGGCGACGAGGTCGCTGGCGCGACCGAGCACGTCCGGTCGAACGTCGACCGGGCGAAAGACCAGAGCGAAGAGGTGTACGCCGCGGTCGACGAGATCGAGTCGGCCGCGACCCGCCAGCGCGACGACATCGCGGCCGCGACGAGCGAGCTCCAGACCGTCTCGGCCGCCACCGAGGAGGTCGCCGCCTCCGCGGACCAGGTGGCCGAGACCGCGGCCGACGTCGCCGAGCGGGCCGACGAGGGGACCGACGCCGCGACGGCCGCGATCGAGGACCTCCGCGTCGTCGACGAGCGGACCGAGGAGGCCCTCGAACGGGTCGAAACGCTGGAGTCGGAGGTCGCGGCGATCGAGGACGTCACCGACCTGATCCAGGACATCGCCGACGAGACGAACATCCTCGCGCTCAACGCCTCGATCGAGGCCGCCCGCGCCGGCGAGGCCGGGGCCGGCTTCGAGGTGGTCGCCGAGGAGGTCAAGGGCCTCGCGGAGGAGGCGCGAGAGGCGACCGGCGAGATCGAGTCGTCGATACGGTCGGTTCGCGCGGAGACGGACGCGACCGTCGACGAGATGGCCGAGATGCGCGAGCGCGCCGACGAGGGGATCCGCACGGCCGAGGCGGCGCTGGAGGCGTTCACCGACCTCGCCGACGACGTCTCGGAGACGACGAGCGGCGTCGCGGAGATCCGCGACGCGACCGACGACCAGGCGACCTCGATCGAGGCGGTGGTCGACGCCGTCGAGTCGGTCGGCGACCTCGCCGAGGAGACGGCCGCGGACGCGGGCGACGCCACCGCGGTCGCGCACGCGCAGAAGACGTCGCTGGCGGAGGTGGCCGCCGGCGCGTCGACGCTCGCCGACCGGACCGGGACCTTAGACGACGCGCTCGACGCGTACGACGCCGACGGGACCGCCGACGACGACGCGGTCGTCCTCGACTTCTGGCACGCGTTCGGCGGCCGCAAGGCGCGGCTCCTCGACGAGTTCGCCGCCGAGTTCGCCGCTCAGACCGACGGGGTCGCGGTCCGCCCCGCCTCGAAGGGAAGCTACCGCGGCGCGTTCCAGGCGACGCTCGCGGCGGCGGACCGGGGCGAGCCGCCGGCGATCGCCCACCTCTACGAGATCGGCACCCAGCGCGCGCTCGACAGCGGGGCGTTCACGCCCGTCGAGCGCCTCCTCGACGCCGAATCCGGGCGCGTCGCCCGAGGCGGGCCCGCCGCCGCGAGCGGTTCCGGCGTCGCCCTCGACGCCGACGACCTGCTCGACCCCGTTGCGAACTACTACCGGACGGACGGGGTGCTCCACTCGATGCCGTTCAACGCGTCGACGCCCGTGCTGTACTACGACCGGGCGGCGTTCGAGCGGGCCGGACTGGATCCCGACGACCCGCCCGAGACGTTCGACGAGGTCCGGCGCTGCGCCGAGCGGCTCGTCGAGCGCGGCGCGACCGAGACGGGGATCACGTTCGCGACGTACTCGTGGTTTATCGAGCAGTGGTTCGCCGAGGCCGGCGAACCCCTCGTCGACGCCGACAACGGTCGGGGCGGCACGCCGGCGGAGAGCCGGTTCGACGGACCCGTCGGCGAGCGGATCTACCGTTGGATCGCCGAGATGGCCGCCGACGGCCTGTACCACGACCCCGGCATCGAGGCCCGCGGGCAGGCCCGCGAGGCGTTCCAGGAGGGGCGCGCCGGGATGCTCATCGGCTCCACCTCCGCGATGGTCGACGTGCGGGAGGGCGCCTCCTTCCCGGTCGGCGTCGGCTACTTCCCGGTCGCCGACGAGCGGCACGGCGTCGTCGTCGGCGGGGGATCGCTGTGGGTCGCGGACGGCGCGTCGCCGGCGGAGCAGCGCGCCGCCGCGGCGTTCCTCGCCTGGCTCGCGGCCCCGGAACGGCAGGCGCGCTGGCACCGCGAGACCGGCTACTTCCCGGTCCACGAGGGCGCGATCGACCGGCTCGACCGCCAGGGGTGGTTCGACGAGAACCCCGGCTACCGCACCGCGATAGACCAGCTGCTCGACGCCGAGGACGCGGCGGCCACGACGGGCGCGCGGATCGGTCCGTTCGACACGGTCCGGACGCTCGCCGCCGAGGCGTCGGTCGACGCCCGCGAGCACGGGGTCGAGTCCGCGGTCGAGCGCCTCGCCGACAGCACCGCCGTCCAGCTCGAACGCTACGCGGCCGAGCGCGACGGCGGGGCGTAGTCGCTGTCGCGGGCGATCGAAAAGGCCGAGAGAAACCCGCTCAGCGCGCCCGACGGACCCACTCGCGCAGCGTGAACCGGTCGTACGCCGTCTCTTCGGCCACGTCCCACTCCGCCTCGTCCCACGCCGGGTAGTACGTGTCCCCGTCGAACGCGCCCTCGACGTGGCTGAGGGCCATCCCGTCGAGGTGCGGCTGGAACAGCTCGTAGATGCCGCCGCCGCCGAGGACATAGACCGTCTCGTCCCCCTCGTCTGACGCCTCGACCGGCCCCGACGCCGGACTGGTCTCGGCGGGCACGCGCTCCCGCTCGGCGGGGGCGTCCCCGACGACGTCGCGGGCCGCCGTGAGCGCCTCCTCGACGCCGCTCGCGACGAGCGCCGTCGGCGCGTCGACCGCGTCGACGCTCCGGCTCACGACGATCTGGCGGCGTCCGGGCAGGTCGCCGCGCATCGAGTCGAACGTGCGTCGGCCGAGAATCACCGGTGACTCCGCGACGCGCTCGCGGTACTGCCGCACGTCCGCCTCGATGTGCGGCCACGGCACTTCGCCGTCTCTCCCGATCACCCGGTTCTCCGCGAGCGCCGCGACGCTGACGAGTCTCACGGCCGGCGTACGCGGCGAGGAGACAAAAGCGGCCCGTCGTTCAGCCGTCGAGGCCCAGCAGGTCGAACGGGTACCCGTTGTCCAGCTCGTCGGCGCGCTCGTAGACGACGCGCGCGGCCGCCACGTCCTGAATCGCGAGCCCCGTCGAGTCGAAGACGCTGACGCCGCTCACGCCGTCGGCGTCGGCGGGGGTCCCCGGCGTCCCGGGACGGCCCGCCCGACGGCCGACGACTATCTCGCCGATCTCGCCGTAGATGTCCTCGTCGGTGAGCGTCCCCGCGGCGTAGGGGACGTTGATCTCGCCCGAGTGGGTGCACTGCTCGTGGTCGTCGATGACGACCGTGGCGTCGACGAGGAGGTCGTCCGCGAGCTCGTGTTTCCCCTCCGCGTCCGCGCCCATCGCGTTGACGTGCGTGTGGTCGCCCACGTCCTCGGGACCGACGATCGGACTCTCGACCGGCGTCACCGTCGAGAGGATATCGCAGTGGCCCGCCTCCGAGACCGAGCCCGCGCGCACGTCGAACCGGCCCCCGAAGGCGTCGAGGAAGTCGGCGACGCGCTCCTCGTCGAGGTCGCTCACGACGACCTCCTCGATGTCCCGCACCGTCGAGATCGCTTCGAGTTGGGTGTACGACTGGACGCCGGCGCCGACGATCCCGAGCGAACTCGCGTCGGGGACGGCGAGGTGGTCGGTCGCGACCGCGGCGGCCGCGCCGGTGCGTTTCATCGTCAGCGTCGTCCCGTCGAGGACCGCCAGCGGGAACGCCGTCTCGGGGTCAGAGTAGATCATCGTCCCCATCACGGTCGGGAGGTCGTGGTCGGCGGGGTTGTCGGTGTGGACGTTCACCCACTTGATCCCGGCTGCGTCCCACCCGTCGCCGGTCGCCGTCTCCTCGGCGACGTCCTCCTCACGGACATCGAGGTAGGCGGGCATCGACCGGAAGTCGCCGTTGTACTCGGGCAGATCGATGTACGACTTCGCCGGCATCTTGGCGTCGCCGCGCTCGTAGGCGGTGAACGCGCCGCGGACCGCGTCGATTACCCGGTCCATCTCGGCGTTCTCGTCTACGTCGTCTGCGTTGAGGAGCAGCGTCTGCATGCCGCAAAATTCGCCGGCCGTCACTTAGTCCCTTCCGAACGCGATCCGCTCGCCTCAGACCCCGCAACGCGTCCGCCGACCACCACCGCGCGCAGGTCGTTGACGTTCGTCCCGGTCGGTCCCGTGCGGACCAGCGCGTCCGCCCCGTCGAGCAGCGGGTACGCGTCGTGCTCGTCGAGCGCGGCCGCGGCCGCATCGCGGCTCAGGGTGGCCTCGGGGCCGTCGCCGACGAGGCGGTCGTCGATCAGCGCGCCGGCCGCGTCCGTCGCGCCGTCGATACCGTCGGTGTCGACGCTCGCGACGGCGATCCCCTCGCCGTCGCGCCCCGACGCGTCGAGCTCGGCCGCCGCCGACAGCGCGAACTCCCCGTTCGGCCCGCCCTCGCCGGGGTCCGCGCCGAGCGTCACCGTCACCTCGCCGGCCGAGAGGAGGACCGCGGGCGGAGCGACCGGGTCGCCCGCCGCCCGGCACTCCTCGGCGACCGCCGCGTGGGTCTTCGCCGCCTCCCGCGCCTCGCCGCGCACCCGCGAGGAGAGCACGAGCGGGTCGTACCCCCGCGCCGCGGCGACCTTCCGGGCCGCGTTCAGGGCCGTCCGCGCGCTCGCGACGATCCGGACCCCGACGCCGTCGAACGCCGGGTCGCCCGTCTCGGGGGTCTCCGCGACCTCGCCTGCGGCGCCGCGGTCGAGCCGCGCGGTCACGGCGTCCGGGGTGTCGACCCCGTACCGGTCGAGGACCGCGTTCGCGTCCGCGTAGGTCGTCGGGTCGGGCGAGAGCGGGCCGCTCGCGATCACCGCCGGGTCGTCGCCGGTCACGTCGCTGATCGCGAGGCCGAGGACGTCGGCGGGGGCGGCCGCCCGGGCCAGCCGTCCCCCCTTCACCGCCGAGAGGTGTTTGCGGACCGCGTTGATCTCGTCGATAGTCGCGCCGCTGGCCAGCAGCGCCTCGGTCGTCTCGCGCAGGTCGTCAAGCCCGATCCCGTCGGCGGGCGCGGCCAGCAGCGCGCTCCCGCCGCCCGTGAGCAGGCCAATCACGAGGTCGTCGGCGCCGGCGTCGGCCGTGAGCGCCCGCACCCGACGGGCGCTCTCGACGCCCGTCTCGCTCGGCGTCGGGTGGTCGCCGGGGAGGACGGCGACCCGCTCGGTCTCGACGGGGTCGTCCGTGACTACCGCGCCCTCAGCTATCCGGCCGCCGAGGAGCCGCTCGACCGCGGCCGCGAAGTGGCCCGCCGCGTTGCCCGCCCCGACGACCAGCACGCGGTCGTACGCGGCGAGGTCGTAGGCGGCCGTCGCGTCGTCGTGGGCCGTGCTCGCGTCCTCGACGCCCGCGACCGTCAGCCGGTCGCCGTCCAGCGCGAGGGCGTCGTCGACCACTCCGGCCGGGTGCGCCGCCTCGATGCCGGCCACGACGCAGTCGAGCGCGAGTTCGCGGACCGGATCGCCCGCGTGTCCCTCGCGGTCCGCGACGGTCACGGAACGGTCGGCGTCGTCGGGTGCGTCAGACATGGGTCGGATCGCTCATTCCCGTCTGCGTTCCGACGCTTCAAGAGGACTCCGCCGGGGCGCCCGGAGGAGCCCCGCCCGGCCCCGCTCAGAGGATGAGATCGGCGGTCGAGAGGACGTAGTAGACCGCCAGCAGCGCGGCGATGGCGTACTGCCCGAGCGCGACCTCGTCGCCCTCGCCGACCGCGAGCTTGATGATCGGGTACGCGACGATACCGGCCGCCAGCCCGTCGGCGATGGAGTAGGCGAACGGCATCACGGTGACCGTGAGCCCGGCGGAGACGGCCCACGCGGGATCGTCCCAGTCGACCTCGACGAGCCCCTGAAGCATCATCACGCCGACGACGATCAGCGCGATGAAGGAGGCGTACTCGGGGATCGCGGCGACGACGGGGATCACGGCGAGCGACGCGAGGAACAGCGCGGCGACGACCAGGGCGGTGAGCCCGGTGCGACCGCCCTCCTCGACGCCCGCGGACGACTCGATGAACGTCGTCACCGTCGAGGTGCCGACCATCGCGCCGAAGGTGGTCCCGACGGCGTCGGCCATCAGCGGCTTGTCCATGTCGGGGAGGTCGCCGTCATCGTCGAGGAAGTCGCCGAACTGCGAGACGCCGATGAGCGTCCCCGCGGTGTCGAAGAAGTCCACGAAGAAGAACGTGAACACGACCAGCACGAACGTGAGCGGGTCGATGTTCGCCAGCCCGTCGACGAACGCGCCCGCGAGCGGCGTGATGTCGTACTGCGCCGACGGCAGCGTCTCCGGCGTGACCGTCCCGCGGGCGAAGACGCCGCCGAGAGTGAGCGCCCAGCCGGCAATCGATGTGGTCGCGATGCCGATGACGATGGCGCCCGTGACGTTCCGCGCCCACAGCACGAACGTCAGCACCAGCCCCAAGACCCCGAGGATCGCCCACGGGTTCGCGAAGACGCCGCCGAGCGTGACCAGCGTCGCCTCGTCCGGCACGACGATCTGGAGCTCCTGAAGCCCGATGAAAAGCAGGAACAGGCCGATGCCGGCCCCGACCGAGCGCTTCACCGGCTCCGGGAACAGCCGGATGACGTACTCGCGCGCGCCGACGAGGGTCAGGAGTATGAACAGGACCCCCTCGACGAAGACGGCGGCCAGCGCCGTCTGCCACGGCACGCCGAGCCCCAGCACGACGGTGTACGCGAAGAAGGCGTTGAGCCCGAGCCCGGGCGCGAGCCCGAACGGCCGGTTCGCGTACAGCGCCATCACGGCCGTCCCCACCGCCGCCGAGAGGACGGTCGCGATGGCGATCATCTGGACCACCTCGAAGAACTCGTACCCGGGGATCTGGATCGCGTCGGCCAGGATGAACGGGTTCACGACGATGATGTACGACATCGCGAGGAACGTCGTGAGCCCGGCGACCAGTTCGGTGCGGACGTCCGACCCGTGCGACTCCACGTCGAACCGCTCGGCGAGCGTGTCTGAAAGGCCCATTGAACGGGTAGATGTTCCCCGGGATCGAGTGATAAGCTTTGCTGAACGAAGCGCTCAGATATACACAAACGCGCATTAAAACGCGAAAAAGTCCTGTTTATTCTCGAAGAGTATGCGCGAACGTGGCTACTCGAACGTGGTCAGCGCGCCGACCGGCGCGTCGGTGATCGCTCGCGCGCGGTCCATCCCCTCGTCGCCAACGGCGATGAGCGCGAACACGCCGGTAACGTCAGCGTCGCCTTGGAGCGCGATGTCCAAGAGGAGCTCTTGGGTCTCGCCCGACCGGATCAGGTCGTCGACGACCAACACCGTGTCGCCGGCGTCGATGGCGCTCGCGGGGAGGTAGTAGGTGAGCTCGATGCCCGAGGCGAGCCGCTGGCGCGACTCGATGAACTCCTCGACGGCGGTCTCCTTCGACTTCTTCGCGTACGCCAGGCGCGCGTCGAAGAAGGAGGCCATCGCCGCGCCGAGCGTGATCCCGTCCGTCGCGGCCGTCAACACCACGTCCGGCGACTCGAACTCGAACGTCTCCGCCGCCACAGGCGCCACGAGGTCGAGGAACGACTGGTCGAAGACGACGCCGGAGTTGTCGACGTAGCCTTCGTCGTCGAACTCGACGCGCGCGACCAGCTCGTCGGCGAGCGCCTCGCGCCCGACCGACTCGACCACCTCGCTCGCGCGGTCGGTGCCGGGCAGGACGTGCCCGTTCACGTACCGGTTCAGGTCGCCAGCGGGCAGCCCGGTCACCGCGGACAGCTCCTCGTACGTTCGCGTCTCCTTCAGCATCCGCAACACGGCGACCGCCTGTAGCTGGAGGGCCGCCTTCTCTGCGCGGTTCATACTAATGATCGCGATCGCACAAGTATGAACATGTCGAAGTCACACGCGGGGAGAACACCCCACGAGTGTGGTTCTCACGACTCGGGCGCGTCGAAGAACACCGCGGGGTCGTCGATCGCGATCGCGACGTGGTCGCGGTCGTCGAGCGGGCGCAGCCGGACCGTGAGCGCGCCGTCCGCCGCCGCGGCCGCGCGCAGCGAGGCGAGGTCTTCGTCGCCGATGTACGTCGGAATACAGAGCGCCACCTCCGCCGCCTCGTCGGTCGCGACCACCAGCCGGTACGCGACGCCGTCTGCGGCGCCCGCGTACACGTCGACGCCGTCGATCGCGGCCTCGTCGACCGCCTCGAGCGCCGCCTCGAACTCCGACTCCGGTAACAACACGTCGACGCGGGCCGCGTCGGCGACCGGGTTCACTTGTCCGGGGTGTCCGGCGACGGCGGTCCAGCCGCGCTCTCGGTACGCCGCTGCCGTCGACTCCGCGTCCTCCTCGACCGCTCCCCACCGCGGTCCGGGATCGGGTACGTCCATGTCGCGCGGCTATCGCCCACGTCCGTACATAAGCGTCGGTTTCCGACTCGTATCGTGCCTGTCCCGCGTACCCGCGCTCGCCCCCGACCCGTCTGCGCTACCGTCGACGGACCGTTGGCAGTCGGGCCGAAAGGGGCCGGGTCTGCCGGTAGGTTCATAACTCTCTATCGTATGGGATCGCCTATGCCTACTGACAACGACGATCATGTCGACAGGCGGACGGTGCTCAAGTACGCCGGAACGGCCGGTGCTGTCGGTCTCGCAGGCTGTTCCGGAGGCGGCGACGGCGGCGACGGCGGCGACGGTGGCGGCGACGGCGGTGACGGTGGCGACGGCGGCGGCGACAGCTTCGAACTCGGCGTCACCATGGGCCAGATGGACTCCGGGCTCGACCCGCAGGACCACGCCGAGACGAACACCGAGATCATCGTCGGCCAGCTGTACGAGGGCCTCCTCGACCGCGACAAGGAGGGCGGCATCATCGCCGGCCTCGCCAACGAGTGGGAGCGCACCGAGGACGGCAGCGTCCAGTTCATGCTGCGCGACGGGATCACTTTCCACAACGGCGACGAGGTCACGCCGCAGGACGTCCGGTACAGCATCCGCCGGATCGTCTTCGAGGACGTCGGGATCGTCAGCCCGCAGTCCAACGACCTCGGCCTGGTCGACGAGGTGACGACCGGCGACGGGCAGGTGACGGTCTCCTTCGAGGGGTTCAACCCGATCGCCTTCCAGCTGTTCGCGACGAACGGCCCGATCATGCAGCAGTCGTGGGTCGAGGAGAACGGCGGCGACTACATCAACCGGAACGCCAACGGGACGGGGCCGTTCCGCCTCACGAACTACGAGTCGGGGAACCAAGTCGTCTACGAGCCCAACGAGGAGTACTGGGACGGCGCGCCCGAGGTCGACGAGCTCACCATGACCGCCTCCAGCGAGTCGAGCACGCGGGTCAACCAGCTGCTCGCGGAGGAGACGGACATCGTGACGAACGTACCGCCGAACGAGGTGTCGCGGGTGAACAGCTCCGACGTGGCGACGATCAACTCCGTCGCGAGCGCGCGGATCATCTTCCTCCAGATGCGCTACGACGTGGAGCCGTTCTCCAGCCAGCAGTTCCGGCAGGCGATGAACCACGCGGTCGATGTCGAGAGTATCATCGAGAACGTGCTCAACGGCTTCGGCAACATCACCTCCCAGCCGACCCTCGACGGCCACGTCGGCTACAACCCCGACATCGACCCGTACCCGTACGACCCCGACGAGGCCGAGCGGCTCGTCGAGGAGTCGGGGCACGCGGGCGTCGAAATCACGCTCGAGACGCCGATCGGCCGGTACCTCCGCGACGTCCAGATCGCGCAGGCGGCCGCCAGCCAGATCGACTCGCTGTCGAACGTCTCCTGTGAGGTCGAACAGCGTGAGTTCTCTTCGCTCGTTCAGGACGTCACTGCGCCGAACATCGAGGACCGCCCGCACTTCAACCTCCTCGGGTGGGGGAACGCGGAGTTCGACGGCAGCCAGACGCTGACGCCGCTGCTCTCCTCCGAGGGCGCGCTGACGGTGCTGAAAAACGACGAGCTCGACGGGCTGCTCACGGACGCCGAGGCGACCGAGGACCCCGACGAGCGCGTCGACATCCTCCAGGAGGCGAACCAGCTCGCCCACGACCTCGCGCCGTGGGTGTTCATGCACCAGCAGTTCAGCGTCTACGGCGTCTCCAGCGACATCTCCTGGGAACCGCGGGCCGACGAGTTCATCGACCCGGACACGGCGACCCAGCAGTAACGCGACTCACCTCTCCATATCGTTAGTAATGTCACTCGGCAGATTCGCACTCAAAAGAAGCCTCCAGGGGATCGGCGTCGTCTGGGGCGTCATCACGGTCGTGTTCGCGCTCCGGTTCGTCACCCCCGGGAGCCCGATCAACGCGGTCGCGCCGCTCGACGCGTCACAGGAGACGCGGCAGGCGATCGCCGCCGAACTGGGGCTCGACCAGCCGCTGTACGTCCAGTACGGACGGTACGTCTTCGAGCTGCTCCAGGGCGACATGGGCCGGTCCTACATCCGCGGACAGGAGGTCACGACCCTCGTCTTCGAACGCCTCCCCGCCACCGTGGAACTCGCCGTCGCCGCGAGCGTCGTGGCGATCGTCTTGGCGATCCCGCTCGGCGTGATCAGCGCCACGAACCGGAACGACCCGGTCGACTACGGCGCGACACTGCTGTCGCTCGGCGGCATCTCGACGCCGAACTTCTGGCTCGGGATCATGCTCATCCTGATCTTCGCGGTGGAGTTCAACATCTTCAACACCAGCGGCCGCGGGGTCGACGTCGGCGACGTCGCCCTCTCGGTCGTCAACGCCGAGCCGTTCGTCGGGACGCTGCTGACGTGGCTCGCGTACATCACGCTGCCCGCGATCGCCTTGGGGACCTACTTCATGGCGCTCATCACCCGGCTGACGCGGTCCGGGATGCTGGACGAACTCAGCCAGGGCTACGTTCAGGCCGCGCGCGCCAAGGGGCTCCCGCGGACGCTGATCCGATACAAACACGCGCTCCGGAACACCCTCATCCCCGTGATCACCGTCCTCGGACTCCAGCTCGGGACGCTGATCGGCGGCGCCGTGATCACCGAGGCGGTGTTCTCCTGGCCCGGGCTCGGCACGCTGGTCATCGAGAGCATCAACCAGCGGGACTGGCCCGCGCTCCAGGGGAGCCTCATCGTCATCGGGACGAGTTTCGTCCTCGTCAACATCCTCGTCGACGTTGTGTACGCCTACCTCGACCCGGAGGTGGTGACCGACTAACATGGTCTCTTCACGTGTCATTCGCAATCTCAAGAAGGAGTTCAGACAGAGCGGGCTCGCGAAGCTCGGGCTGGCGCTGGTGGTGATCATCGTGTTGGCCGCCGTGTTCGCCCCGTTCATCGCGCCCCACAACCCGAACGACCAACAGCTCAACCAGAGCGAGCTGCCGCCGATCGGCTTCTCGCAGACGGAGGAGCGGACCTCCTCGCAGATGGTCGACGGCGAGATCCAGACCGTCACCGAGGAGGTCGAGATCACCGCGGACCCGGCCCACGTGTTCGGCACCGACGGGCTCGGTCGCGACATGTTCTCGCGAGTGGTGTACGGCGCCCGGACCTCGCTCGTCGTCGGCGTCCTCGGGACGCTCTTGGCGGCGTCGATCGGGGTGCCGGTCGGCCTGCTCGCCGGCTACCACCGCGGACGGGTCGACGACGCGCTGATGCGGATCGCGGACATCAGCCTCGCGTTCCCCTCGCTCGTGTTGGCGGTCGCGCTGATCGGGCTGTGGGGCCGCGCGGCGGTGAACGTCCCCGACCCGTTCGTCGTCGCTGGCCTCGCGCCGGAGATGCCGAGCAGCTTCGTATTGCCGATAACGGTGGTGATCGTCGTCGGCCTCGTCAACTGGGTGTGGTTCGCCCGCGTCGCCCGCGGGGAGGCGCTCTCCCTGCGCGGGCAGGAGTACGTGAAGGCGTCGCGCGCGCTCGGCGCCGGCGACAACACGATCATCCTCCGGCACGTCCTCCCGAACGCGATCACGCCGATCATCGTCCTCGGGACGGTGCAGGTGGCGGCGATCATCCTCTTGGAGAGCTCGCTGTCGTTCCTCGGCTTCTCCGGGACCACGCTGTCGTGGGGCTTCGACATCGCGCAGGGGCGCGACTACGTCTCCTCCGGCCAGTGGTGGATCGCCTCCATCCCCGGGCTCGCGATCATGCTGTCGGTGATCGGGATCAATCTGCTCGGCGACTGGCTGCGTGACGCCTTGGACCCCGGTATCGAGGGCGAAGGGGGTGCCGCATGAGGGACGCCGAGCGGCCGGACGACGACCCGGCGGGGAGCGAGCCGACCGCGGCGACCGACGGCGGGGCGAGCGACCCCGCCGCGACCGCCGACGCCGGACGCCTCGGCGCGGCGACGCCGAGCGGGGCGCCCGCGCCCGGCGACGTGCTGTCGGTCCGGGACCTCTCGACCCGCTTCTTCACCGAAGAGGGGCAGATCAACGCGGTGGAGTCGGCGTCGTTCGACCTCCGCGAGGACGAGATCCTCGGCGTGGTCGGCGAGTCCGGCTCCGGCAAGTCCGTGACGGCGCTGTCGCTCGTCGACCTCGTCGAGACCCCGGGCCGGATCACCGCCGGCGAGGTGTGGTACCGCGACCCCGACCTCGCCGAGGAGTTCCGCGGGACCGAGGGGGTCGGGGTCGACGGCGACCACGTCGACCTCCGGACCGTGCCGCCCAGCGTCCGGCGGTCGCTGCGCGGCCCCTCGTTCAGCGTCATCTTCCAGGACCCGATGAGCAGCTTCAACCCCTCGATCACCGTCGGCGAACAGATCGCCGAGGCGGTCGAGGTGCAGCGGCGGGCGCGGGCGAACCCCCGCTCGACGCGCTCGCGGACGCAGGGGTACGGGCTCGGGAAGTACCTCCTCGACGGGATCGTCCCCGGTCGCGACTACACGAGCGAGGAGAGCATGGACCGGGCGGTCGAGCTGCTCGGGCAGGTCGGCATCCCCGACCCCGAGGAGCGCGTCGACGAGTACCCCGGCCAGTTCTCGGGCGGGATGCTCCAGCGCGCGATGATCGCGCAGGCGCTCGCCGGCGAGCCGGACGTGCTGATCGCCGACGAGCCGACGACCGCCCTCGACGTGACGATCCAGGCGCAGATCCTGAACCTGCTGAAAGAGATCCAGGCGGACCGCGGGATGAGCATCGTGCTCATCACCCACGACCTCGGTGTCATCGCCGAGATGTGCGACCGCGTCTGCGTGATGTACGCCGGCGAGATCGTCGAGCGCGGCACGCTCGACTCCGTCTTCGAGGACACCGTTCACCCGTACACGCGGGGGCTGCTCGGCTCCATCCCGGACGTGGACGACCCGCGGGCGCGGCTCGAACCGATCGCGGGCAACGTCCCGAGCCTGATCGACGCCGAGATGGGCGACCGGTGTTACTTCGCGGACCGGTGCCCGAAGGCGATGGAGGCGTGCCTCGACAAGCCGCCCGAGGCGACGGTCGAGGCCGCCGCCGACCACGGCGCCAAGTGCGTCCTCGCGGACCGCGAGTACGACCCGGCCGACGCGCTCCCCGACGGCTACTTCGACGGGGGCGACGCCGCCGATCCCGACGACGGGGTCGCGGCTGACGGAGGTGACGGCGAGTGAGCGACTCGCTGCTCTCCGTCGACGGGCTGAAAAAGTACTACGCGGACGACCCGTCGCTCGTCGACCGCCTGCTCGGACAGGAGTCGGAGAGCGTGAAGGCGGTCGACGGCGTCTCCTTCGACGTGCGCGAGGGCGAGACGCTCGGGCTCGTCGGCGAGTCCGGCTGCGGGAAGTCGACGACCGGCGAGACGGTGTTGCGGCTCCGCGAGCCCACCGCCGGCGAGATCACCTTCGACGGCGAGGACGTGCGGGGCATGGGATCGCGGGAGCTGACGGAGTTCCGCCGGCGCGCCCAGATCGTGTTCCAGGACCCGTTCTCCAGTCTCGACCCGCGGATGACCACCGGCGACATCGTCACTGAGGGGTTGCGGATCCACGACGTGGCCGACCGGGCTGAGCGGCGCGAGACGGCCCGCGACCTGCTCGAACGCGTCGGGCTGTCCGCCGACCAGATGGACCGGTACCCCCACGAATTCTCCGGCGGGCAGCGACAGCGGATCGGGATCGCCCGCGCGCTCGCTTTGGACCCCGACTTCGTCGTCCTCGACGAGCCGGTGTCCGCCCTCGACGTGAGCGTTCAGGCCCAGATCCTGAACCTGCTCGAAGACCTTCAGGACGACTTCGGGCTCACGTTCCTCTTCATCGCGCACAACCTCGGCGTGGTCCGCCACGTCTGCGACCGCGTCGCGGTGATGTACCTCGGCGAGATCGTCGAGATCGGGCCGGTCGAGGAGATCTTCGACGACCCCGCCCACCCGTACACGAAGGCGCTCCTGTCGAGCGTCCCGCGAGCGAGCACGGACGCGCGAGACGAGGAGTTCACCACGCTCCGCGGCGACGTGCCCTCGCCGCGGAACCCGCCGAGCGGGTGTCGGTTCCACACCCGATGTCCGGAGGCGCGGGCCGCCTGCCGGGAGTCGACCCCCCCGGGGTACGACCTCGGCGAGGAGCGCACGGCGACCTGCTTCCGGACGGACGACGACCACGCCTACTGGGACAGCGAGCCCATCGGCGAGAACGCGGCCGCCGAGGAGCCGGCGGACGACTGAGCGATCCGGTCGCCGCGGTCCCTGCCGCATTTATGTGCTCGCGGACGAACTGGTTCGCTCGTCGTGTCTCGAACCGGGAAGCCGCGCCCGGGTTATCTCCCCCCACCCCCTCGCTTGAGACATGTCGCAGAACGACTCCGTCTCCGACGGCGGCTTCGCGCGACGAACGATCCTTCAGGCCGCGGGGCTCTCGGGCGTCGCCGGGCTGGCGGGCTGTCTGAACGAGGCCACCACCACCGCGAGCGCCGGCGACGACGCGGACCCGCCGGCGACCGACGACGGGCCGACGCTCCCGGAGACGGGGTCGCCGGAGGTCGTCGACCTCGACGAGCGCGGCCGCGAGGTGACGCTGCGCTCGGTCCACGCCCGACATGCGGCCCACCCCGGGAGATCGCTGGGCGGGCCGGTCGAGATGCCGGTGACGTGGGCGTTCCAGGCCGACGACGGGACACCGAGCGTCCCCGGCCCGGTGCTCCGGGCGACCGAGGGCGACGACCTCTCGATCACCCTCGACAACACCGGCGGGGAGATGCCGCACACGCTCCACTTCCACGGCGTCTCGAAGTCGTGGAAGGACGACGGGGTCCCGTCCACGACGGGGATCACCGTGATGCCCGGCGAGGAGCACACCTACCAGATCGGCGCGGACGTGCCCGGCACCCACCTCTACCACTGCCACTTCAACACCCCGATGCACATGGACATGGGGATGTACGGGATCCTCCGGATCGACCCCGAGGGGTACGAGGAAGCCGACGTCGAGCAGTTCATGACGCTGAAAGACTGGGACACGCGGCTCTCCCGGTCGTACGGCGGCGCGGACGCCAGCTACGACGTTCAGGACCGTCGCCCCGACGCGTTCACGATCAACGGCCGCGTCGCGCCGTACACGCTCAACCCCGACCACGGCTCGCCGGTCGTCGTCAGCGAGGGCGACACGGTGCGGCTCCACCTGGTCAACGCGGGGTTCATGTCGCACCCGATGCACACGCACAACCACCGGTTCCGCACGGTGGAGAAGGACGGCGCGCCGTACCCCGAGGTACTGCAATTACCTGAGGACGTGGTGAACGTCGCGCCCGCGGAGCGGTACACCATCGAGTTCGCGGCGGACGCGGACCCCGGAATCTACCCGATGCACTGCCACAAGGTGGACCACGTCCAGAACGGCGGCGTCTACCCCGGCGGGATGCTCACTGCCATCGTCTACGAGGAGGCGATGGGGACCGAGGTGTTCGCGGACCTCATGGAGAAAGCGGAGTACGAGATCTGAGCGCCGGGATCTGACCGCACGAACGCTCTCTTCCGATCACCGTTCGCGGACGACGACGAACTCTGCGAGGTCGCGCAGGTACTCGATCGCCTCGGTCTCGGGCGGATCGGCGTCGTCGAGGGCGGCGAGCGCGCGCTCCGACTCGGCGCGGGCACGCTCGTTGATCTCCTCGGGCGACAGCGACGTGACCTGGAGGACGCTCGGGCGGTCCATCTCAGCGTCCTGTCCGGTCGGTTTGCCGAGGTCGTCGGCGTCGGCGGTGGCGTCCAACACGTCGTCGCGCATCTGGAAGGCAACGCCGACGCGCTCCGCGTACTCGCCGAACGAGTCGATCGCGTGGGGGTCGGCGCCGCCCGCGACCGCGCCCAACTCGGCGGCGGCGCGGAACAGCGCGCCCGTCTTCCGGCGCGCCAGATCCATGTACTCGGCCTCGTTGGTCGGGCGCGCGGCGAGCTCGGTCGCCTCGCCCTCGCCGAGTTCGACCATCGCCTCGGCGACGGTGCGCATCGCGCGCGGCTCGGCGGAGAACAGCGCGAACGCCTCGCCGAGCAGGCCGTCACTCGCGATGATCGCCGGGCCGTAGCCGAACTCCGCCCACGCGGCGGGGGTGCCGCGGCGGACCTCGGAGCGGTCGATGATGTCGTCGATCACGAGCGAGGCGTTGTGGACGAACTCGATACCGGCCGCGAAGTCGACCGCCTCCTCGGGGTCGCCGTCGAACGCCTCGCAGGCGAGGACGGTCACCGCGGGGCGGACGCGCTTGCCGCCCGCGAGGACGACGTGCCCCACCTCACCGGACAGCTCCTCGGGCTCGACGTCGTCGATGACCGACTCGATCCGGTCTTCGACCAGCCCGACCCGACGCTGCAAGTACTCCATCTACCGACCGGAGGGCCCCGGCGCGCAAAGGCCTAACGGAACGCCGTGCCGGCGGAGATCCGGACGACTGCGCCGACGCTCGCCCGGGGATCTCTCCCGTGGTTCGCGGCCCCGGAACCTCACCGCCGAGCCGGGACTCCGGCGGCGTTCGCCGCCGATCCGCGGGCGGTCATCCGTTCGTCATAGCGCCCGGCGACGGTCCGCCTCCGGTCCTACTGGAACCGAACGCCTAGGTCGTTGAGCCCGTCGTTGTTCGAGGCGACGTTGATCAGAAGCGGCGTCAGCGCCTCGATCTCGGGTGCGTTGGCGATCCCGCCCGCGTCGAGCGCGCGGAGCCCCTCGATCCCCTCGGCGACGTCCGCGACCGTTCGCTTCGCGTCCTCGTCGTCGCCGATGACGAGCGTGTCGACGCCGAGGTCGGCGTCGAGGTTCGCCAGCCGCGCGGCGGCGAGGTTGTGGAACGCGCCGACGACGGCGACGCCCTCCGGCGCCGCGTCGGCGACGATCGCGGTCACTGAGCCCGCGCCGGGCTTGTGGTAGTGGAACCCCTCGTCGTCGCGTTTCATCCCCGTGGCGGGCGAGACGAGCACGTCGCCGTCGTCCAGCGACCCCGCCACCGCCTCCACGGTGTCGCCGACGTGATACGGCGGCACCGCGAGGACGACGACGCGGGCGTCGGCGGCGACAGCGGCGTTCTCCCCGCCGGTCACCGCGGCGTCGAGCCCGCGGCTCTCCAGTTCGGTCGTGTACTCCTCGGCCTTGGTCTCGGCCTTCTCGGCCTCCCGCGACCCGACCGCGATCCGGTGCGGGGTGTCCGCCGCCAGCCGGAGCGCGAGCCCCTCGCCGATGTCGCCGGTGCCGCCGAGTATCGCGATTCGCATACGAACAATGGGGTCGCTCGCGTCTTAGGGGTTGCGCGACCGGCCGTCCTCGCCACCACCGAAGCCCGCGGTCTCGGGGCGACCGAAGCGGGAGGATTCTTTACCGAGGCGAGGGAGGCCACGCGTATGGACGAGCAGGACCGCGTCGCCGCCTTCGTCGCCGAGCACGGGTTAGAGACCGACCTCGCGCACCGGGTCCTCGACCTCGAGAGCGAGGTCGGCGAGATCGCCAAGGAGGTGGCGACCTCGACCGACTACGGAAGCGAGCCGGACGCCGCCGCGATCGCGACCGACGAGATCGGCGACGCGCTGTTCGCGCTGCTCGCGCTCGCCGAGGCGGCGGACGCCGACGCCGCCGAGGCGCTCGACGAGTCGCTGGCGAAGTACGAGGCGCGGATCGCGTCCTCCGGCGACGCCGGGTCCGGGCAATAGTGACCCGACCGGCGACGCCGGGGCCGGGCAAGACCGACCCGCCCCGGGCGTCGGTTCAAGTGCGTCGGCCGCCTACCCCGCCCATGACCGACACCCCGTCGCTCGCGCTCCGCTACGTCGCCTGCGACGCCTGCGAGACGGTGTTCGCCCGGGCCGACGCCGCTGCGGAGCCGGACGCCTGCGACCGGTGCGGCGCCCCCGCGCTCCGCGAGCTCTCCGGCGTTCGAGGACCGGACGCGTACTTCGTCCCCTGAGTCAGACCGCTCGGGCCGCGGCTCCTGCGCCTCCGACGCGCCGGTCACGCCGACCGGCTCACCGGAGGTCGTCCATCTCTAGGTCGCCGGCCGCGATCGCCTGTAACTCCTCGTCGGAGAGGCGGTCGATCACGAACTCCGGCATCCCTTCCGGCAGCCCCGCCGGGATCGACCGGCCGCCGTCCGTCACCGACGCCGCTTGGAATCCGTCGTCGCCGCCGTCGGCGGACAGCCGGCGCACGCTGCGTTCGACCTCCTCGACCGCCGCGGACTGGCACTCGCTCTCCTCCGCGAGCTCTCCCATCCGCTCCGAGATCTGATTCGACTGCTCGACCACCCCGTCGATCGTCGCGGCGATCTCCTCGGCGGCCGCGGCCTGCTCGTCGGTCACGTCGGAGACCTCGTCGATCCCGTCGGCCGTCTCGGTGACTGCCTCGGCGATGTCGGTGAGGCTCTCCGCCGCGTCGCCGACGCGCTCGCTCCCCTCGTCGACTCGCACCGTCGTCTCCGAGAGGCTCTCGACCGTCTCCTCGGTGTCGGCGCGGATGCCGTCGACCATCGACTCGATGTCGCTCGCGTGCCCCTGCGACTCCTCCGCGAGCGACTTGATCTCGTCGGCGACGACGCCGAACCCGGCACCCGCCTCGCCGGCCCGGGCCGCCTCGATCGAGGCGTTGAGCGCGAGCAGGTTCGTCTGGTCGGCGATCCCGTCGATCGCGTCGACGAACTCGTCGATCTCCTCGACCCGCTCTTGAAGCGCCTCCACGTCGGCCGCCACCTCGTCGACCGCGTCGCCGATGTCGTCCATGGCCGACGCGGCGTCGTCGGCCGCGTCACGGCCGTCCTCCGCGAGGGCCTCTGCCCGGCTGCTCGTCCGATCGACCTCGTCGGCCGTCGACGCCACCTCCTCGACGGTCGCCGAGAGGTTCGCGACCTCGGAGGAGACCTCGGCGACCCGCCGCGACTGTTCCTCGGCCGCGTCGCCCACCTCGGCGGCGCTCTCGGCGACGTCGCCCGCCGACTCGCGGAGGTCGCTGATCGGGTCTTCGACCTCCGCCTCCACCTCCGCCATCAGCTCCTCGTTCCGCTCGACGGCCGCCGAGAGCTTCTCGCTGTACGAGTGGATGTACGTGTCCGTGACGACCTGCATGTCGAGGTTGACGATCCGGAGGACGGAGAGCAGGTCCTCGATCGCGTCGTCGACCTCCGCCTCGACCGCCGCCGCGGTCTCGTCGTCGACCGTCCCGCCGTCGTCGGGGGCCAGCCGGTCGGTGAGCGAGTCGACGAGCCGGTCGCCGATAAGCGGGAGGATCAGGTCGTAGTAGACACCGTACTGCCCGATGTAGTGTTTCATCGGCATTTCCAGCATGTCGTGGATCTTGCCGATCCGCGCCCGGTCCTCGAAGTACTCCGTCCCGTACTCGCCCCCCGCGAGCGTCACGAGGTACGCCGACTGGGTCCGCTTGAGCTGTTCGAGTCCCTTGTCGGACCGGCCGATCACCGCGGTCGTCTGCTCGTGCTCGGTGAGGTTCTCGTAGAAGTCGTCCGCGATCTGCTCCGCGTTCTCCGCGAACGCGTCCTCGTACCGGCTCAGTCGCCGCTCGTCTTCTGCGTCGAAGCCGACGAACTCCTTTCGCCACGCGATCTCGTCCCCGTCGAGACCGATCTCATCGACCAGCTCACCCACGTCGAGCCCGTCGTTCAAGCCGCCCTGACCGAAGTCGTGCCGGCCGTACTCTCCCGATGTAGCCATGCTGAGACCTCTCCGCTTGGGTTATATAAACGGCCACCCCCAGGTCTCACGGCTGATACCGGCGATTCGTGCCGCCTATCCGCGACGGACGGCCGACCCCGCGTCGGCGCCCGTTCAGTCGGCGCCGGCCGCGTCGCCTTCCGCGGGCGCGTCCCCCTCGGCGACCGGCTCGACCGCGACCGCCGAGTGCTTGAACTCGGGGATCTTCGCCGCCGGGTCGAGCGCGTCGCCCGTCAGCGCGTTCGCGAGCGGGTCCGGGTAGTGGAACGTACAGAACACGACGCCCTCGCGGACCGCCGGCGTGACCTCGGCGGCGACCTCGACGCTCCCGCGCTCGTTCGAGACGGTCACTCGGTCGCCGTCCTCGATCTCGCGATCGGCGGCGTCCGCCGGGTGGATCTGGAGCGCGTCCTCGCCCCGCATCGCCACGAGTCGGTCGGAGCGCCGGCTGAGCGCCCCGCTGTTGAACTGCTGCATCACGCGACCGGTCGTCAGCGTCAGCTCGCCGGCGTCGAGTTCGTCCGCGGGCGGGACCGGGTCGACGACCGCGAGCGGGGCGGTGCGCTCGCCCGTCGCGAACGTCTCCGCGTGTAACACGTCGGTGCCGGCCCCGTCGCTCGCCGAGAACGGCCACCGCTGGTAGCCGCCGCCGATCTCCGCGTAGCTCATCCCCTCGTAGATCGGGGCGACGCGGGTCAGCTCCTCGAAGGCCGCCTCCGGGCCGTCGTGGTCGAACGCGTCCGGCCGGTCGGTCAGCCGCTGGCCGAGGTCGGTGAGGATCTCGAAGTCCCGTCGCGCGTTCCCCGGCAGGTCCGCGTTCGGCCGCATCCGCATCACGCGCCGGTCGGTGTTCGTCACGGTCCCGGCCTTCTCGGCCCACGCGCTCCCGGGGAGGACCACGTCCGCGTGCTTGGCCGTCGCCGTCTCGAACAGGTCGATGACGACGCAGAAGTCGAGGTCGTCGAACGCCGACGCGACCGCCGTCGCGTTCGGCTCGGTGACGGCCGGGTTCTCGCCGAAGACGACCGCCGCGCGCACCTCGTCGCCGAACCGGTGGGTCGCCTCCACCTCGGTGAGGCCGGGCTCCGCCGGCGGCTCGACCCCCCACACCTCGGCGACGCGCTCGCGGGCGGCCGCGTCCGTCACGGGCTCGTACCCGGGGAGCACGCCTGGCAGTCCTCCAACGTCACTCGTGCCCTGAACGTTGTTTTGGCCCCGCAGCGGGTTCACGCCCGTCCCGGGGCGGCCGACGTTGCCGGTCAGCAGCGCGAGGTTGAGCAGGGCGTGGACGTTGTCGGTGCCGCAGCGGTGCTGGCTCGTCCCCATCCCCGTCACGATCGCGGCGCGGTCGGCCTCGCCGTACGCCCGGGCGACCTCCCGGATCGCCCCCGGGTCGACGCCGGCCGCCTCGGCGTTCGCGGCGACGTCCACGCCGGCGAGGTGGCCGCGAAGGCGGTCGAACCCGGTCGTGCGCTCGTCGAGGAACGACTCGTCGACGAGGTCCTCTTCGACGAGGACCGCCGCGACCGCGTTCGCCACCTCGATGTCGGTGCCGGGGCGCAGCGGCAGGTGGACGTCCGCCGCCTCGGTGGTGTCGTTCGCGCGCGGGTCGACGTGGACCAGCGTCGCGCCGTCGCGGATCGCCGGGAGGAGGTACGACCGGAACGCCACGGGGTGTTGCTCGGCCGGGTTGGCCCCGTTGACGAACAGGCAGTCCGTCTCCCGGAGGTCGTCGAGCGTGTTCGTCATCGCGCCGGCCCCGAACCGCTCGCTCATCGCCGCGACGGTCGAGGAGTGACAGAGCCGCGCGCAGTTGTCGACGTTGTTGGTCCCGAGGACGCGCGCGAGCTTCTGGAGGACGTAGTTCTCCTCGTTCGTACAGTTCGACGACGCGAAGAACTGGACGGCGTCGGGGCCGTGCTCGTCGACCACGCGCCCGATTCCGCTCGCGACGCGGTCGAGCGCCTCCCCCCACGGCGCGGTGACGAAGTGCCCGTCGTGTCGGACCAGCGGCTCCGTCAGGCGGTCCTCGTGGTCGACCACGTCGAACGCGGCCGCCCCCTTCGGGCAGATCTCTCCCTTGGCGTTCACCGCCCCCTCGACGCCGGTCGCGCCGCCGCGGTCGGCGTACTCGATCTGGCAGCCGACGCCGCAGAACGGACAGACGGTGGGGTTCGACTCGAAGCTCCGTTCGGTCGGATCGGGCATCGGTCCCACGTAGGAGCCCCAGCACCCTCCGAACACCCCCGGCGTAGCGTGGTGTTTTAATTACCCTCTCGTCTCGGTGCCGGCCCTCCCGTCTCGGTATCCGTCCCCTCGCCTCGATGTCCGCCCGCTTCTCGCGCCGGTCGACGGTGTTCGTCTGCCGTCTTCGCGCCCCCCGACGCGGCGGCGAGTCACCCGGTCACGGCGTCGCTCCCCGCCGGCGCGAGCAGGCGGCCGAGAGACAGGGCGCCCGCGGTCACGAGGCAGGCGGCGAACGCGATCGTGCCGAGCTTCCCGCCGAAGCCGACGAAGTACGGCGCCGCGCCGACGAACGCCACGCCGGCTGTCCCGCCGGCCAACAGCATCGCGCCGGGCCCTGGGATCCGCTCCGGGGTGGCCATCCCGGCGAACGACGCGCAGAAGGCGACCGCAGCGACCGCGTCGCCCGCGGCGAACAGCGGCGGACAGACGAGGCCGGCCGCGAGCCCGACGACGGCGGAGGCGACGACCGGGCCGTGGTCGAGCTGAACGCTCACGAGGTACGTGACGGGCGCGGCGACGGCCGCCGCGGCGACGAGCCCCGTCGCGACGGCCGGCTCCGGGACCGTCCCCGCGCCGGGAGTCAGCCCGCCGAGCGCCGCCACCGACAGGCAGCCGACGAACGCCGTCGTGCCGAGCTTCCCGCCGAACCCGTTGAACGCGCGCTTGGCGGCGACGAAGACGCCGGCGGCGACGAGGCCGGCGGCGGCCACCGACCCGAGTTCGGCGTCGGCCGCGGGGGTCGCCATCCCGACGAACGAACCGCAGTAGGCGGGGGCGCCGTACGTCTCGGTCAGGAGGTGCGCGCAGAGCCCAACGAGCGCGGACGCGACGACCGCGCCGACGCCCACCCGCACGGAGAGGGCGTACGTGACCGGCGCCGCGGCGGCGACGGCGGTCGCGTTGCCGAGGTCGGTCCGCGTGACGCCGAAGCCGTCCGTCCGCAGCGCGTCCCGGGTCTCCCTCGCGACGGTGGCGCCGAGGCTCACCGCGCCGACCGCGAGGACGACCGCGCCGGCCAGCAGGTTCGGTCCGCCTCCGGCGCCGCCGGCCAACCCCGCGGCCGCCGCGACGCTCATTCCGCCCCCGGCGCCGGCCAGGGCGATCGCTCCGAGTGCGTGGATCGCTCGTGTCACGGCTGCGACTCCGGGGCGCGGACCGATACCGACTGGCCCTCAGTATTGCGGGTGTTCTCTGCGAGACCCGGTCACGGGACCGGTGTATCGTGGATCAGGCATTTGTACCCGTCGTGCTAACCCCGATCTGATGGGAACCGGAGGGAAGCCGGCGGACGACGGTGTCGCGGCCGCGCACGGGGGCGTTCGCGCCGGCGTCGCGATCCACGGGACCGAGGGGTGTCCGGTCGTCGCCGCGTCGACCGTCCACGACGGACCGATAACCGGCGTCAACTGGACGCACGTGGGTGACACGCACACCGAGGAGTTCCGCGCCCGCGACCCGGACGCGGTCGACCGCGCGGAGGGGGTCCCGACGCCCACCTCGGTCGTCGACCTCGGCGACGAGCGGGTGTACCGGTACGACCGCCCGCGCGACGGGGCGTGCGCCTGCCGGATAATCGAGGAGCTCGACTGCCCGATCGCGGACGCCCGCGCCGAGGACGGCGTCCTCCTCCTGACGCTCCACCTCCCCGACCTCGAACGCCTGCGCGACATCGTCTCGGCGCTCGACGGGACGGCGGAGCGCGTCGAGGTCCGCTACCTCGTCGAGGGGTCGGCGCGCGGCGACGAGGTGTCGGACCGGACCCTCGTCGACCGCGGCCGCCTCACCGATCGCCAGTGCGAGGTGTTGCGGACCGCCTACCGCATGGGCTACTTCGAACGCCCCCGCGACGCCAACGCGAGCGCGGTCGCCGACGCGCTCGACATCTCTCCCTCGACGTTCGCCGAGCACCTCGCGACCGCACAGCGGAAGCTCTTGGAGGAGACGCTCGCGGAGAACTGAGGGCTCTGCTCCGCCGCCGCGTCAGGCGGCGTGTTCGTTGATCGCGGATTCAAGCGTCGCCCGGTCCTGCGCGCCGACGAACCGGTCGACCGCCTCGCCGCCGGCAAACAGGACGAGCGTCGGGATGCTGCGCGCGCCCAGCTGCTGGGCGACCGCCTGGTTCGCGTCGACGTCGACCTTGGCGATCGCGGCGTCGCTTTCGGCCGCGAGCGCCTCGATCGTGGGCTCCATCATCTGACAGGGGCCACACCAGTCGGCGTAACAGTCCACGAGGACGACGTCGTGCTCGTCGACCGTGCGCTGGAGTTCGTCCGGTCCGTTCACGTGGATCGGCTCGTCCGGGGTCGCCGCCCCGCCGTCGCCCGTCTCGGTTCCGGCGCCCTCGTCGAGCGCGTCGCCGTCGCCGAGGCGCGCTTCCAGCTCTCGGCGCTTCTGCTCGCGAATCCGCTCGCGCTCGGTCTTCGCGTCGTCTCCCGTCGATTCGTTCGCTTCGGCTGCGTCGCTCATGCGCCAGTATTGGGTGTTTAGGACAATATACTTTCCGCCTTCGGATCCCCCGTCGCCTCACTCCGCGGACCCGAGGAGCTCGTCGAGCCCGGCGGCGGCCAGGTCCACGTGGTCCGCGACGAGGTCGGCCGCGCGCTCGTACGGCGACCGGTCGGCGGTCGTCGCGTCCGGGCGCGTCCGGCCCGCGCTCGCGAAGACCGTCTCGACGAAGGCGTCGCGCACGGCCGGCGTCTCGAAGAGTCCGTGGAGGTACGTCCCGAGGACACGGTCGGTGGCGACGCCCTCGGCACCGAGCGGCTCGGTCGCGAGCAGCGTCGGCGCGGCCTCCCGCTCCCCGTCGTCGAGGACCCGCGTCCGCCCGGCGCGGATCTCGTAGCCCGTCGCGCGCCCCTCGGCGCCGGCGATCGGGCCGACGCCGTCGACCGCCCGGGTGACGCGCTCGACGCGCTTCTCCGTCGAGAACCGCGTCTCGACTGGCAGGAGGCCGACCCCCGGAACCGCTTCGCGGTCGCCGACGCCCTCGACGGCCGCGTCGAGGAGCCGTTCGCCGAGCAGCTGGTACCCGCCGCAGACGCCGACCACGGGGGCGTCGAACGCGCGCAGCGCGCCGTCGAAGCCGGCCTCGCGGAGTGCGAGCAGGTCGTCGACGGTGTTCTTCGACCCCGGGAGGACCACCGCGTCGACCCCGTCGAGCGCGGCGTCGAGCGGGAGGTAGGCGACGCGGACTCCCGGCTCGCGCGCGAGCGGCTCCAGGTCGGTGAAGTTCGAGATGCGCGGCAGCCGCGGGACCCCGACCCGGACGGCCTCGTCGTCCGGAACGCCGTCGTCGGTGCCGAGGACGCCGCCGCTACCGGTCCCGCCGCCACCGCTTCCGTCCTCGGCGGTCGCCGCGTCGGGCAGCGAGAGGCTGTCCTCCGCCGGGAGCCCCGGGTCGTCGTGCGGGACGACGCCGACGACGGGCACGCCGGTTCGGGCCTCGATCTCGTCGATCCCGGGTTCGAGGAGGGCCGGGTCGCCGCGGAACTTCGTGATCACGGCGCCGCACACGCGCTCGCGGAGGTCGTCGGGGAGCAGTTCGAGGGTCCCGTAGAGGCTCGCGAACGCGCCGCCGCGCTCGATGTCGACCGCGATCAGGATCGCCGCGTCCGCGAACCGCGCGCACTCGACGTTCGCGAGGTCGCGGTCGTGGAGGTTGATCTCGGCGATGCTCCCCGCGCCTTCGGCGACGATCACGTCGTGGTCGGCCGCGAGGCGCTCGTGGGCGGCGACCGCGGCGTCGCGGGCGGTCGCCCAGTGGTCGTCGTAGTACGTCGACGCCGGAGCGTTCGCGACCGCCTCGCCGTCGACGATCACCTGGCTCTCGCCGCCGCCGCGCGGCTTGAGCAGGACGGGGTTCACGTCGGTCGTCGGCACGGTCTCGGCCGCCCGGGCCTGGACGTGTTGGGAGACGCCGACCTCGCCCCACTCGCCGTCCGGGGCGAGCGCGACCCGCGCGTTGTTGCTCATGTTCTGGGCCTTGTACGGTGCGACCGAGACGCCGCGCCGCGCGAGCAGTCGGCAGAGCCCGGCCGCCAGCGTGCTCTTGCCGACGTGGCTCGCGGTACCCGCGATCAGCACCGTGTCGGCGTCACTCTCCGGGTCCGCCTCGGCCCCGCCGCCCTCGTCCGCGCCGGCGTCGGTCACGGTCGCGCGGCCCTCATCGTCAGTACTCCGTCCCCCTGCGCGCCCGCTGGCCGTCGTCGAACGGGTGGGCGACCTTGCGGACGTTCGAGATCAGATCGGCGACGCCGTCAAGATAGTCCGGTTCGGCGTGGCTTCCGGTGAGGACGAGTTCGAGGTCCTCGGGCTTCGACTCGGCGAGGCGGACAACCTCGTCGGGGGCGACGAGCCCGCGGTCGGCCGCGTACAGCAGCTCGTCGAGTATCAGCAGGTGGACGCCCGCCTCGGGCGCCCCGTCGAGTGCGAGCGGCTCGGTCAGGTCTGCCTCCGCAGCGCCCATGACGAGCGCCTCCGCGCGGTCGAAGGCGGCCGCCGCCTTCGCCTCGTGCTCGTCGTCGGCCGACCCGTCGAGCAGGCCGTGCCAGCCGTAGTGACCGGCGTTCTCGTAGGTGAAGCCCGGAACGGCCGCGATCGCGTTGTATTCGCCCCTGACGCCCTCAACGCTGTCCGCGCCGCCCTTCATGAACTGGAGCATGTGGACGCGGTAGCCGTGGCCCGCGGCCCGGAAGCCCATCCCCATCGCCGCGGTGGTCTTCCCCTTGCCGTCGCCCCAGAACGCCTGGACCAGTCCGAACTCCTCGGGGGCGGCCGGCTCGATCGGCTCCGGCTCCGGGGCCGCGCCGCCGCCCGGGGTGCGGGCGCGGTCGCCTGCGGCTCCCTCGCCGGCGTCGGTCGGTGTTTCCTCGTGCGCGTCGGTCGGTTCCTCGTCGTCGGTGTCGTCGTGGTTCGTGGTCATGGGTCGAAAACCTCCGCCCGGTCGCCGGTGACGACGCCGTGTTCGGCGTCGACCGCCGGTCCGGGCACGTCGCCGTCCGGGTACCGCGACCGCAGGCTCGCGCGGACCGCGTCCCGGACGCAGGCGCGGGCCGCCCCGCCGACCGCCGTGGCGCTCCCGGAGAACTCCGCCGGCTCGCCCTCCGGATCGTCGGCGACGACGACGGCGTCGCTCGTCGTCCCCGGAATCCCCGCCGCCGCGAGCAGCGTCGCGGTCTTCGCCTCGGCCGCGACCGCGACGAGGTTCGCCGCGGCCCCGGGGGCGAGCCGCCGCGTCGCGCCGACGATCAGGTTCACCGTTCCGGGGGGGTCGACCGGCGAGCCGGCGGCGTCGGCGCCCGAATCGACCGGCTCGCCCTCGTCCGTCGGCTCCATCGGCAGCATCGCGGGGTTCGAGAGGCCGACCGTCGCGTACGCGACGACCGGCCCGAGCCGCGCGCCGCGGGCGTGCTCCATCGAGACGCCCGTGAACAGCGTCGGCGGCGCGTCGCGGTCGCCGTCGCTCCCCTCGGCGCCGGCCCCCTCGGCGCTCCGCCCGTCCGCTTCGGCGGCGAACCCCGCCCGCGCCAGCCGCTCGTCGCGGTAGGCCCCGAGGTCGGTCCGGGCGAACCCCTTCGGGACGGTGACGTTGTACGCGGTCGCCGCCCGCGACCGCCCGCCGTCCCACCCGGTCGAGAGCCAGCGCGTCCCCGGCCGCCGGAGCCGGAGGACGCCCTCGCTGACGGTCGCCTCAAACATCGGCGTCCCCACCTCCGCCGCCGTCTCCCGTCTCGGCGTCCGCTTCGTCGTCGTCTTCCTCGCCGTCGACGCCGAGCGCCGCGAGGAGCCGGTCGTTCTCCGCCGGGCGGCGGACCGCGACCCTGACGTGCGAGTCGAGGCCCCGGAACGTCCGCGCGTCGCGGACGGCGACGCCCCGCTCCCGGGCGCGCGCGACGACGCGGTCCACGTCGCGGTCGCCGACGTCGACGAGCAGGAACGGGGCCGCGGAGGGCGCCACGTCGTACCGCTCGCCGAGGCCGGTCCGCAGCCGCCCGCGCTCGCGGCGGACGCGGTCGCGGGTCTCGCGGACGAACTCCGTCTGCCGGAGGCAGTACTCCCCGGTCGCGAGCGCCGGGGCGCTCACGTTCCACGCCCGGCGCGCGCCCCGCATCGCCGCGCCGAGGTCGCCCGTCGCGACCGCGAATCCGGCCCGGATCCCGGGGAGCCCGAACAGCTTGGTGAGCGCCCGCGCGACGACGACGCCGTCGGTGCCCGCGAGCGACTCGCGCTCGGTGAACCCGAGGAACGCCTCGTCGACGAGCAGCACGGTGTCGGCCGCGCGGCAACGCTCCGCGAACGCGAGCAGCGCCTCGCGGTCGTAGCCGGCCCCGGTCGGGTTGTTCGGCGTACAGACGACCGCCAGGGCGTGGCCGCGCGGGTCGGCGTCGAGGACGCGCTCGGCGTCGACGAACGAGGGATCGCCGCCCCGAAGTCGGACCTCGCGGGCGTACTCGCCGAAACTCGGCGCGGGGAGCAGGGCCGAGTCGCCCGGGTCGACCGCGAGCGCGATCGCCGTCCGGATCGCGGCCAGCCCGCCGGGCGTCGGGACCACGCACTCGGGGTCGCAGCCGACGTAGTCGGCCGCGGCCGCCCGGAACGCCCCCGGCGGCTCCGGCGGGTACGTCCGCGCCGTCTCGAAGGCCGCACGATAGACGCGCTCGACGCCCGCCGGGACCGCCGGGTTCGTGTTCGCGCTGAAGTCCAGCAGGTCCGGGTCGTCGGTACTCCCGTGGGGTTCGCGTCCGAGCGCCGCCGCGCGCTCGCGATTCACGACCGGTCACCTCCCTCGGCGGCTCCCGGCTCGCCGAGCCACTCGACCCCGCCGGTCGGGAGGGTCGGGGCGTCGCACTCGCCGGCGAGGATCCGCTCGGCGAGCCGACGGTCTCCGGGGCGGTTGACGTTGAGCGCGAGGCGGGCGTCGCGGGTCGCGCGGACGGCCTCGTCGCCCGCGCCGTCGATCGCTCCGACGACGTTGACGCCGGCCGGGACGCGCTCGTCGGGCGGGTCCACGGCTTCGCCAGCCGCTTCGTCGCCGTCGCCGTCGTCGTACCGGGTCGCGGCGTCGGCGCTCGCGCCCAGCCCGCGCTTGCGCGCGGCGGGGACGCGGACCGACAGGGAGTCGCTCCCGGCCGCGGCGTGCGCGTCGAGGACGGTGTCGACCGCCGGCCCGTCAAGCAGCGGGAGGTCGACCGCGACCGTGAGGACCGGCGGTTCCGGACCCTCGGCCAGCGCCGCCTGAAGATCCGCGACGTACCCGTCGCCCGGCGTGTCGACGACGGTCACCTCGACCGATCCCGCCCCTCGTTCGGCGCCGTCGGCGACCCGTCCGCCCCCGCTCGCCCGCTCGCCCAGTCGCTCGCGGGTCCGCGGCGTGTGTGGCGAGACGGCCGCGTACGCGGTTTCGACCCGGCTCGCGGCGAGGGTGTCGAGCGTCCGGTCGACCATCGACCGCCCGGCCACCGGCGCGAGCGGCTTCTCGCCCTCGCGGTCGAGTCGCGTGCCGCGGCCGCCGCACATCACGAGAGCGTCCACGCGATCACCCCCGCGTGTAGCCCGACGACGCGGGCGAGCTCGTTCGTCGCGCCGAGCACGTCGCCGCTGACCCCGCCGAGCCGCGAGCGCGCCCACGCGAACGCGAGCACGGCGACGACGACCGCGGCGGTGAGCGCGGCCGCGACGACGCCGGCGCCCCCGGAGCTGAGGCCCGCCCGCGCGCCCAGCGCCGCGGGCGCCGTCACGAGTGCGACGCCGGCGAGCGCCCGCGGGCCGGAGGCCGCCGTCAGCGCCGACCCGAGCCCTTCGTGCGGGGCGTCGCCGACGCAGACGAGCGCCGCCGTCGCGGCCTTCGCGCCCACCTCCGCGAGGACGACGAGGGCGACCGCGTCGGCGAGCGAGCGGGCCGCGACGCCCGTGACCGCCGCCCCCGCGGCGACGAGCCCGGCGACGACGAGCGCGAGCGCGACCGTCCCGCCCACGCCGAGCGCGGAGTCTTTCAGGACCGCCCGCCGCCGCTCGGCGTCGCCGTGGACGACCGCCGCGTCGCCGAGGTCCGCAACGCCGTCGAGGTGGGTGATCCCGGTGACGAGGGGGAGCCACGCGGCGAACGCGACGCCGACCGTGAGCGGCGGCACCCGAACCGGCACCAGCGCGGCCGCGACGACCGGGAGCGAGACGAGCGCCCCGATCGCGTACCCGACCGCCGGCATCGCCGCTGGCGTCCGCCGGAACGCCTCCCAGGCGCGGTCGGTGCGGCCGACGGGGACCCGGGAGAGGAACCCGAGCGCGCCGCGGAGCGCCGCGACCGGTCTGGTCAGGACCACGCGACCACCCCCGCGAGCGCGAGGACCCACGCCGCCGCGGCCGCGACGGTGACCCCGCCGGCGACGCCGACGAGCCGCACGGCGTCGCGGGCGGCCGCGGGCGACGGCGCCTCCGGACCGCCGTCGAGGACGTACGCCCCCGGCTTCTCTAGGCGGACGCCGAGCGCGGCGGCGGCCGTCGCCATCGGCCAGCCCGAGTTCGGCGACGCCGGCTCGCGGGCCAGCGACCGGGCGCGCCGCAGGCTCCCGGGCGACCGGGCCGCGACGGCGAGACAGCACGCCGCGACCCGCGCCGGCAGGAACATCGCGGCGTCGTCGAGCCGGGCGCTGGCCCAGCCGACCGGCTTCGACCGGTAGCCGAGCATCGAGTCGAGCGTGTTCACCGCCTTCACCCAGGCCGCGGCCGCGACCCCTGCCGCCAGCGCGCTCTCGACGGTCGCGGCGCTCCCGGCGACCGTGGCCGTCACGCCGGTCGTGCCGGCCCCGGGACTCCCACCGACCGCCGCGACCGCGACGGCGCCGGTCGCGCCGGCGGCGAACCAGACGAGCGGTGCGACGAACCCGTCCGCGAGGTTCTCCGCGGCGCTCTCGACCGCAGCGCTACGGAGCGCGGCCGGAGAGAGGTCGGCCGGGTCGCGCCCGACGAGCGCCCGGACCGACTCCCGGGCGGCGTCGGGATCGGTCTCGGTCTCGGCGACGACCTCACCGGTCACGTCGAGCAGCATGCGGAGGCTCGCGACCGAGAAGCAGACGCCCGCCGCAGCGGCGACGGCGGCGACCGGGACGCCGCCGGGTCGCGGGCCGTGCGCGGCGGCCAGCCAGACGACCCCGCCGCAGAGTGCGGCCGCGGCGAGAGGGAGGCCGGCCGCGACCGCGACGCCGACGAGCCGAGGGCGGGCCCACTCCCGGTCGAACCGGCCGACGAGGGTCCCGAACAGCGCGACCGGGTGGACGCGGTGCGGCGGCTCCGCGGCCGCGAGATCCAGCGCGAGGGCGAGCGCGACCGGCGCGAGGAGCGTGGCAGCCGGAGCAATCAGCGCGGCGGCGGGTTCAGCGACCTGCGCGGCGACGGCCGGCTCGGTGGCCCCGACGGGCGCGGCGGCTCCCGTCATCCCGTCACCTCGTCGAGGAACGCGTCGAACGCCCCGCTCTCGGGGTGGACGTGACAGTACGTCCCGAGCGTGCGGTGTTCGGTCAGCCCCTCCCGGTCGCCGTCGATGCCGGTCCCGCGCTCCACGTCGAACGCGAACCGGGCGTCGGGGGCGACCTCGGCCGCGGAGTAGTGGAACTCGTGGCCGCGGAGCCGATCCCCGGCGGCCGCCGTGAGCGCGCCGCGGCGGGCGCGGAGTTCGACGTGGTCGAGCGCCTGATACCGCTCCCGGCGCTCGACGCTCGCGGGGAGGACGCCCGCCATCTCGTGGCTGTCGCCGTCGGCCGTCGTCAGCGTCTCCGCGAGGGCCATCAGCCCGCCGCACTCGCCGAGGACGGGCGTCCCCTCGGCCGCGGCGTCCGCGACCGACGCAAGCGCGGGCCCGTCGGCGAGCGCCGCGGCGTGGAGCTCCGGGTAGCCGCCGGGGAGGTAGACGCCGTCGCAGGGCGGGAGATCGTCGCCGGCCGCGGGCGCGAAGGGGACTACGGTCGCGCGCTCGCCGAGCCGCTCGCGGGTGGCCGGGTAGACAAACCGGAAGGCGGCGTCGTCCGCGACCGCGACCCGCGGGCGGTCGTCGCCGTCTCCGGGGTTCGCTCGGCTGCCGCCGCCCGCCGGTCTCGCCTCCGGGCCCGTCGCGGGGAGCGTCGGTTCACCCGCGACATCGAGCAGCCGGTCGGTCCGGAGCGTCTCGGCGGCGGCGTCGAGCGCCGCCGAGTCGAGCGGTGCCTCCTCGCCCATCTGTAGTCCGAGGTGGCGGTCGGGGATCTCCAGATCCTCGCGGGGTGGGATCCGGCCGCAGTAGGCGAGCGAGTTTGGGAGCGCCTCGCGGATCCCCGACTCGTGACGGCCGCCGTGCGCGCGCTGTGCGACGACGCCCGCCACGTCGAGGTCGTGGTCGGTCCGGTCGGCGTACGTCGCGAAGCCGAGCGCGGTCGCCGCGACGCTCTCCATCCCGGCGCTCGCGTCGACGACGAGGACGACCGGGAGGTCGAGTGCGGCGGCCACCTCGGCCGTGCTCGCGGCGCTGCCGTCGTACAGCCCCATCATTCCCTCGACGACGCAGACGTCACCGTCGCCGCGGGCGTAGTTCCGTCGGAGGCCGTCGTTCCCCTGAAGCCACGGGTCGAGGGTGCGCGACGGCCGCCCGGCGACCCGGGCGTGGTGGCTCGGGTCGATGAAGTCCGGCCCCGCTTTCGCGGGCCGGACGGTCCGGCCGGCGTTCTCGAACGCGCGGATCGTCGCGAGTGTCGCCACCGTCTTGCCGACGCCCGACGCCGTGCCGGCGAGGACGAGTCCCCTCACCGTCGGTCGCCTCCGTTCGCGGGGGTAGTCCCGTCTCCCCCGTCGGACTCCGTCCGATCCGCGAGCAGGCGGTCGGCCACGGCGGCGACCCGCTCGCGGACGGCGTCGTCGCCGACCCCGGCGCGCTCCGCGAGCGCGAGCGCCCCGCCCATGCCGACGCCCTCCTTCGCCTCGCCGTGGGCGTACGCCGCCATCGCCGGGTGGTCGCTCTCGCCGAACCCGGGATCGGCCGCCGCGAGCGTCAGGTCGAGGTCGCCGGCGAGCGCCGGGAGGTCCGCGGTGGGGTCGTCCGCGACGAGCGACGTGGTCGCCAACGGGAGCGGTCGCTCGACGCCCGCGTGCCGGGCGAGCGCCGCCGCGGCCGCGAGCTGTGTGCCGCCCGCGAGGGTCACGTCGATCCCGGCGTCGGCCGCGCCGACGATCAGCCCCGAAACGCCGGCGAGGACGGGGTCGCCGGCTAGCCGGACCGCCTCGATCGGGTCGTCCGCCGCGCCGCCCGGGTCGAGGCCGCTCGCGTCCAGCCCCTCGGCGACGACGCGCCGCTTGCGCTCGATCGGATTCGCCGGTAGCGACGAGGAGACGGCGGCGCGCTCGCCGAGCGCGGTCAGGACTCCGAGCGCGGTGGTCGTCCCGCCGGGAATCGTCTCGGCGACGAGCAGCTCGGCGGGTCCGTCGCCGTCGCGTTCGGGGCCGGCTCCCTCACCGGACACGGCGAGGTCGGGCGCCAGCGAGCGCGCGCGCTCGAAGACGGTTGCCGCCTCCGGGACCGGCTCGGGGTCGCGGACGTCGCCGCCCGGGGACGCGCCGACCTCGCGGACGCTCGCCGCGGTCGGCGCGCCGAGTCCGGCGTCGACGAACTCGACGGGAAGGGTCTCCGGGCCGAGCAGCTCGCGGACCGCGCGGGTGACGACCGCGGGCGTCGCGCAGCCCGTCGGACTCATCGGCACGGGCGAGTCGGGCGCGGGGCGCCCCGCCTCGACGATTTCGAGGTCGGCGCTCGGCGTGTGAACGCGTAGCTCCGGGTCGGCGCCCGCAGCGCTGATTCCGTCGATGGCGGCGGTCGCGGTCGTTCCCGCGACGACGAGGAGTCTCATACCTCCCACCGGTACCTCCCTCCGTCGCGCCCGCGTGCCGCCGGCGCGGCGTCGATGTGTACCACTAGCGGTTCATCGATACAATTGAACTTTAATCGATCGACGAGCGGCGGCCGGTTCGAGCGTTCCGACCGCGCCCGTCGACTGTGCGTCCCGACCGAATATCTCGCCCGTCAGTTCGGACCGAACGTCTCGCCGAACCCGTGCGACCGCAACCCACGCGACCCGCGGAGCGAAGCGGTTAAGAGTGAACCGCGGGTATTTCCGTCAACTCGCTGGTGCGGACACAGCGGGCACTCGCCGCCGGGGCCGCGGTCGGACCGACCGCCGCGCGCCCCGGGACGAGACGACATGTGGCCCCTCGCGGCTGAATCGCAACCGTCCGCGGACAACAATGGCACGAAGCTTCTACTCGCACATCAAGGAGGCGTGGCGGTCCCCCAAGGAGGGGAAACTAGCTGAGCTGCAGTGGCAGCGCAAACAGGAGTGGCGCGACCAGGGCGCCATCGAGCGCATCGAGCGCCCCACCCGGCTGGACAAGGCCCGCGAACTGGGCTACAAGGCCAAGCAGGGCGTCATCGTCGCCCGCGTGAGCGTCCGCAAGGGCGGTTCGCGCAAGCAGCGCTTCAAGGCCGGCCGCCGCTCGAAGCGCCAGGGCGTCAACCGCGTCTCGCGGCGCAAGTCGATCCAGCGCATCGCCGAGGAGCGCGCCTCGCGGAAGTACCGCAACCTCCGCGTGCTCAACTCCTACTGGGTCGGCGAGGACGGCTCGCAGAAGTGGCACGAGGTCATCCTCGTGGACCCCGCCCACCCCGCAATCGAGAACGACGACGACCTGAACTGGATCTGCTCGGACGACCACAAGGGTCGCGCGTACCGCGGGCTCACCTCCGCCGGCACCAAGGGCCGCGGCCAGCGCAAGCGCGGCAAGGGCACCGAGAAGACGCGCCCGAGCGTCACCTCGAACGACCGGCAGGGCAAGTAACGCCGCCGTCGACGTTCAGTTCTCGTTTTTCACCGACCGCGTCGCCGAGCGGACGCGCCGCTCGTCGCCCCCGTCCCCCGACGGGCTCGTCGTCTAACGCTCCCGACGCTCTCCGCCGTCGCGCCCCGGACGCCGGCGGCGCAAGAGCAAAGATACCGCGTCACATACCAACTGTAGTCATGGCGATCGCCACGTGACCGGGACCACCCCGATTCCGCCCGACGCGTTCGCGACCGCGCTCAGGTCGCTCGACACGGACGCGCTCGCGACGCTCGTCGCCGACGCGTACGCGGCGACCGCCGACGCGGCCGACGCCGATCCGCCCCGAGTGACCGTGCGAAACGGGGACCAGCGGACCGAACTGCTCGTCGCCTCGGCCGCCGACGGCCGCGTCCCCGACGGCCCGGCCGACGCCGTCGTCGTCGCGAGCGACTCACTGCTTGACGACGGGACGCTCGACGACTCGACGGTCGTCTCTCCGGCGGACCTCCGACGGCGGCTCCTGTACGCCGTCCCGCCGGCGGCGGCGGACGAGATCGCGGACCGGATTCTCGGTGTCCCCGTTCGGTCCGCATCGTACGACGCGGTCGCTCCCGAGCCCGGCGCTGCGACCGATTCCGGCGACGGATCGCTAGCCACCGACGACGAGGCGACCGACGATGTCCGGACCGTCGACAGCGCGAGCGGCGACGACGCCTCGGGCGATGGCGACGCGAGTGATCCCGCCGGCGGGGCGACGGCCGCCGGCGCGTCGGGACCGGTAGGCCGCAGCGACGCCGATCGCACCGATCGGAACGTCGCCGACTCGCCCGGCGCGTCGCGAGCTGACGACCGGCCGAGCGACTCCAACCCCGATCCACCCCAGAGCGGTGAGCCGGGCGACGGTTCGACCGCCGACGCCGCGAGCGATCGACCGTCCCGCCGGACCGTCGTCGCCGCGATCGCGGTCGTCGCGCTCCTCGTCGCGGCGGCCGGGGCCGGGTTCGCCGCCGGCGCCGCCGGGATCGGCGGGCCGGGCGTGATCGCCGGCGACGACGGGGCGATCGACTCGCCGTCCGACGTGGGAGGGTCGACGGACGACGGCGGCGACGCGAGCGGCACGGACTCGGACGGCGGGAACACCGTGTCGGCCGCCGACGGCGACCCGACCGGTGAGGCCGCGCGGAACACGGCGTTGTCCCCGACCTGCGAGCGGTCCGCGCTTCAGGTCGTCCAGATCCAGATGAACGCGCTCCGGTACAACGACAACGCGACGAACGACGGCATCCGGACCCTCCGGGCGTTCGCGTCGCCGGAGAACAGGCAGGTCGTCGGACCCGTCGGCGAGTACGTCGAGCTGTTCGAGACCGCCCGGTACGGCCCGATGCTCACGTACGATACCGCGGAGTACTCGGTGCCGGAGACCGCCGACGGGACCGCCGCGGTCGAAGTCGTCACGCGCGAGGACGGCACCGTGACCGGGCGCTACGAGTTCCGCCTCGTCCGGGTCGGCGGCGGGAGCGCGACCACGAACAGTTCGCTGGGCAGCGTCGACGACTGTTGGATGACCGACGCCGTGACCGCGTCGGGGGAGTAAGCGTCGGCGTCAGGTCCAGAGCCGTCGCCGACGGAGCGAGTGTCGGCCGCGCCGCGTCTTTGTCGCCGCCGGGAACACGATTATATCTGCGCCCGCACAGGTCACGGACATGAGCCTCTCGCTCGACGCGACCCAACTCGACCGCTACTCCAGACACGTCATCTTGGACGGCGTCGGTCCGGAGGGGCAGAAGCGACTGCTCGACGCCCGTGTCCTCGTCGTCGGCGCGGGCGGGCTCGGCGCGCCCGTCGTCCAGTACCTCGCGGCGGCGGGCGTCGGCGCGATCGGGATCGCCGACGACGACGCCGTCGAGCGCTCGAACCTCCAGCGACAGGTCATCCACGGTGACGGCGACGTGGGACGCCAGAAGGTCGACTCGGCCGCCGACTTCGTCGCCGACCTCAACCCCGACGTGGATGTCGAGCGCCACCACCTGCGACTCGACGCGGGCAACGCCCGCGAACTGATCTCGGACTACGATGTCGTCGTCGACTGCTCGGACAACTTCGCAACCCGGTACGTGGTGAACGACGCCGCCCGAATCGAGGGCGTCCCCGTCTCGCACGGCGCCATCTACAAGTTCGAGGGGCAGGTGACGACGCTCTCGCCCGACGGCCCCTGCTACCGCTGTCTGTTCCCGGAGCCGCCGGAGCCGGGAACGGTACCGGACTGCGCCAGCACCGGCGTCCTCGGCGTCCTCCCCGGGACGGTCGGGTGTCTCCAGGCGACGGAGGCGGTGAAACTGATCATAGACGTCGGCGACCCGCTCGTCGGTCGCATGCTGTTTTACGACGCCATGGACCTCTCGTTCGAGACGGTCCCGTACGCGCGTAACCCGGACTGCCCGGTGTGCGGCGACGACGGAATCGACACGCTTGACGGGATCGACTACGCCGCTGGCTGTCGGATCGACGCGGCCTGAGCGGTCCACTCCGGATCGACGCCGTCTACGTGGCCCGTTCCTCGTCGTCGCGGTCGGGGCGCCCGTCGCGACAGCTTATAGCGACCGGTCGGTCATCGCTGTTCCCGCGGTGACGCCGGCGCCGTCGTCGACGAATCCCGACCGCACGCACCACCGGCAGTACCGGTAGCCGACGCGGTTCTCAGCGCCGCAGTGCCGGCAGACGACCGTCTCTCCGTCGGCGTCGAGCGGCGGCGGGTCACCGGCGTCGGCTGACTCGTCCGTCGGACCCCCGGCCGCGCCGCGGTCGCGTGCGACCGCCGAACCGGCCGCTTCCTCGTCGCCGTCGGGCTCCGACGAACGGGCCGCGACCGAGCCGAAGAGCTCCGCGGGGTCGCGGTTCCGGCGGACGAGCAGCCACGTCACCGCGAGGTTGAGCGCCGCCACGCCGACGAATATCGCGGCGAGGGGCACGAGCTGATCACCCGTCATACGTGTCATGTTACCATCCCGGAGTCTTGTGTCTGACGGTGGGTCCACCGGCCGCGCTCCGACGGGCCCGTCGGCGGGCCGCTCCAGAGTACTCTTGAGGCCGCCGGTCGAAGGCGCACCCGCATGAAGGAGACGATCCACACGGACGACGCCCCGGCGGCGGTGGGCGCGTACAGCCAGGCGACGACTGACGGCGACCTCGTGTTCACGGCCGGGCAGATCCCCCTGACGCCCGACGGCGAACTCCTCGCCGACGCGTCGATCGCGGACCAGACGGAGCAGGCGCTGGACAACCTCCTCGCGGTGCTCGACGAGGCGGGGGCCGGGCCCGAGGACGTGCTCAAGACGACGGTGTTCCTCGCCGACATCGACGACTTCGACGAGATGAACGAGACGTACGCCGACTACTTTGACGAGGCGCCTCCCGCCCGCTCGGCGGTCCAAGCGGGCGCGCTCCCCAAGGGGGCCGGCGTCGAGATCGAGGCCGTCGCCGTCGTTGAGTAGATGTCCGACGGCGAGGGCGGGCGCGGGGCCGAGACGGACCGGGACGACCCCTCCGGTTCCGGCGGCGGCGGCCGCGCGCCCGGCGCCCCGGCCACGCCGCGCGCTCGCCTGCGGTCCGCGGCGCTGTGGGGCGCCGTCGGCGGGTTCGCCTTCCTCGTGCTCGCGCAGGGGTACCGGCTCGTCGGCCCCGGGTCGCTGCCGGTCGGGATCGGCGGACTGGCGCTCGTCGCGCTCGGGGTCGCGGCCGCGTCGGCCGGTCTCTCCTACCTCGCCGAGGCCCGACTGCGAGCGAAAAGAAGGACTTAACAGTCGCACCGGAGTAGCACGGAGTGAGCCAGGATGGCCGAGTGGTAAGGCGCACGCCTGGAAAGCGTGTTCCCATCCGGGATCGGGGGTTCAAATCCCTCTCCTGGCGTTTTCGACGAACGACACGGCGAGCGAAGCGACCTGTTCGTCGAAAAGCCTGACGGAGGGATTTGAACCAGGGAGTGAAGCGAGCGCAGCGAGCGGAACGACTGAGGTTCAAATCCCTCTCTTGGCGCTCCACTGTCGCAATAACGAGCGAGGAGCGACAGCGACGGGCGGGTCTGGCCGCGACGATCACCTCCAAAGCCCCAGCCGCTCGGCTCTACGCAGACACCTATTGCTCGCCGACAATTACCTCCACAGGGGCGGCCGCGACCACACAGCACCGCACCTCACACCGCCCCAGCCTCGCGGTTCACTCCGGGCTCCCTTCGGTCGCCCGTCGCTCACCGCGTCCCTCGCGCGTGCGACATCGCACCCTCCGGGCGCTCGTCGGCACGCGCCACCGCAACTAACTCGTGAGAGCCTCTGGCAGATATAGTGGGTGTTTGATTATCACACCGCTGCTGTCGGCCGAATCTGCTTCGAAAGCGTCCGGTTCGGCCTGCCTCGACACGTCCGCACACCGACACAAGATTCATATGTGTGGGTATTGTTGACACGGGTGACGATGCCAGACACGAAATCGGGTCGCGAGCGGAAAGGGAGGAACAAGCGCCGCCAACTCGAGAACCACCTCGCACGGCGCGAACTCGACGCGGACGACGAACCGCCGGAACCGTACGGGGAGGCGACAGACGCGGAGTTCCTCGCCGAGTCCGACGACGCGGCCCGGTGACCGGTCGCGTCCCGATCCCTTCTCACCGGTCGTTCGACCCCTCGCCTGCCGCTGATTTCGCGTCGCGAAAGCTTTAGACCCGGGAGCGGCGTATCTCGCCGCAATGAGTCGCGGCCCCGAACTAATCATCACGGAGAAAGACAACGCGGCGCGGCGTATCGCCGACATCCTGAGCGGCGAGTCCGCGACCGCGGAGCGGATGAACGACGTCAACGTCTACGAGTGGGGCGGCAAGCGGTGTATCGGGCTCTCCGGCCACGTCGTCGGCGTCGACTTCCCCGCCGAGTACAACGACTGGCGCGACGTGGAGCCGGTCGAACTCATCGACGCGCCCGTCACAAAGACGCCGACCCAGGAGGGGATCGTCGCCGCGCTCCGCCGGCTCGCCCGCAACGCCTCGCGGGTCGTCATCGCGACCGACTACGACCGCGAGGGCGAACTGATCGGCAAGGAGGCGTACGAGCTCGTCCGCGAGGTGAACGAGGACGTGCCCGTCGACCGCGTCCGCTTCTCCTCGATCACGGAGAACGAGGTGCAGGAGGCGTTCGCGAACCCCGACGACCTCGACTTTGAGCTGGCGGCCGCGGGCGAGGCGCGACAGACAATCGACCTCACGTGGGGCGCGGCGCTCACCCGGTTCCTCTCGCTGTCCGCGCGCCAGCTTGGAGACGACTTCATCTCCGTCGGTCGGGTCCAGGGGCCGACCCTCAAGCTGATCGTCGACCGCGAGCGGGAGATCCAGGCGTTCGACCCCGAGTCGTACTGGGAGCTGACGGGCGAGCTGGCGAAGTCGAGCGGCGACCCGTTCGAGGCGCGCTACTTCTACCTGAACGACGAGGGCAACGAGCGCGAGCGCGTCTGGGACGAGGCGGTCGCGGAGACGCTCACCGAGGCGCTCGACGCGGCCGACGGGGCGACCGTCGACGACGTCACCCGGCGGACACAGACCGACGACCCGCCGACGCCGTTCAACACCACCGCGTTCATCCGCGCCGCGGGGTCGCTCGGCTACTCCGCGCAGCGCGCCATGTCGCTCGCGGAGGACCTCTACACGGCCGGCTACGTCACCTACCCGCGGACCGACAACACGGTGTACCCGGAGGACTTGGAGCCCGAGGAGCTGATCGCGGACCTCGGCGACTCGCCGACATTCGGCGAGGACGCCGCGAGTCTGCTCGACGAGGACCGCGAGATCGAACCGACCGAGGGCGACGAGGAGACGACGGACCACCCGCCGATCCACCCCACGGGTGAGCTGCCCGCCGCCGCCGACCTCTCGGACGACGAGTGGGAGGTGTACGAGCTGATCGTCCGCCGGTTCCTGGCGACCTGCGCCGACCCCGCGACGTGGGAGCGGTTGCGCGTGGTCGCGCTCGCGAACGGCGAGGCGACGCCGATCGCCGCGGGCGCCGACGGGCTCGCCGCGCTCCGCGACACCGACGACGCGGCGGAGCCGGCCGACCTCGCCGCCGACGGCGGGCTGCGGCTGAAGGCCAACGGGAAGCGGCTGCTGGAGGCGGGCTACCACGAGGTGTATCCGTACCGCTCCAGCGACGAGCGGATCGTCCCGGACGTCGAGGTCGGCGAGACGCTGTCGCTGTCGGACCGTTCCACCGAGGGGAAGGAGACCCAACCCCCGCGCCGCTACGGGCAGTCCCGGCTCATCGAGGAGATGGAGAAGCGGCAGCTCGGCACGAAGGCGACCCGGCACCGCACGATCGAGAAGCTGTACGACCGCAACTACGTCGAGAGCGACCCGCCCCGCCCGACGCGGCTCGCCGAGGCGGTCGTCGAGGCCGCGGAGGAGTTCGCCGACCGGATCGTGAGCGAGGAGATGACCGCCCAGCTCGAACAGGACATGGCGGCCATCGCGGCCGGCGAGAAGGAGTACGACGAGGTGACCGCGGAGTCCCGCGAGCTGCTCTCGCGCGTGTTCGACGACCTCACCGACTCCCGCGAGGCGGTCGGCGACCACCTCCAGACCTCGCTGAAGGCGGACAAGACTCTCGGCCCGTGTCCGGAGTGCGGGTCCGATCTCCTCGTCCGCAAGTCGCGGCAGGGGTCGTACTTCGTCGGCTGCGACGGCTATCCCGACTGCGAGTACACCCTCCCGCTCCCGTCGACCGGAAAGCCGCTCCTCTTGGACGAGACCTGCGACGAACACGACCTCCGTCACGTGAAGATGCTCGCCGGCCGGAAGACGTTCGTCCACGGCTGCCCGCAGTGTAAGGCGGACGAGGCCGACGAGCAGGAGGACGAGGTGATCGGGACGTGTCCCGACTGCGGGGCGGAACACGGGGGCGAGCTCGCGGTCAAGCGGCTCCGCTCCGGCTCGCGGCTCGTGGGCTGTACGCGCTACCCCGACTGCGACTACTCGCTGCCGCTCCCCCGGCGCGGCGAGATCGAGGTCACCGACGAGACCTGCGAGGAACACGACCTCCCGCACCTCCGCGTCCACTCCGGCGACGAGCCGTGGGAGTTGGGCTGTCCGATCTGTAACTACCGCGAGTTCACGGCCCGGCAGGAGGGGTCGGAGCTCCAAGCCGTCGAGGGGATCAGCGAGAAGACCGCCGCGAAGCTGAAAGACGCCGGCGTCGACGGCGTCGACGAGCTCAAGTCCGCCGATCCCGACAGTCTGGCGGCCGACGTCGACGGCGTTGGGCCCGACACCGTTCGCGACTGGCAGGCCAGAGCGGACTGACCGCCGGCGCGCCGCGCCCGGTTCGATTCCGCCGCAATTCATAAATCCACAAACACATATGCGCGGAGTGTCTCGATTACCGACAGATGGGTGACCGCGACCCGGACTCGTCGGCCGAGGACCGATCGCCGTCGAGCGGCGACGCCGCTCCGTCGGGGATCCTCCGAGCCTTCGTCGAGGCGGTTCCGACCCCGACGCTCGCCTGCGATCCGGACACGCTGGCCGTCCGCGCCGCGAACGCGCCGGCGGCCGACCTCGTCGGCCACGACCGCGGCACGCTGACGCTGATGGGCCTCCCGGACCTCGGCGAGACCGACGTCACCGTCTCCGGCGAGCCGATCGCTGACGTCGCCGCCGCGGCGGCCTCCCAGACGGCCGGCTCCGACGGCGCGACCGACGCGGCCAAGCGGTTCGAGTGGGACCTCCGTCTCGGCGATCCGAGGCTCCGGGTCGACGCGGCGCTCCACACGGCGACGATCGCCGGGTCCGAGTGGCTGGTCGTCGGACTCTCCGACGCCACCGCCCGCGTCGCCGCCGAGTCCGAGCGGGACACCGAGCGCCGACTGGTCGACGCGCTCGCCGACACCGTCCCGCTCGCGCTGTTCCGCTGTACCGAGGAGGGAACGCTCTCGCGGTGGAACGACGAGCTCGCGGCCGACACGGGGTACGCACCCGACGCGCTCTCCGGACGGGCGCTCACGTCGCTGTTCGACGAGGCGACGCGCGACGCGATCAGCGAGGCCCTCACTCGGGTGTATCGCGACGGCGAGGCGGTCTCCCGCGAGGCGCGCCTCCTCACCCGCTCCGGCGAACGCGTCCCCTATCGGCTCTCCGTCGGTCCGGTGACCGACGGCGACCGCGTCGTGGGGGCCGTCGGCGTCGGCGAGGACGTCACCGAGGCGTCCCTCAGGGAGGAGCGGCTCGCCGTGTTGACGCGCGTGCTGCGGCACAACTTCCGGAACGATCTCAACGTGGTCACGGGGTTCACCGGACAGGCCATCGAGGCCGTCGACGACCCCGAGCTCACCGAGCAGCTCGAACGGGTCGTCGCCACCGCCGAGCGGCTGTTGCGCCTCGGCGAGACCTCTCGCAAGGTCGAGCGGCTGCTCTCCCAGCGCCCGTCGGCGCGACCGATCGCGCTCGCGCCCGCGGTCGACGCCGCCCTCGAATCGGTCGACCCGGCGGTCCTCGACGGGGCCACCGTCGATGTCGACATCCCGGACGACATCGTCGTCTCGGCGGTCGCGTTCCTCCCGGAGGCGATCACCGAGCTCGTCGACAACGCGATCCGCCACAACGACGCCGACGAGCCGCGGGTTCGGGTCTCGGCCGCGGAGCTCCCGAGCGAGTCGTGGGCCTCCCTCGTCGTCGCGGACGACGGGCCGGGGATCCCCCCGGCCGAGCGCGCCGTCCTCACCGGCGAAGAGACGCCGCTCGAACACGCGAGCGGGCTCGGGCTCTGGTACGTGAACTGGATCGCCACCGCCGGCGGCGGGAGCCTCGACATCGCCGAGAGCAAGGCCGGCGGAAGCCGGATCGAGCTGTCCCTGCGCGTCGCCGATGCGCCGCCGATCGACGACACCGAACTGTTCAGCCCGGACGACTGAGCCGGACGGGGGTGACGCGGTCGCCCCGTCGACGCCGAGGTCGCTCCGGCGCTCACGACTCCGCGAGACGGCGCGCGCCTCACTCCGCGAGCCGGAGCTCGTCGCCCACCGTCACCGACTCCGCCGCGCCGGCCGGCAGCTCGACGACGGTGTCGGCGCGGCCGCGGCCCAGTCCCACGAACGGCGCGAGCCGCTTCTTCGCCGTCACCTCGCCGTCGACGAGCCACACCGCGTCGATCGCGAATGGCACGAACAGCATGTGGAGCCACTGCGTCTCGGGCTCGTCGAAGGGGAAGACGAGGGCGTAGTCGTCGGGGACCGACCGCCGGAACATCAGCCCGCGGGCCTGTTCGAGCGTCGAGCGGGCGACGTCGACGTCGCTCGCGAGGACGGTCTCGGTCCGGTCGCCCGACGCGTCGGGACGGTGTACGAGTCGCACGCGGGTCACCTCGCCGCGGGCGAATAAATAGGCTCTCGTTCGACGGTGGCTCGCGTCCCCGCGTCCGAGCGTTAGCTCGCGCCGCCGTACGTCTCTTCGAGGTACTCGACGATGTCGTCGCTCTCGGGCATCCCCTCGATCCCGTGCTCCTCGTCGACGAGGACGGGCACGCCGGTCTGTCCGGAGACCTCCTCGACCTCGGTGCGGTCGCTGTGCGAGCGCGGGACCATGATCGAGTCGTACTCCAAGCCGAGGTCGGACAGCTTCGTCTTCACCTTCGCGCAGTACGGACAGCCTTCGAGCTCGTAGAGCGTGAGATCTGCCATCGCCCCCGCGTAAGGTGCGGATCCGTAAAGAGGTGCGGCCGCCGATGTGCGCGGCGCGCACGGGCGGGCAAAAGGCGAGCGGGCGGGGATCGGCCCCTCGCCAGCCGACTTCGGCGGCCGTTCGGCTGGTCTCGGTTGAAACGGGGGAAAACGGAGCGTTCGTCGGACGAAACGGTGGGAACGGTGGAAGTCAGTTCTCGGCCGACTTCACATCGCGCCGCCCATGCCGCCCATGCCGCCCATGCCGCCGCCGGGGGCGCCGCCCTCGTCGTCGCCGCCCGCCGTCGAGAGGTCGCCCGCCGAAATGATGTCGTCGATTTTCAGGACCAGGTTCGCCGCCTCGGCCGCGGAGGCGATCGCCTGCTCCTTCGCGTGGGCCGTCTCGACGACGCCCGCCTCGGCCGTGTCGACGACCTCGCCGGCGAACACGTCGAGCCCGGCGTGCTGGTCGCCCGCCTCGTGGGCCGCGCGGAGGTCGACCAGCAGGTCGATCGCGTCGAGGCCCGCGTTCTCGGCGAGCACGCGCGGGATCAGTTCGAGGGAGTCGGCGAACGCCTCGACCGCGAGCTGCTCGCGCCCCTCGACGGAATCGGCGTAGTCGCGCAGGCGGCGCGCGATCTCGACCTCGACCGCGCCGCCGCCGGGCAGCGTGCGCCCGTCGGAGACGGTCGTCGAGACCACGTCGAGCGCGTCCTGGATGCCGCGTTCGAGCTCGTCGACAACGTGGTCGGTCGTGCCGTACAGGAGGAGCGTGACGCCGTGGGCGTCCTCGCCCTCAACGTAGAACAGCTCCTCGTCGCCGTCGCGCTCGACCGAGCCGACCGCGAGGTCGTCCGCGGTGAGGGAGTCGAGGTCGGTGACGATCGGCGCGCCGAGGACGTTCTTCAGGAACGTCAGGTCGGACTTCTTCGTGCGGCGGACCGCCAGCACGCCCTCCTTGGCGAGGTAGTGCTGCGCGAGGTCGTCGATGCCCTTCTGACAGAAGACGACGTCGGCGCCGGAGTCGACGATCTGGTCAACCTTCTCGCGGAGCTGCTCCTCCTCCTGATCGAGGAACTTCTGGAGCTGGTCCGGCGAGTCGACGTTGACGGAGGTGTCCACGTCGGCCTCCTCGACCTCGATCGGGTCGTTGAGGAGCAGGACGTTCGCCGACTCGAAGTCGGTCGGCATGTCGTCGTGGACCGGGTCCTTGTCGATCGCCGCACCGGTGAGCAGGCGGGACTCGCCCGCCGCGCGACCGGTGCGCGTCTCGATGTTCAGGTTCGCCAGGTCGACCACGTGGGAGCCGTCGTCGGCCTCGACCGTGACGCCCTGTACGGCGCGGACGACGAGGTCGGCGAGCACGTCCTTGTCGAGCTCGGCGCCCTTGCCGGTCATGGACGTCTCGGCGACGTTCTGGAGCGTCTCAGTGTCGTCGGGGTCGACCGCGGTCGCGACCTCGTCGACCTGCTCGCGGGCGTACTCGCTCGCGAGGTTGAACCCCTTGATCACCGCTGTCGGGTGGATGTCCTGTTCAAGCAGGTCCTCGGCGTTCTTCAGCAGCTCGCCCGCGATGGCGACCGCGCTGGTCGTCCCGTCGCCGGCCTCGTCCTCCTGGGTCTCGGCGACCTCGACGACCATCTCGGCGGTCGGGTTGTCGATGTCCATCTCCTGGAGGATGGTGACGCCGTCGTTGGTGATGGTGACGTCGCCCATCGAGTTGACGAGCATCTTGTCCATCCCCTTCGGTCCGAGCGTCGACCGGACGGACTCGGCGACGCCGCGCGCCGCGGAGATGTTGTACTCCTGTGCGTCCTTGTCCTGGACGCGCTGGGCGTCATCGCCCATGATGATCATCGGCTGACCCTGCTGCATTCGCTGACTCATACAGCGTTTGATTGATTGTGATTCTATATAAATGTCTCGTTGACGGCCGGACGGACACGGACGGACGCCGTCGGGAGCCGCCGTCGAAAACCGCACGACACCGGACCGTTTCTTCCCGGATCGTGCGGAGAGTTAGCATTGATCTCTGGTGGGACGAATTCGGCTATCCGACGCCGTTTATATATCTCGCTCTCGCCGCCGCGTCACCCCGGAACCCCGCCGGCGAGCAACGCGGCGTCGACGAACGCCTCGCGGCCGAGCGTCCCGTCGGTCGCCCGCGGCAGGGTCGCGTAGACGACGTACAGCGTCGCGCCGGTCCACAGCGCGCCGGAGACCACGTGGAAGACGAAGGCGGTCGTGAGCAGCACACCGTTCCGTCCGGCTAACGACGGCATAATCAGGCCGCGCCGTCGCGTTCCGAGAGCTCCGCGTCACGGCAGCGTCAGCGTCCCCTCGTACCGGTGCGTGCCGTCGACAGTCTCGCGGTACTCGTACGCGGGCGGGGGCTCGATCCCCCACTCGCGGAGGCGCTCGTCGACGCCGTCCACATACGTGACGAGGAACGAATCCCGGTCGCGGAGCGTCGGCGGCGTCCGGGTGTACTCCGTCTCGAACCGACACCGCGCCGTTCGCCCGTCGTCGTTGACCTCGATCCGGACCCGGAGGTCCGAGCGCAGCCGCTCGCGGACCGGCGGCGGGTCGCCGCGAAGGTGCCCCTCGCCGAACGCGTCGATCGCGGCCAGCGCCTCGTTCGGGACGTGGTTCACGGCCGCGGATACGGGCTGGCAACACGAATCTCTGCCGCCCGCGCGCCGCCGGATCGGCGCGGCCGACGACGGTGACGGTCCGCCGTCGATTTCCGACCACGGTGCGCGGACGAAAACGGACGTACACGCACTCGGAAACAGGTTTAATCCGGTTGAGGCCCTGCTGATCGATACCCACTCGTTTATGAATGGACGCTCCGTCGTCGAGTCGATACGCTCGTTCAGATCCGAGGTCGATCCCGTGCCCTTCGCCGCCGGCGCGCTGGCAACGTTCGCGTTCCTCGCGTACACGGCGGCCGACACGGAAGGCGCCGCCGCCGCGATCGACGCGGCGTTCGTCACGTTCGGCCAGGGGCTCGCGTGGCTCTACCTCGGCACGGTGCTCGCGCTGGTCGGGGCCGCCGGCTACCTCCTCGTCAGTCGCTACGGACGCGTCCGCCTCGGCGAGGGCGACCCCGAGTACGGGACGGCGTCGTACGTGGCGATGTTCTTCTCGGCCGGGCTGTCGGCCGGCATCGTCTTCTTCGGTCCCGTGGAGGCGCTGTTACACTACCAGACCGTCCCGCCGCTGTTCGCGGGCGAGGTGGCCGCGGAGTCGAGCGCGGCGGCGGTGCCCGCGGTCGCGTACACGGTCTTCCACTACGGCGTCAGCGCCTGGGGCGGGTACCTCGCGATCGGCATTCCGGTCGCGTACTTCGCCTACCGGCACGACGCTCCGTTCCGCGTCTCCACCGCGCTGTATCCCGTCCTCGGCCCCGACCGGCTCGACGGCCTCGTCGCCCGGACGGTCGACACCCTCGCTGTCGTCGCCACCATCGGTGGGATCGCGACCGGGCTCGGCTTCATCGCCACCCAGCTGCTCACCGGCGTCACGTTCCGGACCGGAGTCGCGTTCGGCGACGCCGAGACGGTCGCCGTCATCGTCGGCATCACCGTCCTCTTCACGCTCTCGCTCGTCGCGGGCGTGAGCCGCGGGATCCGCCGGCTGTCCGTGTTCAACATCGCGGTCATGGCCCTGCTCCTCGGCGTGGCGCTCCTCGCCGGGCCGACGGTCGACGTGTTGAACATCGGCGTGGCGGCGCTCGGTACGTACGCGACCTCCTTCTTCGAGATGAGCCTGTTCACGGGGAGCGGCGTGGAGGGCGGCGCGAGCTGGACGGCGGCGTGGACCGTCTTCTACTGGTCGTGGTGGATCGCGTGGGCGCCGTTCGTCGGGCTGTTCCTCGCGCGGATCTCCCGCGGCCGGACGATCCGGTCGGTGGTCGGCACCGCCTTCGGGACGATGACCGCGGTCTCGGCGCTGTGGTTCACCGTCGTCGGGGGGACGTCGATCCGGATCCAGCAGTCCGGCGCGGCCGACGTGCTCGGCGCGGTCGGCGAGTTCGGCGACGGCGTCTCCGGCTACGTCATCTTCGGGGCGTTCCCCGGCGGCGAGCTGTGGCAGCTGCTGTTCTTAGTGCTGGTGACGACGTTCTTCCTCACCTCCGCCGACTCCTCGACGCTCGCGGTCGGCATGCTCACGACCGGCGGCAGCCGGAAGCCGTCGGGCGCGAACCGGGTCTTCTGGGGGATCCTCCAGGGTGCGATCGCCTCCGTGCTCGTGGTCGTCGGCGGCGCGACCGCGCTCCGGTCGTCGGTGATCGTCACGGGCGCCCCGTTCGCGCTCGTCTGTCTCGTCGCCATGGGCGGGTTCCTGCGCTGGCTGTCGCGGTCCGACGAGCCGGTCGCCGCGGACGATCCCCGGCCGGAGTCCGACCCGGTGCCGCCCGCGTCGGCGAGCCTCGCCGAGGACGACGACTGACCGCGCGGGACCGCCGGCCCCCGCGGACGACGCCGGACCGACCCTGACGACGCGGCGATCGAAACCGGCTTGATCGACGCGCGCGCAAGTCGGTCCATGTCGCTGGCAGCCGACACCCGCGAGGCCGTCCGCTCGCGGCCGTTCGTCTTCGACGCGCTCCGCGCCGGCCTCCTGAACCACAGCGCCGCGGCCGCGTGGCTCGCCGAGGCCGCCGCCCTCGACGGCGAGCCGGACGCGGTCGCGGCCGCTCTCCGGCGCTTCCGCGAGGACCTGCCCGCGTACGCGACGGAATCGCGAGGGACGACCGTCTCGATGCGCAGCGGCGTCGGGCTCTCGGCGGCCGACGGCGCGGCCGAGGGCGACGCCGGCGAGCCGCTCCTCCGCGTCGGCGACGCGGCCGTCGCTCCGGAGGGCGACCGCACGGCGATCGTCGCGACCGGCGATGTCGACGCCGCGGCGCTCGGGGCGTCGCTCCGCCGGTTGGCCGTTCGGGACATCGAGGTCCCGGCTGCCGGCGTCGCGGAGAATACGCTCGTCTGCGTCGTCGGGCGGCGCGACGGTCCGGACGCGGTCCGGATCGTCGAGGCCGCGCTCGATGCGGTGCCGACGACCGACTCGACCTGACGCGCGGTCGATGGCCGGCTCCGCCTTGACGCGCGGTCGATGGCCGGCTCCGCCTTGACGCGCGGTCGATGGCCGGCTCCGCCTTGACGCGCGGTCGATGGCCGGCTCCGCCTTGACGCGCGTTCAACGACAGCTCCGGCCTGTCGCGCGGTCAACGCCGCTTTGCGGGTCGACCCCGAACCCCGGCGTCGCACCGTTTTCGCACTCCCGCAGCCTCCGAAGTCCCTAAGAGCGGCGCGGCCCCAGTACGGGTATGCAGTCGCTCGTCATCGTCGCGCACGGCTCGCACCTCAACCCCGAGTCGAGCGCGCCGACGTACGACCACGCCGACACGATCCGCGCCACCGGTGCCTTCGACGAGGTCCGCACCGGCTTCTGGAAGGAGGAGCCGCACTTCCGAGAGGTGCTCCGCACCGTCGAGGGCGACGAGGTGTACGTCGTCCCGCTGTTCATTTCGGAGGGCTACTTCACCGAGCAGGTGATCCCCCGCGAGCTCCGCCTCGCCGGCTGGGACGTCTCGGAGTGGGACTCCGACGGCCTCTCGGCGGACCAGGCGACGCTCGTCGCCGAGGACATCGACAAGGAGGTCCACTACTGCGGGCCGGTGGGGACCCACCGCGCGATGACCGACGTGATCGTCCGCCGCGCGGAGTCCGTGACGAACGACGCCGACGTGGGCGACGGGTTCGGCCTCGCGGTCGTCGGCCACGGCACCGAGCGCAACGAGAACTCGGCGAAGGCGATCGAGTACCACGCCGACCGGATCGCCGAGCGCGACCGATTCGACGAGGTGAAGCCGCTGTACATGGACGAGGACCCGGAGGTCGACGACCTCCCCGAGCACTTCGAGAGCGACGACGTCGTCTTAGTTCCCCTCTTCATCGCCGACGGCTACCACACGCAGGAGGACATCCCGGAGGACGTGGGCCTCTGTGAGGACCACACCGAGGGATACGACGTGCCCGAGACGGTCGACGGCACGCGGATCTGGTACGCGGGCGCGGTGGGAACGGAGCCACTCATGGCCGACGTGGTCTTAGAGCGCGCCGACGACGCCGGCGCCGACCTTGGGACGGCGCTCGACGACGTGCGAGAGACTACCCGCGTCGCCACGGGGGACTGAGCGTGAGCGACCCGACCTCCGCGGAGGCTGACGCGGCCGACGACGGATCCGAAGACGCCGGTGGCGAGCCCGACGCGCCAGAGATCGACCTCCCGAGCGAGGCGTTCGACGCGGTCCTCGACGCGCTCGCCGACCGCGAGCCGGGGGAGCCCGTCCGGTTCGAGGGGTTCAGCGTGGCGCGCGGCGCCGACGAAGACGACGAGGACGCTCCCGTCGAGGACGCCCCCGGCGAGTACGTCCTCGCCGACGGCGACCGCCCGGTCGGGCTGAGCGAGCGCGAGCTCCACGAGGCGCTCTCCGAGCGCGCCGCGGCCGTCACCGACTGGTACACCTTCGAGCGCGTCGTCGGCGAGTTCGGGCCGCGTCGCGCGTTCCTCCGCTGGATCGAGGACGCGGACGGCGATACCGTCGCGACCCGGTACGCCGCGCTCGCCGAGGGCATCGAACGCGCGTGGGGCGAACTGAAGATCACGGCGACGGTCACCGACCGCGGGGAGCGCCGCTACGACGTGCGCCACGCCGACGACGCCGGCGTCCCGGTCGACGATCTGGACGCGTACGACGACCCGCTCAACGCCCGCGATCTGGTGACGTTCGACGAACAGGGGCGGTACCGCCCGCTCAAGACGGCCCCGTCGCTCGCTGGCGGCTGGGTGTTCCCCGACCTCGGCCCGCGCGACCTCTACGAGGCGGTCGAGACGATCTACCCCGCGACCGTCGCCAACTGGCACCGCGAGCGCGAGGGGGAGCTCGACGTGACTCACTGGCGCGAGACGATGGAGCGCCAGTCGGGCATCTACGGCGTCGTGAAGACGTGGGACCGCGGCGAGGGGTACGAGCACGTCAACTGGGTGGCGGAGGCCTGTTGCGACGACTCGCAGTGTCTCAAGCGCCGCGAGTGGCAGTACGACGACGAGACGGACCTCGACGTCGACGGCGGCGACGGCGCGTTCCCCTGCCGCGAGCCGTGTTCAGTCGTGGTGTCGGCCGCGCGGAAGTGGACGCGACTGGAGAGCGAGCAGCCGCGGACGTACGAGTTCGACCTGACCCCGAGCGAGAAGGAGCAGGTCGAGGACATCATCGACGCGGTCGCGGACGGCCGGACCGACGAGATCCGCGAGGCGGACACGAAGGAGGGGGCGAACCGGTACCGGGCGCGCTTCCTCCGCGCCAAGCTGTTCGACGACGAGGGGAACCTCGGCGGCGTGCCGACCGAATCGGCCGAGGAGTGACCGGCTCCGTAGCCCGACCCCGATCGGACGCACCGGAAACATCGCCGCGCCCCGCAGGCTTTTCTCGGCTCCCCTGAAACGGTGGGGCAATGAACGCCGTCACGTTGGGTCCCGCCGGCACGTACTCGCACCGCGCCGCGCGCGCCGTCGCCGCCGAGGTGTCGTTCCGCGAATCGGTCACCGCAATCGTCGACGCCGTCGCGGACGGCGAGTTCGAGCGCGGCGTCGTCCCCATCGAGAACAGCATCGAGGGGTCGGTCACGGAGAGCCTCGACGCGCTCGCCGACTACGACGTGTCCGTCACCCGCGAGGTCGTCACGCCGATCCGCCACGCCCTCCTCTCGCAGGACGACTCGTTCGAGGTCGTCGCGAGCCACTCGCAGGCGCTCGCGCAGTGTCGTAACTGGCTGGAGTCGAACTACCCGGACGCCGGCCTCGAAGCGGTCGCTTCCACGGCCCGCGGCGTCGAGCGCGCCCGCGAGGACGCCCGCGTCGCCGGGATCGGGCACCCGGACAACGCCGGCGCCGACCTCTCTATCCTCGCGGAAGACATCCAGGACCGGACGTCGAACGCGACGCGGTTCCTCGTCGTCGCGCCCGAGTCCGCGAGGGCCGACGCCGGCGGGAAGACCACGCTGATCGTCTACCCGAACGCGAACTACCCCGGCCTCCTGCTGGAGCTGCTGGAGGCGTTCGCCGACCGCAACCTCAACCTCTCGCGGATCGAGTCGCGCCCGAGCGGCGAGCGCCTCGGCGACTACCTGTTCCACTTCGACGTGGACGCCGGGCTCTACGAGGACCACATGGCGAAGGCGGTCGACGACGTCGAGGGCATCGCGGACAAGGGGTGGGTGAAGGTGCTCGGATCGTACGACACCGAGCACGTGCTCGACTGAGACCTGAACTTCGGAAGACTGCGGCCCGCTACTCCGTTATTTAAACGACCAGACCTAACGGTGACGACTATTTACCGATGAACGCGGCGGTGCGGTGGCGCGCGCCTCCGAGCGGCCGCCTGCGGCGGCCGTGAGGAGCGCGTGCGAGGTCGCCGGCGCCACGCGCCGGCTGCCAGAGGGACCTTCGGTCCCTCGTTGGAGTCGCTGGCTCCCGGAGCGAAGCGGAGGGCGCCAGCGACGAGGCTGGGGAGGCGCGAGGTGCGGTGCTGTGCGGTGCGGGACTCAAAGGGGCAGCCCTGAGTGCGAAGCACGGAGACGCAAGTAGCGGGGCGCTACGCGCCGCGGGAAGCCGGCGGCGAAGCCACCGGCGACACCGCAGCGAAGGGGCGGTAGCGACCGACCGAGGAACACAGCGAGCCGCGCGAGCCCTCACGACTGGGGCTTTGGAGATGTTATCCGCGGTTCCGTCGGCAGCTGTTTATAAACGAGCGACCGAGCCACCCACCGCTATCGCCACACTGACGATCCCTCCGGTGAAACGCGCGGTTCCGTATTACTCGAACCGGTACGTCGCGCCGTCCGGGCCGTCCTCGATCTCGACGCCGACCTCGCCGAGCGCGTCGCGGAGCTCGTCCGCGCGCTCGTAGTTGCCCGCCTCGCGCTCGGCCTCACGGACGTTCAACACGAGTTCGACCAGCTCGCCGGCGAGGTCGACGTCGCCGTCGCTCGGCGACTCGAACTGGAGGCCCAACACGTCGCCGCCGAGCTCTTCGAACGCTTCGACCGCCTCGCGGAGGCCCCGGTAGTCGTAGGCGGCGTCTACGTCACGGGTCTCGTTCCCGTCATCGTCCCCCTCGTCGACCGCGTCCACGTGCCGGTTCACCGCGTCGGTGAGATCGAGGAGCGCCGCGGTCGCCTCCCGGAGATTGAGGTCGTCGTTCATCGCGGCCGCGAAGTCGTCGCGCGCGGTCGCAACCGCCTCGCGGAGGTCGTCGTCTTCGGCTTTCGCTCGGGCCTCGGTCGAGTCGAGCGCCTCGACGGCGCGGTCGTACGTGCGGGAGAGCCGCTCCCAGCGCTCCTCGGCCTCCCCGATCGTCTCCTCGGTGAGCGCCTGCTCGGAGCGGTAGGCGGCGCCGGCGTAGAACGTGCGGACGACGTTGACGCCGAGTTCGTCGAGGGCGTCCGGAACGGTCCAGAAGTTGCCGATCGACGAGGACATCTTCTCGCCGTCCATCTCCAGCAGGCCGACGTGGAGCCAGTGGCGCGCGAACGCCTCGCCGGTCGCCGCCTCGGACTGCGCGATCTCGTTCTCGTGGTGCGGGAAGACGAGGTCGCGCCCGCCCATGTGGATGTCGAGGGTGTCCCCGAGGTGCGTCGTCGACATCGCCGAGCACTCCACGTGCCACCCGGGCCGCCCCTCGCTCCACGGCGACGCCCACGTCTCGCCCTCGGGCGTCTCCGCGCCGTGGTCGTGTTTCGCGTGTTCGCGCGCCGCGGTCTCGCTCACGCCGTCGGCCTTCCACAGCGCGAAGTCGGCCGGATTCCGCTTCTCCGAGCGCTCGTCCGGCTCGCCCTGCGCTTCGAGCGCGTCCAACTCCTGGTTCGAGAGCTTCCCGTACTCGTCGAAGCGGGTCACGTCGAAGTAGACGGAGCCGTTCGACTCGTAGGCGTACCCCTCCTCGATCAGGGTCTCGACGAGGTCGACGATCTCCGGCACGTGCTCGGTGACGCGGGGGTACACCTCCGCCCGCCTGAGGTTGAGTCCGCGCATCGCGTCGAACGTCGTGGCGGTGAACGCCTCGGCCACGTCGCGTTCCTCGGTCCAGTCGTCGCGCTCGCCGACGCGGGCCGTGATCTTCTCGTTGACGTCGGTGACGTTCTCGACGTGGCGTACGTCGTAGCCGAGGTGTTCGAGCCACCGGTGGAGCACGTCCGCGTGGAACCACAGGCGGGCGTGCCCGAGGTGCGGGTCGTCCGACACCGTCAGGCCGCAGACGTACAGCGTGACGTCGCCGTCGGCCGTGAACTCGACGCGCTCGTCTTCCAGGGTGTCGGTAACGACGAGACTCATTACGAGACGGTTGCCGAGGTGAGCGTTTCAAATCGTCGGATCGCGCGAGACGACGACCACCCGCCCGACGCGGTCGGCGGGTCGATCGTGGACGCCTTCGGTGACTTGGCGGTGAACACCTCCAAAGCCCCAGTCGCGAGGCCGAAGTACGCTCGCTGTGCTCCTCACTCGGTCGCTCCGCTCCCTCGTTCCGGTGCTTGCGTCGCCTACGGCGGCCTCGCGACTGCCCCTTTGAGTCCCGCCCCACACCGCAACCGCACCTCACGCCTCCCCAGCCTCGTCGGCCTCCCTGCGGTCGGCCGACTCCCTCGCACGCGCTCCTCACGGCCGCCGCAGGCGGCCGCTCGGAGGCGCGCGCCACCGTAGTTCAATTTATACATCGACGACATTCTCCCTCACGCCTCCCGCGTCGTCCACTCCACCTCGTACCCCGCCTCGCGTACCGCCTTGAGGACGCGGTCGACGTGGGCAGGGCCGTTCGTCTCCACCTCGAAGACGAGGTCGGCGTCGCCGACCGGCAGGTCAGGTCGGCTGCGCTCGTGGCGCACGGTCCGGATGTTCGCGCGCTCCGCGCCGATCAGGGTGCTGATCTCCCCCATCGTCCCGGGCGTGTCGTCGATCCGGACGGAGAGCTCGATCAGCTGGTGGCGGTCGACGAGGGCGTGCGTCACCACCTCCTTCAGCGTCGTCACGTCGATGTTGCCGCCGCAGAGAAGCGGGACGACGGTCTCGCCGCCGAGGTCGAGATCGTCGACCGCCTCGTCGTTCAACAGGGCGGCCGCGGCGGTCGCGCCCGCGCCCTCGACCATCTGCTTCGCGCGCTCCAAGAGCAGGAGGATCGCGTTCGCCACGTCGTCGTCGCTCACGACGACCGCCTCGTCGAGGTGTTCGTCGAGGAGTTCGAAGGTGAGGTCGCTCAGCCCGCCGGTCGCGATCCCGTCCGCGATCGTGTCGGGTTCGTCGCGCGTCACGAGTTCGCCGGCCGCGAGGCTCTCCGAGAGCGTCGACGCGCCCTCGGTCTGAACGCCGACGACCCGCGTCTCGGGCGACCGGGCCTTGACCGCGGTTGCGACCCCGCCCGCGAGCCCGCCGCCCCCTACGGGGACGAGGACGGTGTCGACGTCGGGCACCTGGTCGAGCACTTCCAGGCCGAGCGTCCCCTGTCCCGCGACCACGTCGGGGTCGTCGAACGCGTGGACGAACCGCGTCCCGGGGTCGTCGGTCAGCGTCCGAGCGTGCGCCATCGCCTCGGGGAACGCGCTGCCCCGGAGGACGACCTCGGCGCCGTAGGCGCGGGTCGCCTCGATCTTCGCCGCGGGCGCTGCCTCCGGCATCACGATCGTCGCTTCGATCCCGGCGTCGGCCGCCGCGAGCGCGACCCCCTGTGCGTGGTTGCCCGCGCTCGCGGCCACGACGCGCTCGATCGGGACCTCCGCGGCGCGCTCTCCGGACCCGTCTATCGCCAGCGAGATCGCGTTGTACGCGCCGCGCGTCTTGAACGAGCCGGTGCGCTGGAGGTGTTCCATCTTGAGACGCACGTCGGCGCCGCACCGATCGCTCAGCGAGCGACTCCGCTCGACGGGCGTCCGCTGGACGATGTCGGTGCCGGCGAGCCGCTCGGCGGCGGCCTCGACGTCGTCGATCGCGACTGGGGACATAGCGGAGCCGTTCTCGGGGCCCCACGAAAAGGACTCGGTTACGGAACGCCGGTACCACCCACGGGTCCGCACCGCTTCGCGCCGACCCGCGCCCGCTATCGCTTCCCGAGCGCCTCCTCGAAGACGCGCTGCGCGCGCTCGTACCCTTCGTTCCGGTCGACGATCGGGTGCGCGTAGTCGGGCGCGAGCTCCTCGCGCTCCGCCCGCGAGAGGGTCGGCCAGTCGACCACCTTCCCGGACGGCACGTCCGAGAGCTCCGGGACGTACGCCTTCACGAATCGGGCGCCGTCGTCGTACTTCGACATTTGGCTCACCGGGTCGAAGATGCGCACGTCGACGGAGTCGGTGCCGGTGGAGGCGGTCCACTGCCACGCGCCGTGGTTCGAGGCGTAGTCGTGGTCGATCAGCTGCTTCGTGAAGTAGCGCGCGCCGCGCCGCCAGTCGATCAGGAGGTGCTTCGTGAGGAAGCTCGCGACCACCTGCCGCGGCCGGTTGTGGATGTACCCCTCCTCGTTCAGCTGTCGCATTCCGGCGTCGACGAGCGGGTAGCCGGTCTCGCCGCGCGTCCACGCCTCGAAGGCGTCGTCGTCGTCGCGCCACGCGATCTCGTTTGGGAACGACTTGTAGTTCGACACGGCGAGGTCCGGGTTGTAATACAGCAGGTGGTACATCTGCTCGCGCCACGACAGCTCGTACCGGTACTTGTCGACGTTGCGGCGCTCCCCGCCGGTCACGGCGTCGTACACGTCGCTCGCGCCCGCCCACAGCTCGCGGACCCCGATTGCGCCGGTCGCGAGGTACGGAGACATCCGCGAGACCGCGTGCGTCGGGGCCTCGACGGCCCGCGCGAGGTCGTCGCGGGTGTCGTTGTACGAGGTGATCCCGTAGTCGAGGAACTCGTCGAACCGCTCGCGGGCGGCCTCGTACCCCGCGTCGGGGAGGTCGATGTCGGCGTCGGGCTCGGGGACGGTCTTCCCGTCGCGCACGTCGGCCAGCGCGGCCGCGTCCGGCTCCGCGTACGGCCCGCGCTTCGGCACGGCCTCCCAGTCGCCGTGGAACTGGCTGTGGTTCGGATAGCGCGCCTCTAGCCGACCGGGGTCGACCAGCACGATGTCGGTCCGCGAGTCGGTGTCGACGCCTTCGCCGGCGAGCGCGTCCTCGACCGCCCGCTGTCGGTTCCGACGGGCCGCTCGGTACTGTTCGTTGTAGAACACCGCCTCCGCGTCGTATTCCGCGGCGAGGTCGACGAAGACCGCTTCCGGGTCGCCGGCGCGGACGATCAGGTCGCTCCCGAGTTCGCGGTACCGCTCCTCTAGTCGCTTCACGTGGCGGAGGAAGAACGCGCGCTGCCGCGCGCCGACCGTTCCGAGCAGGTCGGCGTCGTACACGAACACCGGCACGACTTCACCGTCCCGAGCCGCGGCGGCGAGCCCGGCGTTGTCCCGCGTTCGAGCGTCTCCTCGGTGCCAGAACAGGCGCATACGATCTCCAAGGGCGCCAGCGGATAGTGTCTGTCGCCGGCGTCTCGGCGCGCCGCCGTCCCCGCCTCCGCCAGTACGTTCAAGACGCTCCGTCACGAATCCTGACCTGTATGACCCGACGCGATCCCTTCGACGAGATAGAGGAACTGTTCGAGCGGATGGGCCGCGAGTTCGAGGAACTCGGCGGCACGCTGGAGGGCACCGGCCCCGAGGTCCCGCGGTTCCCGGGGGCCCGCGACGTCGACGTCGACGTGGTCGAAGACGACGAGGCGATCACCGTCGTCGCCGACCTCCCCGGATTCGACGCCGACGACGTGGATGTCGAACTGCGCGACGACGCGCTCGTTATCAGCGGGTCCCGCGAGGAGTCGAGCGAGTTCGATATCGCCGAAGAGGACGGTGCCGACGATCCGGACGACGGCGAGAGCGGTCCGGCCGACGTCCGCTACCACCGGCGCGAGCGCCGGCGCAGCTCCGTCTCCCGTCGGGTTCCGATCCCCGAACCCGTCGAGGCCGACGCGGCGGCGGCCTCCTTCGACGCCGGCGTCCTCACCGTCACGCTCCCCAAGCGCTCGCCCGACGACGACCGCGGGCACACGATCGACGTCAGCTGAGCCGCGCTCGCGTCGTCGGGTGTGACAGGGGGTGCGCCGCGGCCGGGATACCGGGATCCGCCACCGCCGCGAGATAGCACGCGTCAGTCGCTATTTAACACCTCACGGCTCCTCTCTGTCGGTATGAACACGACGAATCCCTTCGACGAGATCGAGCAGTTCCTCGGCCGCACCCCCCTCGGGGGCGAGCGGGCTCGGGGCCGCGACCTCCGGACCGCCGACATCGACGTCGCCGAGTACGCCGACGAGTTCGTCGTGATGGCCGACCTCCCGGGGTTCGATCGCGACGAGATCGATGTCCGAGTCCGCGACGACCGGCTCGCCATCGCCGCCGAGCGCGACGCGGAACGCGAGGACGCAGACCGGCGATACATCCGACGCGAGCGGCGCCACGAGTCCGTCACTCGGACCGTCGGCCTGCCGACGAACGCCCGTCTTGACGACGCCACCGCGACGTACCGGCACGGTGTCCTCACTGTAACGGTCCCGCTCGATGTCCTCGACGCGGACGAGGGACGCCGGATCGACGTGAACTGATCCGCCCGGCTCGACCCCTGCCTCTCCGCCGATGCTTTCTCCACGTACACCGTGCTATCGACTCACATGAACGACGGCGACCGCACGGCCGAACGACGCGACCTCGTGAGCGCGCTCCGACGGCGTCTCGACGTGAGCGAGCAGACGCTCTCGGCGATCGGAGCCGTCCCCCGCCACGAGTTCGTTCCCGAGGCGCATCGCGAGTCGGCGTACGCCGACCGGCCGCTCCCGATCGGCCACGACCAGACGATCAGCGCGCCGCACATGGTCGCACTGATGACGGATCTCCTCGACGTCGAGCGCGGCGACCGCGTCTTCGAGGTGGGGACTGGCTGCGGCTACCACGCCGCGGTCGTCGCCGAGGTCGTCGGCCCGGGGAACGTCCTCTCCGCCGAGCGGGTCCCGGAACTGGCCGCCGCCGCCCGCGAGCGCCTTGCCCGTCTCGGCTACGACGTGGCCGTCGCGGCCGCCGACGGCCGAGAGGCGTTCCTCGACGAGGCTCCGTTCGACGCCGCTTACCTCACCTGCGCGGCGCCCGAGGCGGTTCCGGACGCGGTTGTCGACCGTGTCCGGGCGGGCGGCCGCGTGGTCGCCCCCGTTCGCGAGGGTGGTCGCCAGCGGCTCGTCCGACTGACGCTCCGCGAAGGCGGGATCGACCGCGAGGACCACGGCGGCGTGCGGTTCGTCCCGATGCGATAGTCGGCCCGCCGAACGCACGGTTTTAGAGGACCGAGTCCCGAGACTGCGCATGGACGACGCGTCGCTCAGGGCGGACATGATCGAGGGGCTCGAACACCAGATCGGCGAGCCGATCGAGCCGCCCGTGCTGACCGCGCTTCAGCGCGTCCCGCGCGATCCCTTCGTCGACGACTCGCCTCGCGGCGGCGCCGTCGACGGCGACGACCCGCACTCGCTCTCGCTCCCGACGCTGGTCCGTCTCGTCACCGCGCTCGACGCCGCCGAGGGCGACTCGGTCCTCGTCGTCGGTGCGGGGATCGGCTACTCGGTCGCGATGCTCGCCGAGATCGCCGGCGCGCGGCGCGTCCACGCGGTCGACATCGACCGCGCCGCCGTCGCCGCCGCGCGGTCGAACCTCGACGCGGCCGGTTACGGGGCGGTCCTCGTCGACCGCGCGGACGGCGCCGACGGACTCCCCGCGTACGCGCCGTACGACCGGATCCTCCTCGAAACCGCCGTCGTCGAGCCGCCGCGTTCCCTCAGGGACCAGCTCGCGCCCGACGGGCGAATCGCCTACCCGCGCGGCGCCGGCGTCCAGACGGTCGCCGCGATCGAGCCGTCCGCCGGGGGTCCCGACGCGGGCGACGCCATCGCGTCCGGCGCCGGTACGGACGACGATCCGGCGCCTGACGGCTTCGAAACGGTCGAGACGCACGGGCCGGCGCGGCTCCAACCGATGCTCGTCGACGGCGAACAGCCCGGAACGGAACGGAACCGAACTCGGCGGGAGGACGCGGAGCGCGCCGAGCGCAGCCGGCAGCGACGGCACGGCTGGGAACAGGACTGGATCGACTGGGACAGCCGGCTTTAACCGACTCTCCTCCGCCGCTCGCGGCGTCACTCCTCGACGACGAGCACCTCGGTGTTCCCCCGCTCGTCGACGTAGTCGCCCTCCGCCGGCGGCTTGATGTCGATCGCGAGCGTCCCGTCGGCCTGATTCGGCCCGAGTTCCGGCTCGACGTCGACGGTCGCGACCCCGTCCTCGTTCGTCTTCGCGGTGACGACGCCGTCGATCTGCGCAGAGCCGCCCCGGACGATGACCGTCGCGTCCGCGATCCGAGAGCCGTCGGGGTCGACGACGGCGACGTCGACCGACTGCTCGCCGGGCGTGGTCACCTCCGGCTGGGGCTGCGCGTCGAGCTCCGTCGCGGCCAGCCCGTCGATGTCGCCGATCATCCCCATCATCACGCTGAGGCTGGCGACGCCGACGACGAGCGCGATGACGAGGCGGACCGGGAGCCCCTCGATCGCGCGGGTATCGGTGCTGAACGTCCGGCGGTTCGCGGTGCGCGAGTCGTGTGTTCGATCGGACATACGCCGCGCTGGCCGCGGTATCTGATATAAACGATCGGACGATCCGGGCGGCGCCGCGGCGGACGCCCGAGAGACGCGCCCGACGACCGGGACCCGATCCGGCTCCCGGCGCTTTTTGTCTGATGCCGAGGCCACCCGGCCGCGTGTACGTACTCGGCCGCGACGACGGGACCGACCGTACTGAGGGGGCTGACCGCGGCGACTGCGCCGACCTCCGTGACAGTGCTCACCGCGACGGTGACCGTCCGCCTCACACCGCTCGGATCGGCTCTTTCCTCGCCCGCGACGGCAGCGCCGGCGCTCCGGTCGGCGTCGACCTCGACCGCCCACACGCGGGCGTCGTGTTCGGGAAGCGCGGCACCGGGAAGTCGTACACCCTCGGCGTCCTCGCCGAGGAGCTGGCGGACGCAGGCGGTGTCGCCCCGGTCGTCGTCGACCCGATGGGCGTCTTCGCCGGCCTCGAAGCGGCCGGCGGACGGACCGTCGACCCCGCGGTCCGTCCCGCCTCGATACCGCCGTCGGCTTGGCCGAACCTCCTCGGCCTCGCCCCGGCGAGCGGCCCCGGAACCCTCGTCTGGCAAGTCGTCGCGGACGCGGTCGACGACGGATCTGGAGAGGCGACGGACCGTAACGCCGCGAGCGGAACGACCCCCTCGCCGTCGCTCGCGGCGCTCCGCGAGGCGGTCGACGCGGCCGACGCCCCGGCGGAGACGCGTCGCGCCGCCGCGAACCACCTCCGGCTGGCGGCCTCGTGGGGAGTCTTCGACGCCGATGCGCCGCCGGTCGCGTCGCTGGCGGCCGACGGCGACCCCGCGGTCCTCGATCTCGCCGGCGTGCCCGACGCCGCCGCGGCGGCCGTGGTCCGCGCTGTCGCTCGCGGGCTCTACGACGCGCGGATCGCGGGCGATCTCTCCCGGCTCCCGTGGCTGCTCGTCGACGAGGCGCACGCCTTCTTCGACGGGGTGGCCGACCCCGCGCTCCGGACGCTCCTCACGCGGGGCCGCGCGCCGGGCGTCTCGCTGGTCTGTGCGACCCAGCGTCCGGCCGCGCTCCCGAGCGTCGCCGTCTCGCAGTCCGACCTGCTCGTCTCCCACCGGCTCACGGCGGCGCGCGACGTCGAGCGACTGGCGGCGGCGGAGGCGACGTACCTCGCCGGCAACCTCGCATCGCGGCTTCCCGAGGGCGTCGGCGAGGCGCTCGTCGTCGACGACGCCACAGAGACGGCCCACACGGTCCGGATACGGGAACGCCGGACGCCGCACGAAGGCGAGAGTCCGCGCGCGAGCCGGCTATCGGACCCCGAACCGCACTGACGGGTCCAGAACGCACAAGCCGCCCCGGAAATACGCTAGCGCATGGACCGAACGCCGTACGGATTTCTCCTCGTCGCGGCCGGGGGCTTCCTCGGTGCGGTCGCCAGACACGCCGTCGACGCGGGAGTCGCCGGCGTCCTCACCGCGGCCTCGTCCGGCGACCGCCTCATCGCTCTCGGCGGCGTCCCGCCCGGCGCGGGGACGCTGGTCGCGAACGTCGTCGGCTCGTTCGCCCTCGGTCTCCTCCTGACTCGCGCGTCGAGCGACCGGGTCCGGCTGCTCGTCGGGACGGGCGCGCTCTCCTCGTTCACGACGTACAGCACGTTCGTCGCCGACGCCGTCGCGCTCGGAACGACCGCCGGCGCGGGATACGTCGCCGGTAGCTACGCGGCCGGATTCGCCGCGGCCGCACTGGGGCTCGCCGTCGGGAGGCGCCGGCGATGAGCGTCTCGCCGCTCCTCGCGACGGCGCTCGTCGGCGTCGGCGGTGCGCTCGGCGCGGCCGGCCGTCACGCCGTCGGGCTCCGTATCGAGGGGCGCCGGTCGGTCCTCCTCGTCAACACCCTCGGGAGCCTCGCCCTCGGAGCCGTCTCCGCCGCGCCGATCGGATCGGCGGCGACGCTGCTGTTCGGCGTCGGCTTCTGTGGCGCGTTCACGACGTTCTCCTCGTTCGCGGTCGGGGCCGTCCGGACGGCGAGCGAGACCGGTGTTCGCGCCGCCGCGACGCTCGCGGCCTCGAACCTCGCGGCCGCGCTGGCCGCGTTTGTCCTCGGTTCGTCTCTCGCCGTCGCGGTCGCCGGCTGACGGAGGCTCACGGCGGCCGGGCCGTTCCTCCCCGACAAGCGACAAGTACAGGCTCCCCCGGTTCCTATGCGAGTGCGTGACCGACACCGACCGCTCCGTCGACGGCGAGTCGACCGCTCCGGCCGACTCGGGTGGTCCCGCTGACGACGTTACCCCCGAGGACGTCCCCGACTTCGGCGACCTCTCGATCCTCCAGCGCGGGTTCGTCGCCGCCGCGCAGAACCCCTCGCGCGGGCTGCTGGTCGTCGGCCTCTTCGTGTTCGCGCTCGCCTTCTACGCCGCGTTCTGGCTGTCGTTCCCCGGCGCCGCCGGACTCCTCACCGCGATCGCGCTGATCGTCGTCGTCGTCGCCGCGGCCGTCTACTGGCTCCTCGACCGCCTCTCCCGCTGAGCGGCCCCTCGCCCGGATCGCTTTCGCCCGTTTCATTGGGAACGGCTCCCCTCGACGGTCTCACGGCCGCGGCTCGTAGAACCCGCGGAGCGGTCGACCGAACGCGGGGGCGAGCGTCGCCACCGCCTCGCCGACCAACACGTCGCGGTCGGCGAACGCCGGTTCCACCTGCGCGCCGAGCGCCACGTCGCCCGCGGCGTCGCTCTCTAGGTACCCGCGGACGGTGACGAACTCCCGCTCGCGCTCGACGACGTACCGGTCGCCGTCGATGAACGGCCCGTAGGTGTCCGGGTCGACGTCGTCGACGTACGACTCGTAGAAGTTCGCGGCGTGCTTCCGCACCGCGACCGGCGGCCCGTCGTGGCGCGCGACCGCCGGTCGCTCGGTCACCTCCAGTTCCGCGTACAGCGCGGCCCGCGTCGACTCGACGGCTGCGGCGCGCTCGGGCACCTCCCGGTCGCCGCTCCCCCCGTCGGCGTCGCTCCCCCCGCCGCCGTTCCTCGTTCCCGCTGCGTCGGTCATGGCGCGCGCTCGGAGCACGTCGAACCCGTGATCGTTGAGCCCGCCGACGATCCCGTCCAGCGATCGGCGGAGCTGCGGCCACAGCTGGTCGTCGACCACGTCCGGCGCGTCGAACACGACCGCGACCGGCGTCGTTCCCCGTCGGTCGAGATGCGCTCGCACTTCCTCGGGGTCGAGCGGTTCCGGTTCGTCAGGCTCGAAGAGCGCCTCGCTCGGGGCCGCGAGCAGCTCCCGCGCGTAGTGCTGGAAGCGTGCGAGGTTCGTCGCCGACAGGACCGCCGCGACGTTCCGCGTCGGGTCCGTCGGATCGACGACGACGAGGGGATCCTCGAACGTGCGCTCGGCGTGCCCCTCTGGGTCGAACTCCACCGGGGGGTGCCAGCTCCGCGCCGACTCGACGAGCGGGACGAACCCGCCGAGCTCCAAGACGAGCAACTCCGTGAGGTACCCCGAGAACCCCTCGGTGCGGAGGTCGCTGCCGTACGCGCCGATCCCCTTCAGGAACGCCTTCGCGAGCACCACGTCCGCGGCGAGGTCGTCGTCGAGCCGCGCAGAGAGGTACGCGTCGTGGAACGGGGTGCGGTCGACCGCGGAGACCAGATCCCCCGCCGTCTCCACGTCGTGACAGGGGACGAGGTCCACGTCGAACCCCTCGTAGTTCCCCTTCACGTACGGGTGTTCGGCGTACTCCTCGTGGCCGTCGGGGAGGACCGCGTGCCCGACCGCCAGCCCGTACTCCTCCAGCTCGGCGCGGTCGAGATCTGCGTCGAACCGGACGAACAGGTCGATGTCGCGGTCGCCCGCGACCCACGTGCCCCGCGCCGTCGACCCGACTTGGACCACGTCGGCGCCGACGGGGAGGTCGGCGATCGCCTCGTGGGTCCGGTCGGTCAGTGCCGTGGCCGCCGCTCGCAGTCGCTCCCGCTCTTCCGGCTCGGGAAGGACGCGCTCGCGGACCCGTGACAGCACCGCCTCCAGATCGTCCATACCGAACGGTCTCGCGGTCCGGCCGAAAACGTGTCGGTCGGATCGGCGGCGCGGCGGGCCGACGGAGCGCCGCCGCCGTCCCGCGGTCCGGCCCGTCGGCTTCCGCGCCGTCGGGCGGAAACGAAAGCCATATCAAAAGGACGCGAGTACCCGAAAACAGGCCGAAGTAGCTCAGTTGGTAGAGCGCCTCGCTGTTAACGAGGCGGTCCCAGGTTCGAGTCCTGGCTTCGGCGCCTCCCTTCGTACGTTTCTCGTCTATGCTCTCACCAGACCGTAGTCCTATTTTGCTCGTTTCCGCTCTGACTGAGTATGCCGAATCGAAGCGAGCAATTTGCTTCACTCGAGGAGCCACAGAAGCGCGGCCAAGCGGCCGAAGCGATCGTAACTGATACTTATCGAAGATGCTGGTGACACACAGATGACTATCCGGTACGAGCGGTCAAACATAACATATCAAAAACATCAATTGGCACGAGGATTACCATCTCAACGAAACATTAGCTTCGCTTGGTTCCAACCCGATAGGATAAAGAGGAACCGAGAGACAAATCGATCCGTGGCGGGCCTTTAGCTTAGTCCGGTTAAAGCGACTCGCTCATAACGAGTTGATCGCCGGTTCGAATCCGGCAAGGCCCATTCCGGTTTTTCACCGATTCCCCGCTGTATCTGGCCGTCTACTCCTGCTGGAGCGTCACGTCGGTCGCGGTCTCGTTCGCGGGGTCGTCGCTCACCGGACCCGACGTGTCCCGGATACCGGCGGTATCCGCGATCGCCGGCGAGATCCGTCACGGAGCGGTTAACGCGGGAGGGGCGCACGGTGCCCGAGCCGACGCGACGACGACTACTCCAGTAGCCCAACCAGTTCGTTCACGTCTTCGACCACGGCGTCCGCGCCGTTACCGGCGAACTTCTCGCGCCCCGCCTCGCCGGTGAGCCCGCCGGTGAGGACGCCAACCCCGTAGTAGACGCGCGTCTCGTCAGACTCGTCGGCGTTGCGTGCGGTCCGCACGTCGTCGAGGGTGTCGCCCGCGAACGCGACCCGCCCGGCGCCGAACCGCTCGGCGAGCTCGACGAGCGCCCGCGGGTGCGGCTTCCCCTCTTCCCAGTCGTCCATCGTGAACCGCCGGTCCTCGGGCACGTCGAGGCCGACGCGGTCCAAGGCGATGTCGGCCTCGGCCGCCGGCCGCCCGGTGAGGACGCCCACGTCGAACCGCCCGGTGAGGTCGGCGATCGTCTCGGGGTCGACGAGCGTCGGCTCGTCGTGGATGTACCCGTCGGCCTCGAACGGCGGCTCGCCCCCCTCTAACTCGCGGTACAGCTCGCTGCCGAGGTACAGCGCCTGAAACGTCTCGCGGAGCGCGTCCCGGTCCCACTGGTCGCGGACGCGGGCCTGTGCGACTCGCGGGAGGTCGCCGACGACCTCCTTGGCGGCGTCGAGCCCGCCCCCGAGCTCGCGGACGCGCTCGGTGAACTCGTCGACGTCCATCCGGAGCCCCTCGCGGCGGGCCAACACGAACAACGCCGCCGCGTCGGTCAGCTCCCAGTCGTTGTTGAACCCGCCGGCGTCCTTGAACGCCTGGACCGCGTCTGGGTCGATCGGCTTGCCGCAGACCCGGTCGACCGATTCGAGGATCGCCCGACGGTAGGAGTCCGCCACGTCGACCAACACCCCGTCGATGTCGAGGACGACTGCGTCGACCTGCATACGGGTACCCCCGACTGGCGCCCGAATGAACGTTCGGGTTCGCGGTCGGCGTCGCCGGTTCGAGCCGTGCGGCGTCCCGGCCGCCGGTCCGTTCCGTCACCGCGCGACGAACACGACAGTTCCCGACTCCGTCGACTTCCGAGAGACGTCCACGACCGGCTCCTCGAACCCGAGCGTGGTGAACAGGCAGGCGGCGCCGAGTCGCTCCGCGAGCGCGACGGTCGCCCGCTGTAGCTCCGCCGGGAGGTTCCGAGCGTACACGGCGTCGACGCCGCCGGGCGCGTCCGGAGCCTCGCCGGCGATCTCGTCGCCCGCGCCGATCCCGAGCGCGCTCTGCGCCGCCCGCTCGTCGTCGGCCGCGAGCGCCGTCACGTCCGCGGCGACGACGCGGAGCGTTCCCCCGCTCGGCGCCTGCCTCCCCGCCGCCGCGTCCTGCGCCGCCTCGCTCACTTCGATGTCGATCGCAACGACCTCGTGGCCCCGATCGGCGAGCGCACGGGCGACGCCCGGCCGGCGGCCGACTCCGACCTCGATCAATCGTTCGTACCGCCCGAGTGCGGCGACGAGCGCCCGCTCCGACGGGGGTGGTCGTACCACGGCGCGGCCTTTATGACCGCGGCGTTCAAAAGCGGTTCCATGCTCGTGGACATCGTCCCGGTCGGGGAGGTCACCCCCCGAGTGAAACGGGAGGCCTCCGGTGCGCTGCGTTCCGTATACGACTGCGACGTGACGGTCCACGACGATCAGCCGATCCCCGACTCCGCCTTCGAGGCAGATAGGGACCAGTACCGCGCCGAGGACCTCATCGAGACGGTCACTCGGGTCGGCGGCGGCGAGAAGAACATCGGCATCACGCCCGAGGACCTCTACTACCGCCGCCGGAACTACGTGTTCGGCCTCGCGTACCTCAACGGCAGCGGCTCCGTCATCTCCACGCACCGCCTCCGCACCTCCTCCGACGGCGGCGTCTCCACCAAGCCCGCGGTCGACGTGTTTGGCGACCGCGTCCGCAAGGAGGTCGTCCACGAGATCGGTCACACTCTCGGCCTGGAGCACTGCGACAACAGCAAGTGCGTGATGTCGTTTTCCCCGACCGTCCGCGAGGTCGACGTGAAAGAGGAGAACCTCTGTGGCACCTGTTCGCGGATCGTCCGCTGACGCGGCGCGACCGGCGTACCTTCCCCACGATCTGTCGCCCGATACCTCTCCGGTCGCCAATCCCTCTCCGATCGCCGGTAGACGTAAAGTCCGGCCCGCACAAGGGACGGGTATGGCCGCAAAGCCGGAATACCGCGACCGGCCGGACGTCGAGGTCGCGCTGCTCGACGCGCTCGTCGACCGCGGCGACGAGGGAATGACCGTCCTCGAACTGCGCGCGGCCGTCGACGCAGACATCGACGCCGTCGAGGAGGCCCTCTCGACGCTGAAGGAGGACTCGCTGATCACCGTCGAGTCCGAGGAGCACGTTCGGGTGTACGCCCACGAGAAGGTCGTTCCGGACCCGGAGGCGCCCGACGACGACCCCTCCGAGAGCCTCGTCGACGCGATCCGGGACCGACTCGGACTGTAGCCGTCGGAGACGGCGGCCTTTTGCCCCTCGATCGCCACCGTTCGACCATGACGCTCGTCTCCGGTACCCACGACGCGCACGGCGCCGCGTACCGCGACCGCGGCGGTCGCGAGGTCGTCGACCACTACGGGAAGCCCGTCCGCGTCGGCAAGGCGGTCCGAAACGTCGCGGGCGTGATCGAGATGGGGTACGGCGTCCTCGCCGTCAGGGGGAGCGACCGCGTCGAGTTCGTGGACAACGCCGTCTCGAACCGCGTCCCCGCCGAGGACGGCGAGGGAACGTACGCCCTCCTGCTCGATCCTCAAGGCGGGATCGAGACGGACATGTACGTGTACAACGCCGACGAGCGGCTGCTCGTCTTCCTCCCCCCGGAACGGGTCGAGTCGGTCGCCGCCGACTGGGCGGAGAACGTGTTCATTCAGGACGTCGCGATCGACGACGTGTCCGACGAGTTCGGCGTGTTCGGGGTTCACGGCCCGAAGTCGACCGAGAAGGTCGCCTCCGTCCTCGGCGGACCGGGCGCGCCGGAGGGGCCCCTCTCGTTCGTCCGCGGGTCGATGGTCGACGCCGGCGTCACCGTGATCGCGACGGACGCGCCGCTCGGCGAGGAGGGGTACGAGATCGTCTGCGCCGCCGCCGACGCGGGCGACGTGTTCGACACCCTGATCAACCGCGGGCTCAACGCCGCGCCGTTCGGGTACCGAACGTGGGACGCGCTCGCGACCGAGGCCGGAACGCCCCTCTTCGAGTACGAACTGGCGGGCACGGTCCCGAACGTCCTCGGCCTCCGGAACGCGCTCGACTTCGAGAAGGGGTGTTACGTCGGGCAGGAGGTCGTCTCGCGCGTGGAGAATCAGGGGCGACCGAGCCGACGGCTCGTCGGCCTCGAACTCGACGGCGTCGCCGAGGCGGTCGACGGCGTCGACCCGAACGCGGACCCGCAGGGGATCGACGCCGCGCTCCCCGCGTCCGGTGCGGCCGTCTTCGACGGTGACGAGGCGATCGGCGAGGTGACGCGGGCGGCCGTCGGCCCCGCGACGGACGTGCCAGTCGCGCTGGCGCTCGTCGGGTTCGACGCCGCCCTCGGCGAGGTCGCTGTCCGCGTCGACGGCGAGGAGAGTCCGGCCACCGCCGTCGACCTCCCGTTCGTCGACGGGAGCGCGCGGTCCGCGCGGCTGCCGACGTACCCCGAGGGACGCGCCTGAGGGTGAAGCGGAGCGGCGCCGCCCGTCACGCGACGAAGTCGACCGCCGAGTAGAGGCCGAACCCGAGCACGAACGCGCCGACGAGCGACCCGATCCACGCGAGGACCGTGTACCCCATCTTCTTCCGGCTCACGCCGGCGTCGCCCGCGGCGTAGCCCGCGCCGACGATCGCCGAGACGATGATCTCGTTGAACGACACGGGGATCCCGAACGCGACGGCGGTCTGCGCGATCGCGAACGACGGGATGAGCGCCGATATCGACCGTCGCGGCCCCATCGAGGCGTAGTCCTGCGCGAGCGCCTTGATCATCCGCGGCGCGCCGGTCCACGACCCGGCCAACAGCCCGACGCCGCCGCCGACGAGTAGCGCCCACAGCGGGACGCCGACCTCGCTGAAGATCGGGACGAGCGGGCCGATCGCGAGGCCGACCTGCGACCCGCCGGCCGAGAACGCGACGAGCCCGCCCATCGCGAGCAGGAACCGCCGCTGTGCCCCCTCGCGGTCGCGGCCGAGGTCCGCGTACACGGCGACCGAAACGAGCGCGGCGATCGCGACGCTCACCGCGGCGGGACCCGCGCCGCTGCCGCCCAGCCCCGCCCCGAGGACGCTCGCCACCGACGCCTGCTGGCCGGCGGGACCGAGCAGCGCGAACCCGACGTTCGCGAGGATCGCGCCGACGACGCCGGCGAGCGCGGCCGTGAGCGGTCGCTCGGGCAGCGACTCGCCGATGAGCATGCGCGCGACGCCGTAGGCGACGCCGCCGCCGACGAACGGCGTGAGCACCCACAGCGTCGCGATCTCGGCGTACTTCGGCCACGCCGGGTCGCCGCCGAGCGCGAGGCCGACGCCGACGACTGCGCCGGTGACGGTGAACGCCGTCGCGATCGGGTAGCCGGCGAACACGCCGACTGCGACCAGCGCGGCGGCCGTGACGAGCGCGACGATGGCCGCCACGGCGGTGAGCGTCACCCCGCCGATCAGTTCGGTGCCGACCGCCTCGGTCACGTTCGCGCCCTGGAGGATCGCGCCGAGGAGCCCGAGGACGCCGACGACGAGCCCGGCCCGCATCACGGAGATTGCGTTCGCCCCGACCGCGGGCGCGAACGGGGTCGAGCCCGACGACCCCGCGCCGATCGACCACGCCATGAAGAGGCTGGCGGCGGCGGCGACGAGGAGGGTCGCGGCGGTGGCGACGACCATCAGCGTCGCCCGTCGTTGTACCCCTCGTTCAGCCCCGCCACCGTGCGCCGGACGAGGAGGAACCCGAAGAAGAACAGCCCGAGAAGACCCACCAACAGGAGTACGAACAGCGGTTGGACCGGGAGCATACGCCTGAATCCGTCGGCACGCGGTTATAAGTTTCGAGCCGAACGGTCGCGTGACCCGGACGATTCCGACGCGTTCGGGCGATCGGATCCCGGTAACTAAAACGCGTTTTTGTCCCTCAGCCACGTATATGTCGATACCCCGACTACGTGTAATCGCGACCCCCCGCTTCGGCCCTCACGCTCGAACCCGCCGGCCGACCGCCGGCTGGTCGGACTCGCACCCGCTCCCTACCCAGTCCGGTATCCCCCTCCCCGGCCGACCAGCGACCGACAGCCGGCGCCCACATCCGCGTCGATCCGGGTCCTCCACCGCTGACACGACCGTCGGCCGGCCCGGCCGTCGGCGGGGCGTCGCGATCGGTCTCTGCCGACGCGACGGCGAGCCCGATCCGCTTCTCGTGATTCGCTCCCTTACTCGCGGCTCTCGGCCCCGATCCGGAACGTCTCGAAATCCTCCCCGTCCGGCGTCACCAGTCGCCCGTCCAGACCGTCTCCGGCCCCGTCGTCCACCGGACGCAATTCCGCGTGCGCCGGCCGGTTCCCGCGCGGTTGGGCGTGGCTGCCCGGATTCAGTATCGGGAGCCCGCCTGAGTCGTCGAACCGCGGCCGGTGGCTGTGGCCGCAGATCACGGCGTCGGCGTCGCGGCCGCGACCGAGCATGACGAGCCCCGTGTCGCCGCTGCGGTGTCGGTGCGTGACCGCGAACCTGACCCCCGCGTATTCGACGGTCCGAACCTCCGGGACGCGGTCGCGGATCGCGGCGTCGTCGTTGTTGCCGTAGACCGCCCGGAGGGCGGCGGTGGTCGACTGAAAAGCGTCTAAGACCGGCTCGCGGTAGAAGTCGCCCGCGTGGATCACCAGATCCGCCTCGCGGACCGCCTCCGCGGTCCGCCCCTGAAGCCTCGACTCCTCGCGTGCGTGCGTGTCGGAGACGACGACGAGCATACCGGGAGTCCGCGCCGGCGTGAGTTAAAAAGCGCGCTCGCCACGGTGGTGCGTGCCTCCGAGTGGCAGCCGAAGGCGGCCGCGAGGAGCACGCGCGAGGGAGCCGGTCGCCCGGAGCAGCGCGGAGGGCGACCGACGAGGCTGGGGAGGCGTGAGGCGCGGTTGCCGTGCGGGGCGGGGCTTCGGGGGTGTCCGTCGTCGCCCCGGACTCAACGACATGTAACCGAGCGGCTGGGCTTTGGAAGTGTTCGCCGTCGCTGGGTCGTCGGTACCGGATAAACAAGCGCCCGGAGACTCGAAACCGGTCTATCGCTACTCGTCCAGCGAGAGCGCCGCGAGCAGCGACTCCAACTGGACCTGTTCGTTGGCGCCCTCGGCGATCCGGTAGTCGGCCTCGCCGATGCGCTCCATGAGCCGCACCGCCTCGCGTTCGTTCAGGTCGAACTCCCAGACTGAGCGGTGGAGCTGGTCGATCACGTCGCCGCCGGCCATCCCCGTCTCCGTGAGCAGCGTGTCGAGCGTCGAGCGCGCGCGAGCGAAGTCGCCCTCCAGCGCGTCGGTCACCATCGACTCGATCTCCTCCGGGCGGGCGGTCGCCGTGATCGCGTACACCGCCTCCTCGTCGACCACGTCGCCCGTCGTCGCCGCCGCCTGAAGCGAGTTGATCGCGCGGCGCATGTCGCCGTCGGCCGCGTACACCAAGGCGTCGACTCCGGCGTCGGTCACCTCGATCGACTCCGCGGACGCGATCTCGCGGACCATCCCGCCGACCGCCTCGTCCGACAGCGGCGAGAACCGGAAGACGGCGCAGCGCGACTGGATCGGGTCGATGATCTTCGACGAGTAGTTACACGAGAGGATGAACCGGGTGTTGTCGGAGAACTGCTCCATCGTGCGGCGGAGCGCCGCCTGTGCATCATCTGTAAGGCTGTCGGACTCGTCGAGGAACACGATCCGGAAGTCGCCGCCGAACGACGAGCGCGCGAACCCCTTGATCCGGTCGCGGACGACGTCGATGCCGCGTTGGTCGGAGGCGTTCAGTTCGAGGAAGTTGCCGCGCCAGTTGTCCTCGCCGTAGATCTCGCGGGCGATGGCGGTGGCCGCGGTCGTCTTCCCGACGCCCGCGGGCCCCGAGAAGAGCAGGTGCGGCACGTCGTCCTGCGCGATGTAGCTCTGGAGCCGCTCGACGATCTCCGATTGCCCGTGGATGTCGTCGAGCGTCTGCGGCCGGTACTTCTCGATCCAGATCTCCCGGCCCGTCGCGGTCGCAGCCGGCTGCTCGTCGGCCTCGCTCATTGCCCGATCCGAGGGTCGGCGGGGTGATAAACGAACCGAGACCGGGCTCTCACTCCGCCCGCAGCAGCCGCTGGAGCTCGTACGCGAACACCCAGACTCCCATCAGCACGCCGACGGGGACGACCACCGCCGCGATCTCTCGCGACACCGGCAGTTCCGCGACGTCGATGAGCAGGTGCGTCGTCGTCGCCGCGATCTGCGCGAACAGCTCGTACTCCTCGCGGATCGCGTCCGTCAGCATCGACCCGACGACGAGGGTCACCATCGCGGCGACGCCGTGGACCGTCCCCCGGATATGTGGCATAGTCGTCATATCCGCGAGGACCGTCATCAGTGTTTCTCTCGTCGCTACATCCGCCGTCGGACCGCCTCGCGGAACGCGCTCGCCGCGTCGCCGCCGTCCTCCGCCTCTCGCAGGCGCCCCGTCGCGTCGGCGTCTACATCCGGCGCGAGGACGGCCGCCGCGGCGCCAGTCGCGACGGTCTCGGCGCGCCAGTCGACGTATCGCTCCCCGAGCCACGCTGGGAGGTCGGCGCGTAACACGGCGTTCCGCCAGGCGAACTCCCGAGCGCCCTTCAGGCCGAGCAGGGCCAACCGGTCGTCGAGGGGATCGAGCAGCCGGTCGACCCCGGCGATCCCGACCGCAGCGTACGCCTCGACGAGGACGTCCTGTACGGTCTGGACGAGCCGGGCGAGGATCGCGTTTATGCGGTCGTGGTCCTCGCGCTTGACATCGCGGTCCGGGTCGATTTCGACCTCACCGAGCGTGTACGTGAGGTCGTAGGTGATGTGCGCGTTGATCGCGAGCAGGGCGTCCTGCGCGACGAGCGACTCGCCGCGGACCGCGGCGGTGAAGGCGATCAGCCACGGTCGCGGGAGCGACTCGAACGCGCGGCGCTCGAACGCCGCCAGCGCCCGGCGGTAGCGCTCCGCGAAGGCGACGAGGTACGACGCGGCCCACTCCGGGTCGACGAACGCGCCGTCGTCGATCGCGGTCCGGACGGTCGCCGTCATCCGGCTGTACACCGTGAGAAACACCGCGCGCCGGTCGCCGCGCTCGCGGAGGTACGACTCGGTCCGCGCCAGCCGCTCGTCGACATCGGCGACGGACGCGAACGGGCCCGAGACGATCTCGAGGAGGCCCGGATCCGGCTCCTCGTCGGCTAGGGCCGCGGCCGCGCCGTCCGCCTCGATGTCGACTGTCCGTCGGATTCCGGCGAGCAGCGCCTCCGCTTCGTCGACGGTCGGAACGCTGGTGCGGATCGGGATCATCGTGACGGGACGGCGAACGCCGTCAGAACGTTCGGTACTCCGCCGCGATACAAGAGCGTTGCCGCCGGCTCCGGGGTCCGCCTACGCGAACTCGTCGATGAGTTCGGGCACCACGTCGAAGAGGTCGCCGACGATCCCGTAGTCGGCGATGTCGAATATCGGCGCGTTCGGGTCGGTGTTGATCGCGACGATCGTGTCCGACCCCTTCATGCCGGCGACGTGCTGGACTGCGCCGGAGATGCCGACCGCGATGTACACGTCCGGCGTGACGACCTTCCCGCTCTGTCCGACCTGCCGGTTCTTCGGCAGCCAACCGTTGTCGACGATCGGTCGAGAGGCGGACAGCGTCGCGCCGAGCGCGTCCGCGAGGTCCTCGATGAGCTCGATGTTCTCCTCCTCCTCGATGCCGCGGCCGACCGAGACGAGCACGTCGGCGTCCGCGATGTCGACGTCGCCGCCGCCGACCTCCTCGAAGCCGGTGACGCGGGCTCCCGACTCGGGGAGGTCGATGTCGGCCGTCTCGACCGTCGCGTCTCCGACGCCCTCCGCGGGCGGCCACTCGCCGCCCCGGACCGTGAGGACGAACCGGTCGCCCTCGACGTCGACCGTCGTCTCGACCTTCGAGCCGTACATCTCGCGGGTGACGGTGAGCCCGTCGTCGTACTCGATCCCGACCGCGTCGGTCACCAGCGGGACGCCGAGGCTCTCGGCGAGGGCGGGCGCGTAGTCGAGCCCGTTGACGGAGTTCGGCAGCACCACCGCCCCGGCGTCGACGCGGTCGGCCAGCGTCGAGGCCGCCGCTCGGTAGGCGTTGTGGTCGAACTCCTCGCCGTCGGCGACGGCGTGGATCGCGTCGACCCCCTCGCGGTTCAGCTCCTCCGCGAAGGCGTCGACGTCGCCCGCGACGACCGCCACGTGGAGGTCGACTCCCCGCGCGTCGGCGAGCTCTCGGCCGGCGGTGATCGCCTCGTACGAGACGTCGCGGAGCTCTCCCCGGCGGTGTTCGGCGGCGACGAGCACGCTCATTACGCGCTCACCCCCTTGTCACGGAGGACCTCGGCAAGGCGACCCGCGGACTCCCCGGCGTCCCCCTCGATGATCTCCGCGTCCGACTCGCTCTCCGGCTCGTACATCGAGGTGAGCGTCAGCGCGCTCTCGACGTCCTCGGCCGTCAGCCCGAGGTCGGACAGCGCCTTCACCGCTATCTCCTTCCGCTGTGCCTGCCGGATCCCGCGGAGGCTCGCGTACCGCGGCTCGTTGAGCCCGGTCTGGACGGTCAACACCGCCGGGAGGTCGACGTCGGTCAGCTCCTCGACCCCGCCCTCCAGCTCGCGGTGGACGTGGGCCACCCCCGCGTCCGCGTCGACGTCGAGGTCGTTGACGACCGCGGCGTGCTCGAAGCCGATCCGCTCCGCGAGCGCGACGCCGGTCGCGCCGAACCCGGTGTCGGCCGCCTGGACCCCCCCGAGGATCAGGTCCGGCTCCTCCTCCGCGACGACCGCCTCGAACAGCTCGACCTTCGAGGCGACGTCGGCGAACCCGCCGTCCAGCGCGTCGTCCCAGACGCGGACCGCGCGGTCGGCGCCCTTCGCGAGCGCCATCCGGATTGTCTCCTCCGAGCGCTCCGGCCCGACGGTGACGGTCACGACCTCGTCCGCGATCCCGGCCTCGGCCAGCTGGACCGCCGCCTCGACGGCGTAGTCGTCCCACTCGTTGAGATCGTACTCGAGGTCGGACTCGGCGATGTCGGTCCCCTCGATCGCGAAGTCGTCGTCCGCCTCCGCGACCTCCTTGACGGTCACCAGAACTTTCATGATCGTTACTCGGTCGCTCGCCCTGTAATGGTTTTCGGAACGGGCGAGGACGGACCGGCGGTTTCCGCTTCCGCGGGTCAGCGCTCGGCGCTCGAACGGGCGCTGTCGCCGCCGTCGCTGTCTCCTCGGTGTCGCCGCTTCCGCCTACTCCTCGCCGTCGCCGCCCGTCTCGTCCTCGCCGTCGGGCAGCGAAATGAGGTTCTCGCGGCCGAGTCGGAGCTTCTCGACGCGCCCCTCGTCGGCCATCGCCGAGAGCAGCTGCGAGACCTTCGCGTCCGACCACCCGGTCTCGGCGACGATGTCTGCCTGCCGCATCCGGCCGCCGTTCTCGTCGAGGAGCCGCTCGACGCGTTCCTCGTCCGAGAGCAGCGAGAGGTCCGGCCCGTCGTCGCCGTCCTCCCCCTTTCCGACGGAATCGCCGGGGTCGTCCCCCGAACCGTCGTCTTCCGGACCGCCGTCGCCGGCACCGATCGGCTTCCGGTCGGCGCCGCCGGGGTCCGCGGTCTCGGAGGTCGCGGCTGACTCGTCCGAGATGTCCTCCTCGGCGGTGATCCGGCGGTACCCGACGACGCTGCCGGCGATGAGCGTGGCCCCGAGCAGTATCGCGGCCGCCAGCATTCCCCACGGAGCGCCCGCCCCGGCGGGCTCGTACACGATCCGTACCGGGTCGCCGCTCTCGAACGTCTGGGGGCCCTCGATTATCACGTCGCCGTCGGAGAGCTGCGTCACGGCGGTGCTCGGCGTTCCGGTGACGGCGTACCCCTCCGGCGTCGCCACCTCCAGGGTCTGGCTCGCCTCGAGGCTACGCAGCCACGTCTCGTTGCCCGGCGTCGTCAGCGCGTCCCCGAGGATCAGGCTCTCGCCGTCCTGTGCGAGGAACTCGGTCCAGGTGAACCGCAGGCGGAACTCACCGACGGCGACGGCGTCTTCGGTGGCGACGTCGAACTCGCTCGGGTCCTCGTACACCTCGACCTCCCGCTCGACGCCCTCGATAGACATCGACCGGTCGACGGTGCGGCTCGCCTCCCGACGGAATCCCTCGAACAGCGCGGCGTTCGGCCCGATCTCGCCGCCGCGGAAGCGCTCGCCGGCCGTGCGGAACACGTCGGTCTCGTTCTCGTCGGCCAGCGAGTACCGCACCGCGACGGTCCAGTCGGCGCTCCGGTCCGGGTTCAACGCGAGTCGGATACGGGTCGTCGACGGCGAGGTGATCGCGTCGTCGGTCTGTTGGCGAACCGCTGATTCCCCGCCGAGAGACCCCCGAACGTCGGTCGAGCCGTCGAGCGGCCCGGCGTGGTTCGGGGCGACCTCCGCGTCGAGGGGAGAGGGGGCCGTCGTCGCGCCGGTGACCGCGCCGCCGGCGCTCGCGAGCAACGCGAGCGCGACGATCGCGACCAAGAACGCGCGCAGGGCGGGGTTCCGCATACGTCTCCGGCCACTCGCGCGCCGGGCAAAACGCTTTCCATACGCTGTTTTTCGACGGGAAACGCGGTCGAACTCCCACTCACGTCCGCGGCCGGACGCGCCGTCGACCGCGACACCGACCCGCACGGCGCCGGTGACCGACCGCAGTGGGTGGATTTTTTGTATCGCGGGGCGAACCAGCAGACGATGAGAGCCCTCCCGATCGCCGCGGTCGCGGTCCTGCTGCTCGTGGCGCCGGTCGCCGGCGTCGCCGGCCCCGGCGTCGCCGCCTCCGACGGCGCTTCGCCCGCCTCAGAGCCGGCGCGGCCCGCCGCCTCCGTCCCGCCTTCCGGCCCGGCGCAGTCCGTTGATCCCGTCTCGCCCTCCACATCCCCGTCACGGTCCGTCGATCTCGCCTCCTCGGCGGATTCCCCGTCGACCCCCAGCCAACTCGCGCCGCAGATCGAAACGGCGAACCTCACGCTCCGGACGCTCTCGACGCCGTCGGGCGCGGCGACGCGCGTCAGCACGTCCACCCGGGGCCCCGACCTCGGATCGTCGCTCGGGTTCGCGACCGCCGACGCCGACGCCGCCTTCGAGACGGCGGCCGTCGTCGACCGGATCGAGCGCACCGAGACGAACGTCGAGCGCCAACAGCAGATCCTCGCGGAGATCAACCGCGTCGAGCGCGCCGAGGTGGCGCTGTACAGCCGCCAGTCGGAGGCCTTCAGCTCGCACGCCGACGGCGAGATCACCGACCGCGAACTGCTCGACGAACTCGTCCGTGTGGCGGCGACCGCTAAGGAGTACGACGAGCGGCTCGACGCGATCGACGCGCTCGCCGACGCGACGGAGGACTTCAGCTCTCCCGGTCGGCTCGACGAGCTTCAGGTGGCGCTACAGGTGTACGAGGGGCCGGTCCGCGACCGCGCCCTCGCCATCGCCCGCGGGCAGTCCGCCCCGAGCGACATCTACGTCGCGTCGAGCCAGGGCGCCGTCGTGCTCGCGACCGTCGTCGAGGACGAGTACGTCCGCGAGGTCTTCCGCACGGGCCGCTGGGACCGCGGCGGCAGCGACATCTCGAACGACGCGGCCATCGAGATGACCGAGGCGGCCTACCCTGAGACGGCCGCGCTCCGCCAGCCCGACGCGTTCGGCGCGGGCTCGGTCCAGCGTATCACGATCCCGCACGAGTTCGGCACCCTCCAGACGTTCGTCAGCGGCGGGACGGAACAGGTGTTCGTCGAACACCAGCGGGTCGGCCTGACAGCGTTCCCCGACAGCGAACCGGTCACCGCATCCGGCGACGGGTTCAACGTCACCGTCGAGCGGACCTACCCCGGCGGCCCGGTGACCGTCACCGTCCTCGACGACGAGACGGGCGAACCGGTCCCCGATGTCACCGTCACGAAGTCCGTCGGCGGGGGAGACAGTCGGGCGATCGGCACCACCGACGGGGCCGGCGTCGTTCGGACGCTCTCGCCCGCCGAGCCGTACCGGATCACGGTCGTCGACGAGCCGTACGTCGTCGTTCTCGACGACATCGAACCCCTGACGACCCCGAGGCCGGTCGGCGACGAGTGACCGGTCGGCCGGATCGTCTCCGCCGGTCCGGACCGCCCGTTCCGGCCCGCGTTTCCGCCCCCGCTCGCCGCCGCCCGGGCCGACCCTTTTGTACGGAACCGCCGCAGGACCGCCGTGCCACCAGCCGCTCGTCGCCGCCGGGGAATGGCGCCCGTCGCGGGCGTGCTGCTCATCGCGATCACGGTCGTGCTGGCCGGCGGTGTCGCGGCCGCCGCGCTCGACGGTCCCAGCGCGACGGTGCCGCCGTCGGCGGTGCTGTCGCTGTCGGCGACCGACGATCGGATCGCGATCGATCACCGCGGCGGCGACCCGATCGACGTCTCGGCCGTGACGATCCGCGTCAGCATCGACGGCGAACCGCTCGACGAACAGCCGCCGCTCCCGTTCTTTTCGGCCGCCGGGTTTCACCCCGGGCCGACCGGTCCGTTCAACGCCGCCGGCGACGACACGCTGCGCGTCGGGGAGACGGCGACGTTCCGCGTCGCGGACACCAACGATCCGACGCTCGAACCCGGCCGGACGGTCACCGTCGACATCACGGCCGACGGGCAGCCGGTCGCGTCGCTGGAGGCGTCCGTCGAAGCGGGCTGAAGCGAGCGCGACGCGGGAACCGCGCTCTCACTCGGCGTCGGGCGCCGAGGGTTCCGCGTTGGCGGCGGTCGAACCCGACCCGTCGTCCGTTCCGTCGCCGCCGGGAACGCGAGCGACGGTCGTGATCGCTCGCGGACTCTGCGGCGTCGCCTGCTGGATGTGGTGTTCGTACTCCTCGTAGCCGGCGGCCTCGAACATCCGGTCGGCCTCGTCGGCGTCGTAGAACAGCATGATCGCGTCGGCCACCCGCTGGAGGATCGGGTTGTTCGGGTAGTCCGGACCGACGACGAGCACCTGTCCGCCGGGCTTCGCGACGCGGCGGAGCTCGCGGAGCCCCTCGACGGGATTCGGCCAGTACTCGATCGAGCCGGACGACCAGACCACGTCGAACGCGTCGTCGCGGAACGGGAGCCGCTCGGCGTCGCCGCGATAGAAGTCGACGCGGTCGTGTTTCCCGAACTTCTCGAACGCCTTCTCCATCTGGTGGACGCTCTGGTCGAGGCCGTGGACGTCGTCGGCGTGCTCTAACAGTCCCTCGGTGCCGAACCCGGTGCCGCAGCCGACGTCGAGCACCGTCGGGTCGTCGCCGAACTCCAGCCACGAGAGCGCCTCGGCGCGCATCTCCTCGTTCCAGTTGAAGCGGTTGATCTGGTCGTACACCTTCGAGAGGTACTTGTAGAAGAGCCGGGCGTTCGACTTGTCCTCGAGGATCCCCATTTACCGGTTCATTGGGCCGCCCGCCCCATAACGACACGGATCCGCGGTCGGCCGACGCCGGTTTCGGCGCCCGCTTCCGACCGTCTTTTCCGCCCGCCACCCGTTCCCTCGGGCATGAACCCGACGACGAGCGGCCGGTTCCGCGTCCACGACCGGCGCCAGCGGCCGGACATCGACGACGACGCGGCTCGGAGCGGCGTCGACGACGCCGAGGAGTTCGTCCTCGTCGAACTCGCCGACGAGCCGGTCGATCCGACGGACCCCGACGCCGCGGACCGGTACGACCCGCTGTACGCCACCGCCGAGGGATACGACGGCGACCTCGCGGACGCCGTCGACGCGCTCCGTCCCGGCTTCGTCGTCGACGCGACGCTGGCGTGGACCGACGGCTCCGCGCGATTCCGCGAGGTCGAGGTCGTCCGCGAGACCCGGTTCCGCTTCGCCGACGACGTGGAGGGGATGTTCGAGGCGGCCGTCGAGACGTGGCGACAGATCCGCGCGGACGGCGAGCCCGTCGGCTCGATCACGACCCGGTCGAACGACGGCGATCCGAACGGCGCGCTCTACCTCTTCGCCGATGCGCCCGGCAGCGACACCTTCGAGGAGGTCCGAACCGGGCGGCTCCCGATCGAACCGCTCGTCGCGCGGGTGAACGACTCGCGGGACGACGACGACCCGCGGGAGGTGTTCGTGCTGCGCCCCGCGGAGTACGAGTTCGTCGCCGTCTACGTCGTCTTCGACCGCGACGGCGTCCTCGCGCAGACGGTCCGCGACACCTACGACCTCGGGGTCGGCTTGGCCGCGGGGCTCGACGCGAACTACCCCGACGGCGACGGCGGGAGCGACTCCCCGGTTCTCGACGACGCGGGCGACTCGGACGACGACGACTTCGACGCCCTCGACCGCCTGTAGACGGAGCACCTGCGCCGTCGACGGCGCCGAACTACAGCCAGTCCGCGTCGGGGTCGACCCGGCCGGCCGGCGTCTCGCCGTTGAGGACGGCCGCCACGTCCGCCGCGCCGCTCCGGTTGAGGTCGTCCTTCGCCTCCTCGCTGTACCACGCCGCGTGCGGCGTGACGACCGTGTCGTCGCGCCCGACGAGTGGGTCGTCCTCCGGCGGTTCCTCGGCGAGCACGTCGAGGCCGGCGGCCTTGATCTCGTCCGCCTCCAGGGCGTCGAGCAGCGCGTCGGCGTCGACGACCGGACCGCGACTCACGTTGACGACGACCGAGTCCTCGTCGAGGCGCGCCAGCGCGTCAGCGTCGACGATTCCCCGGGTCGCGTCCGTCAGGGGGGCGTAGACGCCGACGTGGTCGGCCCGGTCGAACAGCGCCTCGAAATCGACCTCCTCGACGCCGTACTCGGCCATCTCGTCGGCACCGACGAACGGGTCGTACGCGACGAGGTCCGCGTCGAACCCGGAGAGCTGCTCGGCGGCGCGCTGCGCGATCGGCCCGAACGAGAGCAGCCCGATGGTCGACGCGCTCACGCGCCGGATCGGCGCGCCGGCCTCCCAGCTCCACCCGCCGCCCGCGACGGCGTCGTCGTACGGCTTCAGCGACCGCAGGCACGCGAGGAGCAGCGTCACCGAGTGCGTCGCGACCTCGTCGGTACAGTAGTCCGGGACGCGGGTGACGGTGACGCCGCGCTCCGCGGCCGCCTCCACGTCGATGTTGTCGACGCCGACCGCCGACCGGACCACGACGTCGAGGTCCGTGGCGTCGAGCGCCGCCTCCGTGACGGGCGTGTTGATGTCGGTGACAACAGCGTCGGCCCCCGAGGCCGCGTCGATCAGCCGCTCGGTCGAGCCCAGCTCCGCGACTTCGATCTCGACCGGCTCGTCGACCGCGTCCGCGAGCACCTCGCGGTACGTCTCCGGGTCTATCATCGGGAACGCGGACAGCACCAGTTTGGCCATACGCCTCCTCTCCCGCCGATCCACTTTACGACTGTCACTGACGCTGTCAGGCCTTCATACGTCCGTTTCGATCGTGTAGGATATCCTCTCCCCGTGTCGTCGAGGCTCGGTCAACGGGCCGCCCGTCCGCTTCGAATCGGCCTCGTCGCCCCCCGCTTCCGGGGGCCTCGGTCGCGTTCCGATGACTCTTTGCGGCCGCCGACCGTACGGCTACCCGTGAGCGAGGACAGTTCGAAGCCCCCGATGCTGGTTCTCCTTGAGTCGCTGTCGTTCTACCGCAACGTCCGAGTGGGGGCGGCGGCTGGCGCGCTGCTCGCGGTCCTGCTGTACCTCGTCAGGACCCTCGAACTGCTCGGCCCCGTGATCGACACGCGCGAGTACCCGCTTTTCGGACCGGACGTCTGGTTCCTCCTGCTGGCGTTCGTGCTGGCGGCGACCTCGGCGCTGTCGGTCGCGGTCGTCCTCACGATCGCGACCGCCGTCAGCGGCGCACGTGGCGCGGAGCGTCCGGAGTCATAGGGACCGCATCGGGCCGCCGCGAGAAGGGGGGCGATCGGAACCGCACCGACGATCGGAAGATCCCGTCAGTCGGCCGTACAGGAGGCCTCGTTCTCGTCGGCGGTGAACTCCTGAGCCGGCTCCGTGAGCTTGTAGAGGTTCTGCCTGGCGTCCGCGAAGTAGACGTCCTCGTCGACGACGCCGATCCCCTCGAGCCGTTCGAGCGCGTACCGGACGGTGCGGGCCGACAGCATCGACTCCTGGACGATCCCCTTCTGGGTCAACGGTCCGTTGTACTCGAGCACCTTGAAGACGAGTTTGGCGCTCGGCGGGAGGTCGTCGAGGCCCTCCGTTTGAGTTCCTTCCATCGTTACGATTCGAAACCGCACACGCTCATAAATGTTGATGGAGCATTGCCGCTGAACCGCCGCATACCGGAGATATACGCCGCTTTCCGCGGTACAAACCGGCAATATGGCCCTATTTCTCCCCGCTGGACTGACCAGTCAGTCAGCGATTCGGCTCGCGCGCGCCTCGGCCGGGGCGACGCGCGCCGGACCGACCCGGCGGATGTCCCCGCGGTACTCCCGTCGCGGTCGCGGCCGGCGGCGGGAACGAACGGCTTTTCACGGGCGCTCGCGGATCCGAAGGCATGAGCGACGACTCGGGCCTCTCCGACCACGCGCGCGGCGTGGTCGTCACGACCATCTGCTGTCTCGCCGGGATCGCCGCCGGCGTCGTTTCGGCCGTCTACGTCGGCACCGATCCGGCCTCCGCCGCGAGCACGACCGCGGTGTTCGTGCTCGGGGCGTTCGTCATCGCGCAGTACCCGATATTTAAAGCGGTCGGCGTCGGGGACTTCGGCGTCAAAGACAACCTCTACGTCGCGTTTCTCACGTTCACCCTCTGGTTCATCAGCTACACCGTCCTCCTGACGTCCGGCGTCGAACTGGGGGTCTGAGATGGCGGACGACAGTATCGCGGTCGTGGACCTCGACCGGTGTCAGCCCGACCGCTGTAACTACGAGTGTATGAAGGACTGCCCGCCCAACCGGACGGGCAAGGAGTGTATCACGGAGCGCGGCGAGGACGCCGAAGAAGGCGATCCGGACCAGATCCACATCTCCGAGGAGATCTGTCTCGGCGAGACGTGCGGCATCTGCGTCAACTCCTGCCCGTTCGACGCCATCGAGATCATCAACCTCCCCTCCGAACTCGACGACGACCCGGTCCACCGCTACGGCGACAACGCCTTCTCGCTGTACGGCCTCCCCACGCCGGAGCCGGGCAGCGTCACCGGTATCCTCGGTCCGAACGGGATCGGGAAGTCCACGGCCGTCCACGCGCTCGCCGGCGAGATGGTCCCGAACCTCGGCGACCACGCCGCCGACGGCGACTGGGAGCGCGTCCTCGACCGCTTCCGCGGCACCGGGATCCAGAGCTACCTCGAATCGCTCCGCGACGGCGACGTGACGGTCGCGCGCAAGCCGCAGTACGTCGACCAGATCCCGAACCAGTTCGACGGGAACACCCGCGAACTCCTGGAGCGGACCGACGAGCGCGGCGCGCTCGACGATCTCGTCGACCGCCTCAACATCCGCCCGGTGATGGACCAGGACATCGACTCCATCTCGGGCGGCGAGCTCCAGCGCGTCGCCATCGCGGCGTGCCTCGCACGTGACGCCGACTTCTACTTCCTCGACGAGATCACGCCGTACCTCGACATCGGCCAGCGGATGATCGTCGCCCGGCTCATCCGCGAGCTCGCCGACGACGACGCGGCCGACCGGTCGATGCTCGTCGTCGAACACGACCTCGCCATCCTCGACCTCCTCGCCGACACCCTCCACGTCGCGTACGGGGAGCCCGGCGCGTACGGGGTCATCACCGACCCGAAGTCGGTGCGGAAGGGGATCAACGAGTACCTGAAGGGGTACCTCGACAACGAGAACATGCGGATCCGCCCGTCGGCGATCACCTTCGAGGAGCACGCGCCGCGGGTCGCCTCCCGGAGCGAGACGCTGATCGAGTACCCGGACCTGCGGAAGTCGTACGGCGACGGCGAGTTCGAGCTCCGCGTCGAGGGCGGCGAGATCAACCGCTCCGAGGTGTTGGGCGTCGTCGGCCCGAACGGGATCGGGAAGTCCACGCTCGCGCAGCTGTTCACGGGTGACTTGGAGCCCGACGAGGGCGAGCTCGACTTCGCGCTCGACATCTCCTATAAGCCGCAGTACATCGACATCGACCAGCACATGCGGGTCGACGCGTTCCTCTCGTCGATCACCGACGAGTTCGGCTCCTCCTACTGGAACACCGAGATCGCCCAGCCCCTCCAGTTGGAGCGCGTGATGGAGCAGAACCTCTCGGATCTCTCTGGCGGGGAACGTCAGCGCGTCGCCATCGCGGCCTGTCTCTCCGACGACGCCGATCTCTACCTGCTCGACGAGCCCTCGGCCCACCTCGACGTGGAGCAGCGCATCCGGGCGACGACGGCGATCCGCCGGTACGCCGAAAACCACGACGCGACGGTGATGGTGATCGACCACGACATCTACATGATCGACCTGCTGGCCGACCGGCTGATGGTGTTCGACGGCGAGCCGGCCGAGCGCGGCCGCGCGGCGCCGCCGCAGGACATGCGCGACGGCATGAACGAGTTCCTCGCCGACCTCGAGATCACCTTCCGCCGCGACGAGCGCACCGGACGCCCCCGGATCAATAAGCCGGGCTCACAGCTCGACAGCCAGCAGAAGCGCGACGGCGAGTACTACTACTCCGGCTGATCGGAATCGACGTTCGCGGTCGCGCCCCGACGCCCGTCGATTCGCGGTATCGAAGCGATTAAGCCCGGAACACGCAAACGCCGGCACATGAAACACCTCATCATCCGCGGCGACCCCGACATCCGGAAGGACGCGGTGATCGAGCACGACGGCGAGGAGCTGGTCTGTTTCGGTATCAACGTCCAGGGGGGCTGGCACGGCCCGGACGAGCCCCAGCTATGGTGTACCGTCGGCACCGAGGACGAGCGCGACGCCTACGACAAACGCGAGTACGTCCCCCACTGGCTCGACGTCGAGACGGTCGACGCCGGGGACCTCGACGTGATCAAGGCGAAAGGCGACCTCTCCGTCTAACGCGCCGACCGCTTCTCGCCGGCGCTTCTACCCGTCTACCGGCGGGTCCGCCAGCCACGCCTCGATGGCGCCCGCCATCGCCCCGCGGCGGTGGATCGTCCCCGCCTCGGGGTCGACGACCGTGCTCTCGGTGCCGGGCGTCTCGCCGCCGTCGATCACGGCGGCGACCCCGTCGCGGACCCGGTCGTCGAGGTCGCCGAGGTCGGTGACGCTGCCGGTCCCGGAGACGTTGGCGCTCGTCGCCGTGAGGGGACCGGTCTCGGCCATGAGCGCCCGCGCGAGGTCGTGGTCCGGCACGCGGATCCCGACGCGGTCGCGGCCGGCGGTGAGCGCGTCCGGCACGCCGTCGCCGCGCTCGACGACGACGGTCACCGGCCCCGGGAGGAACGCCCGGGCGAACGCCACCGCCCGCTCCGTCGGGCGGGTGTGGCGGAGGGCGTCGTCGACGCTCGCGACGCCGAGCGAGAGCGGATTCGACCGGTCGCGGCCCTTCAGGTCGAAGACGCGCTCGACGGCGTCGGGATCGAGCGCGTCCGCGCCGAGCCCGTACACCGTCTCGGTCGGGTAGACGACGAGGTCGCCGCGGTCGACGGCGGCGGCCGCCGCGCGCAGCTCGTCGGATCGGTCCGGTCCGTCGTCGCTCGTATCGGCGGTCACGTGCGGCTATTCGGTGCCGAGTTGAAAAAGCGTGACGAGTGGACGTTGCCGCCCCCACCGACGCCCGCCGGGAGACGACGCGGCCGCGGAGCGCGAGGGTATCAGTCGACGAGGTTCGCGACCGCGTCGTCGATCGCCTCGGCGTCGGGGAACGCGGGGTGTTCGCCCGCGACCCACGCGTACTCGACGGTTCGGTCGGCGTCGAGGAGGAAGACGGCGGGACGACTCTCCGTGACCCCCGTCATGCCGTCGATGTCGTGCGCGAGGCCGTACTCCTCGATCACGCCCGCGCCCGGGTCAGAGAAGATGCGGACGCCGTCGCCGCGGTCGGCGAGCAGGCGCTTGTGGGCGTACGGCGTCGAGATCGAGACGCCGAGGACGTCGACCTCGTCGCTCCACCTGTGGTCGTCGACCGTGTTGTAGAGGTACGTCCCCTGAAACGCGCCGTCCATCGGGTGGAAGAGGAGGAGCGTCGGCCCGTCGACGACGTCGGCGAGCGAGCGGTCCTCCCAGTACTCGCCGTTCACGAGCGGGCGGGTGAAGTCGGGCGCCGCGTCGCCCTCCTCGACGTGGTCGGTCTCCGGGAGAGAGACGACGTCGAAGTCGGGCATCTCAGGCACCTCCCTCGGCGTCGACCGCGCGGCCGCCGTCGGCCGCCGCGTCGCCGTACGTGCCGCGGAGGTACTCGACGATGTTCGCGCTCTCGGACATCGTCACGCCCGTCTCGCGGTCGACGATCGCCGGGACGCTCCGCGCGCCGGAGACGCGCTTGACGACGTTGCGCTCCGAGTGCATCGGCTCGACGTATCGGGAGCGGTACGCCACGTCGAGTTCGTTCAGCGTCCGGACCACGCGCTCGCAGTACGGACACGCTTGGAGCCGGTACAGGGTGATCTGTGGCTCGGTCATGCCTCGCGATTCGCCCGCGAGACGGGTAATCGTGTCGGCAGCGGCACCCTCGGTGTCGGCGGATCCGAGTCGGCGACGATTCGGGGCACCGCGCGCACCGGTGGGCGCGTTCGGGTGCGCGGCACGGCGACCGTTTCCGCGGCGGTCGGGTCGCTTCCGGGTTAGTCGAAGGGAACGCTTTAATCGCGGGCCGACGGATGACAAACGAACATGGGCTTGTCGTCTAGTGCGCCGGTGGTCGATGTCCTCCAGATACCGATGCCGGGTCAAGAGGTCGTGACCGCCCTCGGTGTCGTTGCGATTATGCTTCTCATCGGGCTCTCGGCGTTCTTTTCCTCGTCCGAGATCGCGATGTTCTCGCTGCAGCAACACCGCATCGATAGCCTCGTCGACGAGGGGGTGACGGGGGCGAAGACGATCCGCGACATGAAACAGAACCCCCACCGCCTGCTGGTGACGATCCTCGTCGGGAACAACATCGTCAACGTGGCGATGACCTCCATCGCCACCGCGCTGTTCGGGATCTACCTCTCGCGGGGGCAGTCGGTGCTGGCGACGACCTTCGGGATCACGACGCTCGTGCTGATCTTCGGCGAGAGCGCACCCAAGTCGTACGCCGTCGAGAACACCGAGTCGTGGGCGCTGCGGATCGCCCGCCCGCTGAAGGCCTCCGAGTACGCCCTCTACCCGCTCGTCGTCCTCTTCGACTACATCGTCAAGGGCGTCAACAGCGTCATCGGCGGCTCGGCGGCCATCGAGTCGACGTACGTCACCCGCGACGAGATCCAGGACATCATCGAGACGGGCGAGCGCGAGGGCGTCATCGAGGAGGAGGAGCGGGAGATGCTCGACCGCATCTTCCGGTTCAACAACACCATCGCCAAGGAGGTGATGACGCCGCGGCTCGACGTCACCGCGGTCGCGAAGGAGGACTCCGTCGAGGAGGCGATCGAGACGTGTATCCAGGCCGACCACGAGCGCGTCCCCGTCTACGAGGGGAACCTCGACAACATCATCGGCGTGGTGACGGTGCGCGATCTGGTCCGCGAACTGCGCTACTCCGAGGGCCAGCCCTCCCTCGAGCGCGTCGTCAAGCCCACGCTCCACGTCCCGGAGTCGAAGAACGCGGACGAGCTGCTCGCGGAGATGCAGGAGAACCGCCTCCAGATGGTGACGGTCATCGACGAGTTCGGCACCACGGAGGGGATCATCACCTTAGAGGACATGGTCGAGGAGATCGTCGGCGAGATCCTCGAGGGCGACGAGGAGGCGCCGGTGGAGTTCGTCGACGACAACGTCGCGGTCGTCCAGGGCGAGGTGAACATCGACGAGGTCAACGAGATCCTCGGGATCGATCTCCCGGAGGGCGAGGAGTTCGAGACGCTCGCGGGCTTCGTGTTCAACCGCGCCGGGCGCCTCGTCGAGGAGGGCGAAGAGATCGAGTTCGACGAGATCCGGATCCGTATCGAGCGCGTCGACAACACCCGCATCATGTCCGCGCGCGTGACGGTCCTCGACGGCGACGCGGGGGCGGCGGACTCGAGCGCCCCGGTCGAGGCCACCGACTTGACCGACGAGAGCGAGGCGGCGGAGACGGACGGCGAGGGCGGGCCCGCTCGGAACGACGCGGAATAGTCGCGGCCTACGACATCTTCGGAGTTCGATGCGATTGTCTGTGGGTAGCTGACCGCGATTGTCAGTACGAACACCAGAAGATCCAGCCGTTCACTTATAAACAGCCATCACCGAAGCGGCGAAGACCACCGCCAAACCTCCTGCCGCACCACAGCCCCACGCCTCCCCGGCTTTCAAACGGCGTACGCGCGGGCGGCCGCGACGAGCGCCTTCCGGTAGTCGCTCTCCGAGGGGTCGTGACCGAGGTCCAGGAACCGTGCTTTGAACGCGTCCACGTCGACGGCGTCGGTGTCGCTGCCGGCCGCGCGCGCGAGGTCGTAGATGCGGTGGTCGGGACCAGCGATGTCGTGTCGCTCCACGAGGGCGAGCGCGAATGCGGCGTTGACGGCGGTGATCTCCGGGTCGGCGCCCGCCGTCACCGGCGGTGAACCGGTACGAGACACGTCGGGGCGGTCCGCGACCGCGGCCGCCAGCGTCGATTCGAGGAAGCCGAGGAGCTTGTTCGCGGGCGCCACCGAGAGCGTGATGTCGTCGGCGTAGATGTCTTTCATGTGGTTCGCGATCTGGTAGCAGTGCGCGAGCTTGCGGCGCTCGACCTTCTCACCGGAGAGACCGAGGTACAACGCCTCCTCCGTGGACTGAAGGTGCGAGGGGTGTCCCTCCTCGTACCGGGCCATGTGCGCGAGCTCGTGGATCGCCAGTTCGCGCGCCATCGCGCTCGTGGCGGCCCGCCGGGAGACGTTCAGGACGTGGTGGTCGTCGTAGTGGCCGGCCCACGTCCGCTCGTCGGGGTCCTCGCGGACCACGACGCGGACCGGCGCCTCCACGGAGCGCTCGGTTTCGAAGAGGTCCGCGGCGCCGAGAAACGGGTCGGGAGGAACGTCCCCCTGAACGCGAAGATCCATGCGTACAGTTCACACGGGTGGCGGCGGTAAGTCTCTTGCGCTCGCGGACCCGGTTCGCGGCGCGCCGGCGCCCGGTTCCGACGACGACTCTCGCCCTCCCTAGGCGACTCGTTCCTCTCGGCGACCGGCGTACGCTTTTGAGCCCTCCCGACGAACGTCGAACCATGCGCGTCTACGCGGCGTACGACGACGGGCTCCGGATCGTCGACCCCGCGACCGGCGCGGTCGAGACTCGCCTCTCCGGCCAGCGCGTCGACTGTCTCTCCGTCGCGGACCCCGGCGACGGCGCGGCGGGAGCCGGAACCCGCGGTCCGCGCGTCCTCGCCGGGACCTTCGACGCGGGGCTGTTCCGCTCCGTCGACGGCGGCGAGCGGTTCGCGGGCGCGGCCGCGTCGATGCTCGGTCCCGAGGGGTCCGGCCCGGACGCGGTCACCGCGGTCGCGACGAGCCCGCACGACCCCTCGGTCGTCTGGATCGGCACGGAGCCCTCGCGCGCGTACCGCTCCGTCGACGGCGGCGAGACGGCGGCACTGGTCGGCGGGCTGACCGACCTGCCCTCGGCGTCCGAGTGGTCGTTCCCGCCGCGACCCGACACGCACCACGTCCGGTGGATCGAACCCTGTCCCGCCGATCCGGACCGCTGGCTCCTCGGGATCGAGGCGGGTGCGCTCGCCGTGACGGCCGACGGCGGCGCGACGTGGACCGACCGCCCGCCGGGGTCGCGCCGCGACACCCACGCGATGGCGACGCACCCGGACGCCCCCGACCGCGTCTACGCCGCCGCCGGCGACGGCTTCGCCGAGAGCGACGACCGCGGCGACTCGTGGCGCGTCCGCGACGCCGGCCTCGACCACGGCTACGTCTGGGGGCTCGCGGTCGACCCCGGGGACCCGGACACCGCCGTGGTCAGCGCGGCCCGGGGCGCGACGGCCGCCCACCGCCGCGGCGAGGCGCACCTGTACCGCTACCGTCGCGGCGGGGAAGAGGAGGACGAGGGGACGGGGGCGACGGGCGACGCGGGCGCGTTCGAGCGCCTCGACGACCGCGGCGTTCCGACCGGGGAGGGGACGTATCGAGCGGTCCTCGCGGCCGGGCGGTCCGGCGGCGAGATCTGGGCGCTCTCGAACCGCGGGCTCTTCGTGACCCGCGACGCCGGCGACTCCTTCGAGCAGGTCCCGGTCGATCTCCCCGACCGCCCGGCGCGGGCGCTGGCGGTCGCTTGAGCAGCGAGCGAGGCGAAAAGCGACGAAACGCGGTCGAACGCCGTCGAAAGCAGTCAGTCACGGACCGCGCCGACGATCAGGTAGACGACCGGCGTGTCGAGGACGGCGATCGCGAGCTTCAGCAGGTACTGACCCAGTCCGAGCGCGAGCAGCGCCGGCGGGTCGAACACCGGCCCGACCCCGAGCAAGAGCGGGGCGGCGTAGAAGGCGACGCCGACGAAGATGGCGGTGTCTATCGCTTGGCTCGTGGCGGTCGAGCCGATGTTGCGGAGCCACAGCATTCCCTCGCCCGTGCGGTCGCGGATCGCGTGGAACACGAACACGTCCCAGTTCTGGCTCACGACGTACGCCAGCAGGCTGCCCGCGACGATGTTCGCCGCCGGTCCGAGCGCCGCCTGGAAGGCGGCGGACACCTCGGGGTCGACACCGGGCGCCGCGAGCGTCGACCACACCAGCGCTAACACGAGGAAGTTCGCGAGGAACGCGACGTTGACGACCACCTGCGTCGCGCGCCGGCCGTACAGCTCCGCGTAGCAGTCGGAGGCGAGGAACGTGAGCGCGTACGCGAGCGCGGCGCCGGGCAGCAGGATCTCCGCGCCGACCACCGGCAGCGCGAACGGGAGCGGCAGCGCGAGCACCTTCGCTGCGGTGAGCTGCGCGGTCCCGAGCGCGACCGTGAACAGCGTGATAAGCGCCACCGCCGCGACCGCCGTCCGGTCCAGCGGGTCGGTCCGGAAGGGCCCGTTCCCGCCGGCCGCCGTCCGACTACTCATCGGTCTCCCCCGTTGACTCGCTCCTCTCCAACCCCGCCGCCGTCGCCGGGTCGTCGTCGAGCCGGTCGTGGCGGGCGTCGATCTCGTCGAGCAGGTCGAGGGTCTTCCGGATCGACGCGCGCACCGCGTCGCTGCGGTTCACGAACTTCCCGTCGTCGCCCACGTGGTCGTCGAGGTCGGCAAGCAGCTCCGCCGGGATCTCGACGCTTATCTTCGGCATACTCGCGTCGTGGACGCCGGGTAGGGATGAACGTTATTATCCGGAGATTATCGAGAGAGTCCCGAAGTGCTCGACTCGACGTCCGGCTGCGCTGCCCGCCCGCCCAGAGCTCGTAAACCGCTACGTTGAAGTGGGTTTACGAGTCCGTTGAGTCATGGCAACGAACACGGAGTCCGTCGATCTCGTCGGCGACGAGGCGGCGACGAACCTCGCTCGCGCCGCGCTGTTCGCGGCGCTCGTCGGGGCGTTCGCGTACGTCTCCTTCCCGAACCCGCTCTCGGCAGGGGTACCGATCACGCTCCAAGTCCTCGGCGTGTTCCTCGCGGGGATCATGCTCGGCCCGGTGTGGGGGTCGCTCTCGATGGTCCTGTACCTCGCCGCCGGCGCGGTCGGCGCGCCGGTCTTCTCCGGCGGCACCGCGGGGATCAGCTACCTGATCGCCAGCCCGACGCTCGGGTTCCTCTGGTCGTACCCCTTCGCCGCGGGAGTGATCGGGCTCGTCGCCCACCGCGGGACGAGCCTCTCCGAGGTCGACGCGGTCCCGACGCCGGTCCTCGTGGGAGCGATGGTCGCCGGGACCGCGATCATCTACGGGTTCGGCACGGTTGGCTTCGCGGTGATACAGTACGACCCGTGGTACGCGTCGCTGTGGCAGGCGTTCCTCGTCTCTTCGCTCGCCTTCGTCCCCGTCGAGGCGGTCAAGATTGCCGCCGCCGTCGGCATCGTCAAGAACGACGCGATCGCGGCTGCCTGACCCGGCGTGATCGCCGTCAGCGACCTCACGCACGCGTTCGACGGGGCGGTCGCGCTCGACTCGGTCTCGCTCTCCGTCGACGACGGCGAGTTCCTCCTCGTCACCGGCCCGAACGGCTCTGGCAAGACGACGCTCGTCCGTCACTTCAACGGCCTGCTCTCGCCCACCGAGGGAGAGGTCCGGGTCAACGGCGTCCCGGCCGAGGCGGACCTCGTCGCGGCGCGGACGGCGGTCGGGATGGTGTTCCAACGCCCGGCGGACAGCTTCGTCGCCGCGACGATCGCGGCCGACGTGGCGTTCGGCCCCGAGAACCTCGGTCTGTCCCACGACGAGATCGACCGACGCGTGGCGACCGCCCTCGACGCGGTCAACCTCGCCGGGCGGGGCGACGAGCGGATCGACGCGCTCTCCGGCGGCGAGAAGGCCCGTGTCGCGGTCGCCGGCGCGCTGGCGATGGAGCCGGACCACCTCGTCCTCGACGAGCCGTTCTCGGGGCTCGACGAGCCCGCCCGTCGCTCGCTGCTGTCTCACCTCGCGTCGCTCTCGGCCGACGGAACGGGGATCGTCGTCGTCACTCACGACCTGCGCGGCCTGATCGACCGGTGTGACCGGGTGATCGCGCTCGCCGACGGGTCGATCGCGTTGGACGCCCCGCCCGAGGCGGCGCGCGCCGAACTCCCCGCGCTCGACGTCCACGTCCCGGCGAGCGAGCGCCTCGAGGGCGAGTCCGACACGCGATGATCGGCTACGTCCCCGGCTCGACTGTCGCGCACCGGCTCGACCCCCGGGCGAAGATCGCCGTTCAGGTCGCGTTCGCCGCCGCGGCGTTCGCGTACACGACCCCCCGCGGGCTCGCCGTCCTGTCCGTCCTCGCGCTCGCGGTCGCCCGGCTCGCGTCGCTGTCGCTCGCCGGCGTCGTCCGCTCGTTCAGGGTCATCCTCCCCTTCCTCGTCGCCGCGCCGCTCGTCGCGACGATCGAGCTGTCTCCGCCGGCGATAGACCCGGGAGCGGCCGTCTACCCGGCGCTGTCGAGCTACCGCGTGCTGCTCGTCGTCGTCGTCAGCGCGGCGTACGTCCGTACCACGACGGTCCGGGAGTCGCGCGCGGCGATCCAGCGGACCGTCCCGGGTCGCCCCGGCGTGTTCCTCGGCGTCGGCGTCTCGCTCGTCTTCCGGTTCCTCCCGGTTCTCCGGCGGGAGATCACGGCGGTCAGGGAGGCGTCGGCGGCCCGGCTCGGCACCGAACGCCCGCTCGTCGACCGGATCGAGCGCGTCGCCGTCGCGGGCGCGACCCGGACGCTGGGGCGCGCGGACCGCCTCTCCACGGCGCTCTCGGCCCGCTGTTTCGCGTGGAACCCGACGCTGCCGCGGCTGACGCTCACCCGGATCGACGCGCCAGCGCTGGCGCTCGCGGGAGCGCTGCTGGCGGCGGCGCTGTTTCGGGCCGTCTGAGCCGTCGTCGCTTGCGCGGACCGGGATCTCCCCCGCGGCGGGAGCCCTTCGATTCGCGCGAACGCCGCGCGGCGGCCGCTGCGCTGTGGCAAGTTTTAACCCGGCCGTATCCCGGTGATCGATCATGACTCCCTTACAGGCGGCCACCCGCGAAACCTTCTGGACCATCGGTCCGGTGGGGAAGGCCGCGTTCTACTGGCTCGCCGTCGTCGCGATCCTCGTCTTCCTATACGGCGTGTACGCGCGGTTCGCGGCGTACGCGCGCGGGAGCGAAGACCCGCGAGACCGGCTGTCGGACCTCCCCGGACGGGTGATCGGGGCGACGAAGACCGTCCTCGCGAACGAGAACCAGTTCGACGGGGACCTCTACACCGGCGTGATGCACACGTTCGTGCTGTGGGGGTTCCTCGTCCTGCTCGTCGCGACGACCATCCTCGGGATCGACATCGACCTCTACCGTCCGCTCACGGGCGAGTCCTTCTGGGTCGGCGACTTCTACCTCGCGTACCAGTTCGCCGTCGACGCGTTCGGCCTGCTGTTCGTCGTCGGCGTCGGCATGGCCGCGTACCGCCGCTACCGGCAGCGCGAGGGGCGGCTCTGGGGAAAACACACCTCCTTCGAGGACGACGCGTTCGTGTGGACGCTGTTCCTGCTCGGCGTCGGCGGCTTCGTCGTCGAGGGCGTGAGCATGGTCGGCCAGCCGGGGCGGGCGACCGAGACGGTGAGCTTCGTCGGGATGGCGCTCGCGACCGGGCTGGAGTCGGCCGGGCTCACGGCCGCGGGCGCCGAGGCGATATACGGCGTACTCTGGTGGAGCCACTCGCTGCTGGCGTTCGCGTTCGTGGCGTGGATCCCCTACGCAAAGCCGTTCCACATGATCTCGTCGTTCGCCAACGTCGTCGCCCGCGACGAGAAGGCGGGCGCGCGGCTCCCGAACGTCCCCGCGGACCTCGACCACACGAACGCGGAGTCGCTCGACGACTTCACGTGGAAGGAGCTGATGGACGGCGACGCCTGTACGAAGTGCGGCCGGTGTACCGACGCCTGCCCCGCCGACACGGTCGGGCGCAATCTCGACCCGCGGAACGTCATCCTCGATCTGAAGTCGTACCGCGAGTCGGTGAGCGACGACCCGGTGGCCGGCTCGGGCGGCGGAGGCGGTCCCGCGGCGACCGACGGCGGCACGGTCCCCATCGTCGCCGACGAGGGCGGCGTCATCGACGCCGAGTCGATGGAGTCCTGTATGTCCTGTATGGCGTGTATGGACGCCTGCCCGGTCGACATCGAGCACCTCACCTCCTTCACGAAAATGAACCGCCAGCTCGTCGACGAGGGGGCGGTCGACTCGAACCTCCAAGACGTGTTCCAAGACGTGATGCAGAAGGGGAACACCTTCGGCGACTCCCAGGCGACCCGCGGCGACTGGGCCGACGACCTCGACGGCGTCGAGGTCCCGGACGCCCGCGAGACCGAGGTGGAGTACCTCTGGTACGTCGGCGACTACCCGAGCTTCGACGACCGGAACAAGAAGGTCGCGCGTGCGCTCGCCCGCCTCTTCGACGAGGCGGACGTGTCGTTCGGCATCCTCTTTGACGACGAGAAGACGGACGGCAACGACATCCGCCGGATCGGCGAGGAGTTCCTCTACCTCGAACTCGCCGGCCACCACGTCGAGACGTTCGCCGACTGCGAGTTCGAGAACATCGTCTGTACCGATCCGCACTCCTACAACACGATCAAAAACGAGTACCCCGAGGTCGACTTCGCGGAGTTCGCGGACGACCCGATGATGCCGTTCGAGCGCGAGGAGCCGTGGAACGCTGACGGCGCGGTCGACGTGTTCCACTGGACGCAGGTGGTCGAGGAGCTGGTCGAGGCGGGCCGGCTCGGCCTCTCGGGCGACGAGCTGGACTACACCGTCACCTACCACGACCCATGTCACCTCGGCCGGTACAACGACGAGTACGAGGCGCCCCGCGAGCTCATCCGGGCGACCGGCGCCGATCTCCACGAGATGCCCCGGTCGCGGGACGACTCGTTCTGCTGCGGCGGCGGCGGCGGCGGACTCTGGACCGAACACGAGGAGGAAGTCAAGCCGAGCGAGGAGCGGCTCCGTGAGGCCGTCGAGGACACCGACGCGGGGGCGTCGATCGAGAAGTTCGTCGTGGCCTGTCCGATGTGTACGACGATGTTCGAGGACGGGCGGAAGACGGGGGACTTCGAGGACCAGATCGAGATCGTCGACGTGGCGGAGCTGCTGATCGAGGCGGTGGAGGTCGGATCGTAGCGTGGGGACTCGGTCCGTCGGAGCCGCCGGACCGAGACGCTCGCCGCGACCGCCGTCCCTACGCTCGCCGCGACCGCCGGTCCGTCGCCTCGTCCGTGCGCCGCAACAGCGCTCGCCCGGGGGCGCGGTCGCGGACCGGCGCGTCGCCGAGGTAGTCGACGAGCGCGTCGCGGAGCAGGGCGACGCCCTCGTCGTCGAGCGCCGCGCCCCGCTCTAACGACTCGATCGGGCGGTGGTACGGTGCCTCGTCGTCGGTCGCGCTCCGCGCGGCGTCGAGCAGTGCGGCGTGAGCCACCCACGCCTCCTCCCGGGAGGTCGTCGGCGCCGGCGGCCCGTCGGTCGTGGGAGGCGTCATTCGTCCGGGTTCTCCCGGTACGAGGACTTAAAACCACGTCCCGGTTTCGCCCCGATCCGGCGCCGAGGAGCCGCGCGCCGCCGTCTCTCCCCGCCGACCGTCGCTCTTCGGGAGTATATACTACTATATAGAATATGTGGAAGCATATAGCCGTACTGGGGAGTATGCGACACCACGTACCGTTCATAGCATACTACTTAACCGGAACTCGTCCACCCACACGTAATGGAGTCCAGTCACGACGCGGACGCAACGGGAATCACGCGGCGGAAATCGCTCGCGGCGATCGCCGGCGCCGGGGCGCTCGGTCTCGCCGGCTGTACGCAGAGCGGAGACGGCGGCTCGAGCGGCGACGAGCTCTCCGGTCCGATCAACATCGCCGGTTCAAGCACGGTGTTCCCGCTGATGAGCGCGGTCATGGAGGACTTCGCCGAGCAGCACCCCGGCGTCGACCCCGACATCAGCTCGACGGGGTCCGGCGGCGGATTCTCGAACTTCTTCTGTACGGGCGACACCGACTTCAACAACGCGAGCCGCCCGATCCAGCCCGAGGAGGAGGAGCTATGCGAGGAGAACGGCGTCGAGTACGTCGAGCTGATCGCGGCGACCGACGCGCTCACGGTCGTCGTCAACCCCGACGCCGACTGGATCGACTCGCTCACGACCGAGGAGCTCGCCCAGATCTGGAAGTCCGACCCCGTCCAGACGTGGGACGAGGTCCGCGACGAGTTCCCGAACGAGGAGATAAACCGCTTCGGCGCCGCCGACACCTCCGGCACGTACGACTACTTCATCGAGGCGATCCTCGAAGAGGAGGGCCACACCAGCGACTATCAGGCGACTGAGCAGGACAACACGATCGCCCAGGGCGTCTCCGGCGACCCGTACGCGATCGGCTACTTCGGCTTCGCGTACTACTTCCAGAACCCCGACCAGCTGAAGGCCCTCGGCATCGACGACGGCGACGGGCCGGTCGAGCCGAGCCTCGAAACTGCCTCGTCGGGCGAGTACACGCCGCTCTCGCGGCCCCTCTTCACCTACCCGTCGATCGAGTCGCTCGGCGAGGAGCACATCGCCGAGTTCGCCCGCTACTTCGTCGAACAGACGACGAACGAGGAGCTCGTCGCCAACGATGTCGGCTACGTGCCCGCCACCGAGGAGACGCAGGAGGAACAGATGCAGACGCTCGAAGACGCGATCGAGCAGGCGCAGGGCTGAGCCGGCGCGATGAACCGGTGTATTGATTTACGACAGCGTTCGATACCCCACCGTTCGTGACTGACAGCACAGAGAGTCCCGACCTGTCGCGGCGGGGCGGGCTCACACGACTGAAAGAGGGAACCTACGGCGGCCTGTTCGCGGCGTGTGCGGCGATAACCCTGCTCACCACGGCCGCAATCTTTGTCACGCTCCTGTCGGACGCGGTGGTGTTCTTCCGCTCGATCTCGATCGCCGAGTTCCTCACCGGCACCAACTGGAGCCCGAACCCGGCCGGCGGCGGGCAGGCGTTCGGCATCATCCCGCTTCTCATCGGGACGATCACGGTGACGATCACCGCGGCGTTCATCTCGATCCCGATCGGGACGCTCACGGCAATCTACCTCAGCGAGTACGCAACCCCGAACGCCCGGTCGATCCTGAAACCGCTGTTGGAGATCCTCGCGGGGATCCCGACGGTCGTGTACGGGTACTTCGCGCTCGTGTACGTCACTCCGGCGCTGAAGGCGACGCTGTTCCCGGAGATGAGCACGTTCAACGCCCTGTCCGCGTCGATCATGGTCGGGATCATGACGATCCCGATGGTGTCGTCGATCTCCGAGGACGCCATGAGCGCCGTGCCCGACGAGCTGCGGCAGGCCGGCTACGGGCTCGGCGCGACCAAGTTCGAGGTGTCGACCGGCATCGTCGTCCCGGCGTCGATCTCCGGGATCGCCTCCTCGTACATCCTCGCCGTCTCCCGCGCTATCGGCGAGACGATGATCGTCGTCGTCGCCATGGGCGCGCAGGCGCGGATGCCCGCGGTCCGGGAGGCGCTCTTCGGTATCCCCTTCGTCAACCCGGCCGACGTGCTCTTGGAGTCCGGGATGACCATCACCGTCGCGATGGTCCAGATCACCGGCGGCGACCTCACCGGCGGGACGCTCCCGTACAACTCCATGTTCGCGCTCGGCCTCGCGCTGTTCGCGGTAACGCTCGTCATGAACGTGATCAGTGATATCATCGCGCAACGCTACCGGGAGGAGTACTGATGGCGACCGACAACGCGAACGCGAACGGCTTCGGCGAGGTCAGTCGAGTCCGGGGAATCGTCTTCGAGTACCTGTCCCTGGGCGCGAGCGTGTTCGGCCTCGTCGCGCTCGGCGTGCTCCTCGTGTACGTCGCCATCGACGCCTTCGATCTCGCGAACGCGAGCCCGGAGTGGCTGCTGACGTACTTCCTCACGCTCGTCGTCCCGTTCCTCGCGTTCTGCCTGTACAGCGCGAGCGACCCGACCGTGACCCGACGCGCGCTCGGCGCGCTCGGCGGCGGCCTCGTCGCCGTCGCCGCGCTGTTCACCGCCATCGAGGCGCTCGTCGTGCCGATTCCGCGGCTCAACTGGCAGCTCGCGTACCTCTTCGTCGTCGCGGCCCCGGTCACCGCGTACCTCGCGTACGTCGGCAGCGGCGGCCGCGTCGGCGCGGTCGGCTTCGGACTCCTCGGGCGGCTGGTCGGCGGAGCCGCCGTCGGGCTCGCGGTCGGCACGCTGTTCCTCGTGTTCGACCCGCTGCTGTGGTTCCTCGCGTACACGCTCGGGGTCCTCCCGGCCGTCGGGCTGTACGCGTTCGGGCGGCGACGGTCGACGCCCCGAGCGCGGACCGCGGCGGCGCCGGTCGGCCTCGGCGGACTGGTCGCCGCGGTGTTCCTCCGCGAGGTGATCCCGACGTACCCGTCGGACCTGATCATCTACCTCTGGACGGTCGCCGTCCCGGTCGCGGTCGCGGGGGCGCTCCTCGTCGCCGACCGCCGGGGGCGCGTCGCCGCGGCCGCCGTCGGCGGCGTCCCGCTCGCCGCCGCGACTGCCGGGGGGTTCCTGGCGCCCGGCGCCGGGCTGCCCTCCCCGACGGTCCTCCTCGTGCTCGTCTCGACCGGCGTGCCGACCGCGGTGTACGTCTCTCGCGTCGTCGACGCCGGCGAGGGTCTCGCCGGCCTCGGGCTCCCGCTGCTCCTCGCCGCGGGCGCGGTCCTGGGCGCGCTGATCGTCGGAGCACTTGGCTTCCCGGCCCCCAACCCGTGGCTCGACGGGTCGTTCCTCACGGCGGCACCCTCTCGGACGCCGTCGGACGCCGGACTCTATCCGGCCATCGTCGGGTCCGTCATCATCATCGCGCTGGTCGCCGTGCTGTCGTTCGCGCTCGGGGTCGGCACCTCCGTCTTCCTGGAGGAATACACGCCGGGGACCGGGCCGCTCGGGACGCTGACGCGGATCCTCCAGGTCAATATCGCGAACCTCGCGGCGGTGCCGTCGGTCGTCTACGGGCTCCTCGGGCTGGGACTGTTCGCGAACCTCCTCGGGCTCGGCATCGGGACGGCGGTGACCGCGGCGCTGACGCTGTCGCTGCTCATCCTCCCGATCACGATCATCTCCGCGCAGGAGGCGATCCGGTCGGTGCCGGACGACCTCCGGCGCGGCTCCGACGCCATGGGCGCGACGCGCTGGCAGACGACGAAGAACGTGGTGCTGCCCGAGGCGATGCCGGGCATCCTCACCGGGACGATCCTCGCGCTCGGCCGCGCGATCGGCGAGACGGCGCCGCTGATCATGATCGGCGCGGCGACGACCGTGTTCAGGGCGCCGGACAGCTTGTTCAGTCGGTTCAGCGCCATGCCGATGCAGATCTACACGTGGGCCGGCTTCCCGCAGGCCGACTTCCGTTACGGCGTCGTCGCCGCAGGCGTTATCACGCTACTTCTCATCCTCGTCGGCATGAACGGGACGGCGATTCTGCTGCGGAACCGCGCGGAACGGGGGAGCTAACATGAGTAACACCACATCAGACGACTCGCTCATCACGACGGAGGTACAGGCGGACTCGAACGACGACAGCGCGGCGCCCGCCGCGGGCACCGCGGTGGCGGCGCGGAACCTGAACGTCTACTACGGCGACGAGCAGGCCATCGACGACGTGACGATGGAGATCCCCGAAGAGCGCGTCACCGCGCTCATCGGCCCCTCGGGCTGCGGGAAGTCGACGTTCCTCCGGTGTATTAACCGGATGAACGACATGATCGAGATCTGCCGCGTCGAGGGGGACGTGGAGTTCGGCGGCAAAAACGTGTACGACGCCGACGTCGACCCCGTCGCCCTGCGCCGGAAGATCGGGATGGTGTTCCAGAAGCCGAACCCGTTCCCGAAGTCGATCCGCGACAACGTCGCGTACGGGCTGAAGATCCAGGGGTTCGACGGCGACATCGACGAGCGCGTCGAGGAGTCGCTGAAGGGCGCCGCGCTGTGGGACGAGGTGAAAGACCAGCTGGACTCCTCGGGCCTCGAACTCTCCGGCGGGCAACAGCAGCGCCTCTGTATCGCCCGGGCCATCGCACCCGACCCGGAGGTCATCCTGATGGACGAGCCGACCTCCGCGTTGGACCCCGTCGCGGCCTCGAAGATAGAGGACCTGATCGACGACCTCGCGGAGGAGTACACGGTCATCATCGTCACGCACAACATGCAGCAGGCGGCCCGAATCTCCGACCGGACGGCCGTGTTCCTCACCGGCGGCGAGCTGGTCGAGTACGACGACACGGCGAAGATCTTCGAGGACCCCGAAGCGCAGCGCGTCGAGGACTACATCACGGGCAAGTTCGGATAACGTTCCTCGAAATTCGCCCGGGGATCCGGAACGGCCGCCGACGCGGTGCGGTCGCCGCGCGCGGCGGGCGCCGTCCGGCGGACTGACGCACCGACGGCCGGACCACCCGAGCGCTTCCGGAATCACTAATCGGCTCCGTGCGTACCGATCGCACGGTGACGATACTCTACGAGCTCATCGGCGACCAGCCGCTCGCCGTCTGGATCGCGCTCGGCGTGATCGGGTTCCTCCTGACGTGGAAGGGCGCGAACGTCGTCGAGTCCACGACCTCGAAGGTCAGCGACCACTTTGGCGTCTCGCAGGCGGTACAGGGCGGGCTGATCGTCGCGGCCGCCACGTCGTTCCCCGAGCTCGCGATCATCGTGATCTCCGTCTTGGTCCTCGGCGAGTTCGGCGTCGGCGCCGGGGCGCTCATCGGTACGGCGGTGTTCAACATCTTGGTCATCCCGGCCGCGGTCGCCATCACGAGCGGCGACACGGCGACGACGCAGGGGATCGTCTACCGCGACGCCATCTTCTACACCGTCGCGGTCCTCGCCCTCTTCGGCGTGATCGCCTTGGGCGTCCTCGGGACCGACGGGCGGGAGCTCGCCCGGATCTCCCCGCAGATGGGCGTCGGGCTGTTGGTACTGTACGGCGTGTACGTCATCCTGCTCGTCGGCGGCAAGAGCGGCGCGTCGGACCGGAAACGGGCCGAGTCGACGAACGTCCCGAAGCAGCTCGGCCTGTTCGCGGGCGGGCTGGCCGTCGTGCTCGTCGGCGTCGAGTCGATGATCGGCATGACGCTTCAGGTCGCCGACGCGCTCGGCGCGCCGCCGTTCCTGATCTCCGTGACCGTGCTCTCGGTGATGAGCTCGTTCCCGGACCTCCTCGTCGGCGTGAAGATGGGGCAGGCGGGCGACAAGCGGGCGGCGGTCGCGAACGTCTTCGGGACGAACACGTTCAACCTCGTCGCGGCGCTGCCGATCGGCGTCATCCTCGCCGGCGGGGTGTCGATCGGCTTCCTCACCTCCGTCCCGCTGCTTTTGTTCCTGTTTTACACGACGCTCGTCGTCGTGGTGCTGTCCGCGACGGACTTCGAGATATCGACCGAGGAGGGGTACGTCTTCCTCGCGATGTACGCGGTGTTCCTCGGGTGGATGACGACCGAGGCGCTCGGGGTCACCGCCTTCCTGACCGAGTCGACGCTCCGGACGATCGTCGGGTGAGCGGTTCGTGAGCCGGTCCGAGGCCGGCCACTGAGCGGACCCGCGGGACCGACTACTCAGTCAGAACGCGGACCTCGATGCCGTCGGTGTCGGTGACTACGATCCCGTCGTCGCGCTCGGCGACCGCAAACTCGGCGTCGCCCTCGGCCGCGACCGCGTCGAGCCGCGTTCGGACCGCGTCCAGCGCGGCCACGTCCGGAACGACCACCTCGAACCACGCCAGCCCGCGCCCGCCGGCCGGCGTCGTCCGCCCTCGCCACGTGTTCGCGCCGAGGTGGTGGTGGTAGCCGCCGGCCGCGACGAACCGGACGTCAGGGCCGCTCATCCCCGTCGCGAAGCCGAGTCCGTCGACGTACACCGCCTCGAACGCCGACAGCGAGGTCACTTCGAGGTGTACGTGACCCAGATCGGTGTCGGCGGGAGCGCGATCGACGAGGGCGGCGGAGCCGACTCCGCCGCCGTCGCTCCCGTCGCCGGCGGCCTCGGCGACTCCTTCGATATCGAGCGGTTCGGTCGCCATCCGCGCCGTTCCGCTCCCGGTGCGGGGCCACTCCTCCCGCGGCCGATCGCGGTATATCTCTACCCCGTTTCCCTCCGGGTCGTCGAGGTACAGCGCCTCGCTGACGAGGTGGTCGGAGGCGCCGTCGAGGCGCCACCCCTCCCGGACGCGCGCCAGCGCCTCGCCGAGCGCGGCCCGCGAGGGAACACGAAACGCGGTGTGGAAGAGCCCGGCGTCGCTCCGCTCTCGGTCCGGCGCGTCGGCGTCGCGTTCCAACACGAGCAGCGGGGCCCCTCCCGCCCCGAGCGTCGCGCGCCCGTCGTTGCGGTCGAGGACGGAGAGCCCGACCACGTCGCGGTAGAACGCGACCGCCTCGTCGAGGTCGGCGACCCGGAGCGCCCCGCGGCCGATCCGCGTTTCGGGCGGAAGGCCGCCTCCGCGGTCGCTCGCGGCGGTAGCGGAATCGCCGTCGTTGGTGTCGGTCACGAGACGATCTACGGTCGTCCGCGCGTTCAACGCGTCGGTGGCGGATCCGGATCGGAGGGGGTCCCCCGCTCGGACCTTCCCTATCTTCCGTTAGAATCAAGCGGGCACGTGACCCACCATGGGGCATGAGTGCCGAACAGCAGGAGCGGGCCGTCCGGTGTCTGGTCGCGAAGGTGGGGCTCGACGGCCACGACCGGGGCGCACACGTGATCGCGCGGGCGTTCCGCGACGCCGGCTTCGAGGTCGTCTACTCCGGGCTCCACCGGGCGCCCGAGGACATCGTTCAGGCGGCGGTTCAGGAGGACGTGGACGTGCTCGGCATCTCGATTCTCTCGGGCGCGCACAACACCTTGGTCCCGAAGGTGATCGAGGGGCTCGAGGAGTACGACGCGTTCGACGACACCCTCGTCCTCGTCGGCGGGATCATTCCGGACGAGGACGAGGACGACCTGAAGGAGCTCGGCGTCGCCGAGGTGTTCGGCCCCGGGACGCCGATGGAGGAGACGATCGAGTTCATCCGGAACAACGTTCCGGAGCGCGCGTAGATGGCCGGGCCGGACGCATCCGCGGTCGCCGACGCGCCGACGCTCTCCGAGGCGGACGCCGCGCTCGTCGAGGACCTCCTCGCGGGGAGCCACCGCGCCCTCGCCCGCGTGATCACCAAGATCGAGAACCGGACGCCGGGCTACCGGGCGATCGTCTCCGCGCTCCACGAGCACACCGGCGGCGCGGACGTGGTCGGGATCACGGGCTCACCCGGCGCCGGGAAGTCGACGCTCGTCGACAAGCTCGCCGCCGCCTACCGCGAGCGCGGCGACACGGTCGGCGTGATCGCGGTCGACCCCTCTTCGCCGTACACCGGCGGCGCCGTCCTCGGCGACCGTATCCGGATGGGGTCGAACGTCGGCGACATGGACGTGTTCTTCCGGTCGATGAGCGCGCGCGGTCAGCTCGGGGGACTCTCGACGGCGACCGCGGACGCCGTGAAGGCGCTCGACGCCTTCGGGAAGGACTTGGTCGTGTTAGAGACCGTCGGCGCCGGACAGAACGAGGTGGACGTGGTCCGCACGGCCGACACGGTCGCGGTGCTCGTCCAGCCCGGCTCCGGCGACGACGTCCAGACGCTGAAGGCCGGCATCCTCGAGATCGGCGACGTGTTCGTCGTCAACAAGGCCGACATGGACGGCGCACAGCGGACCGTCGCCGAGCTAGAGGAGATGGTCCACCGCCGCGAGGGCGGTACGACCGGACGCGACGCCGGCCACCACGGCGCGACCTCGACGGCCCCGACCGGCGCCGGGGGCTCGTCGTCCGATCACGGCGACGGCGACCGCGCGGGTGGGTCCGGACACAGCGGGTCCGATCCGCACGCGGGCGATTCCGACGGGTCGTGGACGCCCGACGTGTTAGAGACCGTCGCGAACACCGGCGAGGGCGTGGCGGCGCTGATCGAGACGTTCGACGCGCACGCGGCCTACCTCCGGGAGTCCGGTCGGATCGCGGCGACGGAGCGGCGCCGGTACGCCGAGGAGATCCGCACGCTCGTGCGGGCGGACGTGGGGTCGCTCGCGACCGCCGAGATCGAACGGCACGGCGGGATCGACCGGCTCGCGGAGCGCGTCCGCGACCGGGAGACGGACCCGTACGCGGTCGCCGAGGCGATCGTCGGTCCGATCGCCGACTGCGTCGACGAGGCCGCGGACGGCGACGCCGGCGACTGACGGGCGGTTCCCCGAACGCCCGGCCCGCTCCGAGGGGCGGTGTTCCGCCGCGTCCCACGAGTATAAGTCGCCAGCGAACCAACAGTTTGTATGAAGCTCAGGAACCTCCTCGGCGGCGCCGTCCTCGGCGTCGGCGCGCTCGCCGCGCTCAACACCGGCCTCCGCTACGAGGGCGAACTGGAGCCCCCGCTCGACGGCGACGACGGCCTCTTCCGCTGGCGCGGGATGGATGTCGCGTACACCGAGGCGGGCGATCCGGACGACCCCGACCTCGTGTTGCTCCACGGGATCAACGCCGCCGGTTCCTCCGGCGAGTGGCGCGCGGTGTTCGACGACCTGGCCGACGAGTACCACGTTGTCGCGCCCGACTTCCCGGGGTACGGCCGCTCCGACCGGCCGCCGCTCCGGTACTCCGCGGCGCTGTACGAGGACTTCGTTCACGACTTCCTCGCCGAGTTCGACGAGCCCGCGGTCGTCGCCTCCTCGCTGTCGGCGGCGTACGCGGCCGCCGCGGTCGACGACGGCGACGCGGACGGCGGGGTCGAGCTGAGCGGCTTCCTCGCCGTCTGTCCCACCGCGACCGCGGGGCCGAGTCCGGCGAAGGGGTGGCTCCGCGAACTGCTCCGCGCGCCGCTCGTCGGCCGGGCGCTGTTCAACGCCATCACGGCGAAGCCGTCGATACGGTACTTCAACGCCGACCACGGCTACGACGACCCGGCGAACCCGAGCGCGGAGTGGACCGACTACGAGTGGCGCACGACCCACGTCGAGAACGCGCGCTTCGCGCCCGCGTCGTTCGTCTCCGGGACGCTCAACAGCGAGATCGACCTCGCGGCCGCGCTCGCCGACCTCGACGTGCCCCCGACGATCGTCTGGGGCCGAGAGGCGACCGTGAGCCCCCTGACGGACGGCCGCGAACTCGCGGACGCGGCCGACGCGCGCCTCGTCGTCTTCGACCGCGCGCGGCTGCTCCCGCACGTCGAACACCCCGACCGCTTCGTCGAGACGGTCGAGGAGGCGCTCGTCGCCGGCGCGACCGCGTAACGACCGGTCTCGTCCGCGATTCTCAGCCCTGAATATCGAACGGTCACGGATAAGTACGCCACTCCCCGAGGACTCGCAATGACGGACACGTTTCGCCTCCTGTGCGTCGACGACGAACCGGGGCTGGCCCGGCTCGTGGCGACGCACCTCGAACGAGACGACGACCTCGGCTGCGAGACGGCGGCCGAGACGGACCCCCGCGAGGCGCTCCGCCGCGTCGAGCGCGAGTCGTTCGACTGCGTCGTCAGCGACTACGACATGCCCGGCCTCACCGGCGTCGAACTGCTCTCGGCGGCGCGCGAGGCCGAGCCGGAGCTCCCGTTCCTGCTGTTCTCGGCGACCGGTCCCGACGAGATCGCGGCCGAGATGGTCCGCGCAGGCGTCAGCGACTACGTCTCGAAACACGGGGGCGCGGACGGTTACACCGCACTGCTCCGCCGCGTCAAACGCGCCGAGGCGGGCGAGCGCGGGCGCCTCGACGCCGGCTTCGACGACGGCCGTCCCTCGGACGTCGCGCTCGACGGCGTCTGTACCGTGGGACCGGACGGCACCTTCGAGTTCGTCGGCGAGGAGTACGGCGAGCTGTACGGGTACGACCCCGAGGAGCTCGAAGGTGAGCCGTGGCAGCGGCTCCACCCCGCCGACGAAGTCGAGCACATCCGCACCCACATCATCCCGGCCGTGACCGGCGGCGAGCGGTGGAGCGGGACGAGCACGGGGCTCCGGGCGGACGGCAGCCGGTTCGCCGAGTCGAAGATGGTGAGCACCACCGCGGACGACCGGCTGGTCATCTCGGTGTCGCCGCTCGACGCCGTCGGACGCGCCGCCGACGACTGAGCCAACCCGCCGCCGGCTCGCGACGGCTCCTCACTCGTCGCGGCGGACGTACAGCGTCTTCTCGCAGGCCGCGTGGACCCCCCCGTCCTCGTCGACGAGCGAGACGAGGTACTCGCGGTCGGTCGACTCGCCCGGGTCGAGTTCCTCGCGGATCGCCTCGGTTTCGTTGGACGGCAGTTCGAACTCCGCGTACAGCGTGTCGCGACCCGGCTCGATGAACTCCAGCGCCGCCGACTTGTCCCACACGGTGAACCCGTCGCCGAGGACGCGGCGGAGCATCATCATGTACACCGGGTCGATCGCGGCGTAGATACTGCCGCCAAAGATTGTGCCGACCGCGTTCCGGGTGCGCCAGTTCAGCGGAACCCGGATCCGGACGTACCGCCACCCGGCGGCGATGTGGTCGACGCGCGCCCCGGTCCCCCGGTACGCGGGCAGGAGGTTGAACCCGTACCGCCAGAGCCGGGTCCGGCGGCTCTCCGCCGGCGGGTCCTCGCGAAGCGGTCGCGGGTCGGGATCGCGGTCGACCCCGGTCGGGGAATCGGTCACGCCGATTCGGGGGGTTCCGCCGACAAACCGGTGTCGGAACCGGCGACAACGCGTCCGGGGTTTCACAGAGGAACAGGGAGGAATCCCACGGCTTCAGTCGTGGATCACTGGCGTCTAACACGCGTTTACGCGGATCTCGACGGCGCGTGCCTGCGAGCGGCCGACAGGCCGCGAGGAGCACGCCCGAGGGACGCCGCGAACGCCCGCGGGGCGTGAGCGGGAGCGAGGCGCGACGCGCCTCTGGCAACCGGCGACGAGGCTGGGGAGGCGTGAGGTGCGGGGCCTCGCGGCTGGGGCCTCGGAGGCGGTTTCGACCAATCCGTGTTCCGCCACTCCCGAGCGAACGGTCGGGCTCTCGGAATCGTTTGCGCCGGCGTCGCCGCCGCCCCGTCTCACTACTCTCTTCGCGTAGCTGGCCCGAAACGGGTATCCCCGCGCGACCGCAACCCGACACCGATGGAGTGCGACAAGTGCGGGGCCGACGCGATCCACCACGCCGCCTACTCCGGGGCGCACCTCTGCGGCGAACACCTCCGGCAGTCGGTCGAGAAGCGCGTGAAGCGTCGGGTCCGCGAGGATGGCCTCCTCGACCCGGACGCGACCCCCGACGACCCCGACCGCTGGGTGATCGGCCTCTCCGGCGGGAAAGACAGCGTCGCCCTGACGACGATCCTGGACGACGTGTTCGGGAAGGACCCCCGCGTGGAGATGCTCGCCTTAACGATCCACGAGGGGATCGAGGGGTACCGCGACGCGAGCGTGGACGCCTGCGTGGAGCTGGCCGACGACCTCTCCATGCGCCACGAACTCGTGTCTTACGAGGAGGAGTTCGACGTGCGGATGGACGACGTGGTCGAAGACGACCCCGAGAATATGGCGGCCTGCGCGTACTGCGGCGTGTTCCGCCGCGACCTGCTGGAGAACTACGCCGCCGAGTTCGACGCGGACAAGCTGCTCACCGGACACAACCTCGACGACGAGGCGCAGACCGCCATGATGAACTTCCTCGAAGGCGACGTGCGGCAGGTCGCGAAACACTTCGACGCCTCGCTCGGGCCCTTCGACGAGCGCGGGGACACCGACGCGTTCGTCCCGCGTGCCAAGCCGCTCCGCGACGTGCCCGAAAAGGAGATCGCGCTGTACTGCCACGTCCGCGACCTCCCCACGCACATGGCGGAGTGCCCCCACGCCGAGGAGGCGTACCGCGGCGAGATCCAGTCGACGATCCACGCCTTAGAGGAGAACCACCCCGGCGCGCGCCACTCGATCATGGCCGGCTACGAGGAACTGTCCGCGCTCGCGGCCGACGCCTACCGCGGGGACGGCGAGAAGGGAGACGACGCCGACGGCGAGAGCTCCGCCCTCCGCGAGTGCGAGCGCTGCGGCTCGCAGACGAGTCGCGACGTCTGTCGGAAGTGCCGGCTGCTAGAATCGATCGAAGCCGTCTGAGCGCGGAAGACGCGCGCCGGCGCGTCGGAAAAAGTCGACCGCGGTCGATCCCCGGACGACCGAGGGTCAGCGGATGACGTCGAGTCCGTTGTTCTTCTCGATCTGGTCGCTGCCGCCGTCGGACTCCCAGCCGCGGTCGGTGCTGCCGGAGACCGCCGGCTCGCCCCTGTTGCCCGCGCCGCCTGCGCCGCCCGCACCGCCTGCTGCCTCGTTCGCCTCGGCGGCCCGGGAGCGCGAGTCGCCGAGGTCGTCGGCGTTGACCGCCGCCCGTGACTTGTCGGCCTGCTTCTGGGTGGAGGGGCCGAGTACCTGCGCGCTCTGGACGCCCGTCATGATCGCCATGACGCGCACCTTCCCCTTGTACTCCTCCTGGATGCGTGCGCCCCAGATCACGTTGGCGCTCGCCTCCAGCCGCTCGGTGATGTTGTTCGCGATTCCCTCGGCCTCCTTCAGCGTGAGGTCCGGGCCGCCAGTGATGTGGACGAGCCCGCCGGAGGCGCCGCGGTAGTCGACGTCGAGCAGCGGGTGGTTCATCGCGTCGTTGACCACCTCTTGGGTCTTGTTCTTGTCCTGCGTCTCGCCGACGAGCATGACCGCGACGCCGCCTTGGTTCATGATCGTCGACATGTCCGCGTAGTCGAGGTTGATGAGGCTCGGTTGGGTGATCGTCTCGGAGATCCCCTTCACCGTCTCCGCGATGATCTGGTCCATCACGGAGAACGCCTTCCCGATCGGCAGGTTCGGGACGTAATCGAGCAGGCGGTTGTTGTCGAGGACGATGATCGAGTCGGCCTCGTTCCGGAGGTCTTCGAGCCCCTCTTCGGCTTTCACCGTGCGGGCGCGCTCGACGTTGAACGGGGTCGACACCATCCCGACGACGATGGCGCCCTGCTCTTTGGCGATCTTCGAGACGACGGGCGCCGCGCCGGTGCCCGTGCCGCCGCCCATGCCGGCGGTGACGAAGACGAGGTCCGCGTCGCCGAGCACCTCTTTGATCGTCCCCTGCGCCATCTCCGTGGCGCGCTCGCCCATCTTGGGGTCGCCGCCGGCACCGAGCCCCTGCGTGAGCGACTTGCCCACGAGGATCTTGGTGTCGGCCTCGATCATCTTGAGGTGCTGTTTGTCCGTGTTGATGGCGACGGTGTCGGCGCCGTCGACGCCGATGTTGTACAGCCGGTTGACCGTGTTGTTCCCGGCGCCGCCGGCACCGACGATGACGATCCGGGGGTCCCCGAACTCGTCGTCGTCCATGTCGACGTCCATGTCGCGTTTCTCCGCTTCCGCGTTGTCGAGGGCGTCCTGAACGAGATCTTGCATCAGTTTACACCTTCGCCCAGCTGCGGTTGCGGCCGCGCTCGTCGCGCTCGCCGTCCTGTTCGTTCAACATGTCGCGGACGGCCGACCGGATCGCCTCGCTCCGGTTCGGGAACTCGCCCGTTTCCACCATCTGTTCGACCTCGTCGATCTGCTGTTTCGGGATTCGTAGTGTCACACGCTCCATTGTATTCCCCCGGTAAGACGGCGAACACGCGACGCGTGTGTCTTACAGTCCGGAGCCGCCCGGGCAGGGGGCCGTGCCCCGAGCCGGACGCCCGTTGTAAGACGACCGTCTTACGCAACTCAAATCACCGAGGCTACCAATATAAAACTATCGGACGTTGTAAGACAAACCGCTGAGTCGGTCGATTTCGACGGATTTGAGCGCTTACAACCTGTTACCTGTCTTTCAATACGTCTGCGGCCGGGGTCCGCCGACCGCAGCCAGGGCAGAACGCCCAGTCCGTCCGGATCTCGTCACCGCACTCGCAGAACGCTCTGTGTGACTGCTTTTCTCCGCAGTTCGGGCAGTACACGTGCTCTCGCGGGACGACCTCGCCGCAGCCACCGCAAGCACTTTCGCCCGTCTGCGCCTCACGGTTCCGGGCACCGACGCTATCCTCCGTCTTACGTCCGCCCGAGTCCGCCGCCTCGGCCGTCTCACGCGCCACACTGACGGCCTCCGCCGGCTCGCTCGACCCGGCTGACGGCGCGTCGAGCGTGACGTTTACGTTGACGTCGCCGGCGCCGCCGGGCGCGTACGCGGGTAGACCAGCGCCGTCCGCCGAGCCGAGCCGCTCGTCGAGCGCCGCGTCGAGCCGCTCCGCGATCAGCTCGTCGACGCGGTCCGCGAGGGCGTCGTCGACGCTCCCGGCCGCGGCGTCGGACGCGTCGGACGCGCCGTCCTCCGCGTCGACCTCGTCGAGGTGCGTCCGGAGCGCCTCCCGCATCACCTCGCTCTTGGAGGCGTCACACGCTTCCAGCCGGTCGACGAGGTCGTCGTCCGCCCGGAAGGTGATCTTGCTCATACCGGACTCGTACCGCCGGTCGGTACAAGTATCTTCCCCCGTTGTCTGACACGTTTACCGAATCCGAAATGTTTGGCCGAACGTCGATACGCCGCGGCGTTCGCCCCCGATCGTGGTATTTGGTCACACATGTGTCTGACGCAGATTTATACGCGTCGCGCGAGCATGCGTGAATATAATGAGTAACCGCGTCGAGGACCTCGAACGGCAGGTCGCGGAGCTACAGGCGGCGGTCAACGGGCTCACCGAGGAGCTCGTCGAGATGAAGGAACGCGTCCGACAGCTCGAAGACGAGCGGTCGGTCGCGGTCGAGGCCGACGCCGCCGGCCCGGCGGCCGGCGCCGAGGCGAGTGCGTCCGACGCCGAGCCCGCGGCCGATCGCTCGGCGGGAGACGACCCCGCGGCCGAGGAGGCCGGGGACGACTCGGCGTCCGGCGGCGAGCGGACGACCCACTCCGACGACCACGTCGACGTCTTCGAGTCCGTCGAGGAGTCGTCCGACGGGGCGGACGCGGCCAGCGCGGACGCCGCGAGCGACGGTGAGGACGTCATCGTGCCCGAGCAGTCGGCGACGACGCCCGACGCCGACGCGGCGGCCGAGGAGCCCGCCGAGGACGACGAGGGCGAGTCGAGTGAGGGCGACGACATCATCGTCGCGTAACCGGTCGCCTCCGACCACATGCACATCACTGAAGTCGTTCTGGACGGGTTCAAGAGCTTCGGGCGAACGACGAGAATCCCCTTCTACGAGGACTTCACGGTCGTCACCGGCCCGAACGGCTCGGGGAAGTCGAACATCATCGACGGCGTGCTGTTCGCGCTCGGCCTCGCCCGCACTCGCGGGATCCGCGCCAAGAAGCTCACCGACCTCATCTACAACCCCGGCCACGACGACGGCGAGGCCGCCGACGGGCCGAACGAGGCCTCGGTGACCGTGGTTCTCTCCAACGAGGACGGGACCCTCGACCGGTCGCAGGTCGTCTCCGCGGCCGGCACGGAGAACGTCGGCGACGTCTCCGAGATCACGATCAAGCGGCGAGTCAAGGAGACCGAGGACAACTACTACTCGTACTACTACCTCAACGGCCGTTCGGTGAACCTCTCGGACGTTCAGGATCTGCTCGCGGCCGCGGGCGTGACGCCGGAGGGGTACAACGTCGTCATGCAGGGCGACGTCACCGAGATCATCAATATGACCCCCTACCAGCGGCGGGGAATAATCGACGAGATCGCGGGCGTCGCCGAGTTCGACGAAAAGAAGGAGGCCGCCTACGAGGAGCTCGACACCGTCGAGGACCGCATCGGCGAGGCGGACCTCCGGATCGGCGAGAAGGAGGACCGGCTCGACCGGCTCTCCGACGAGCGCGAGACCGCCCTCCAGTACCAGGAGCTCCGCGACGAGTTAGAGGAGTACCGCGGGTTCCGCAAGGCCTCCGAGCTGGAGGAGAAGCGCGACGCGCTCGCGACCGTCGAGGCCGACATCGACGAGGCCGAGGCGGACCTCGGTGAGCTCCGCGCGGAACTCGACGCCAGACAGGGGAAGCTCACCCGGCTGGAGGAGGACCTCGAAGACCTCAACCACGAGATCGAGACGAAGGGCGAAGACGAGCAGATCGAGATCCGCTCGGAGATCGAGGAGATCAAAGGCGGGATCTCGCGGCTGGAAGACAGGATCGAGTCGGCGGAGTCGCGCGCCGAGTCCGCCGAGAACGACCGCCGGCAGGCGTTCGTCCAGATCGACCGCAAGGAGGAGACAATCGAGGAGTTGGAAGGCGAGATCCGCGAGACGAAAGTGGAGAAGGCGTCGGTGAAATCGGAGTTGGCGACGAAGCGCTCCGAGTTGGCCGACGTCGAGGCGGAGATCGAGGGTGCCGACACCGAGTTCGACGAGCTGAAGGCCGAGCTGTCGGAGAAGAAGGAGGCGATCGAGTCGCTCCGCGAGGAAAAAAACGAGACGCAACGCGAGAAAGACCGGCTGCTCGACGAGGCCCGCCGCCGCTCGAACGCGGTGAGCGAGGCTCGTGAGGAGCTGGAGGAGGCCCGGGAGTCGCTCCCGGAACACAAAGCGCGGATCTCCGAGCTGAAAGGGGAGCTCGACAAGGCCGAGAAGAATCAGGCGACCATCGAGGACGCGGTCGCCGACCTGTTCGCCGAGAAGGCGGAAGCAGAGGAGCGCCTCGAGGCGATCGAGGACACCCTCCGCGAGAAGCAGAACGAGTACGCCAAGCTGGAGGCGGCGGCCGACCAGCGCGGCGACGCCTCGTGGCCCCGGGCGGTCACCGAGGTGAAGAACGGCGGCATCGACGGCGTCCACGGCGCGGTCGGCGAACTCGCCTCTGTCGAAGCCCAGTACGCCGAAGCCTGCGAGACCGCGGCCGGCGGGCGGCTGGCGAACGTCGTCGTCGACGACGACGGCGTCGGCTCGACCTGTATCGACTACCTCAAGCGGCGCAACGCGGGGCGGGCGACGTTCCTCCCCGTCACGGAGATGGACGACCGGAGCCTGCCGCGGAAACCCTCGCTGCCGGGCGTCGTCGATTTCGCGCGGAACCTCGTCGACTACGACGCCGAGTACGAGTCGATCTTCTCGTACGTGCTCGGCTCGACGCTCGTCGTCGAGGACATGGCGACCGCCCGCGATCTGATGGGCGACTACCGGATGGTCACCCTCGACGGCGACCTCGTCGAGAAGTCGGGCGCGATGACCGGCGGCTCCGGCGGCGGCTCCCGCTACTCGTTCACGAAGTCCGGCGGCGGCAAGATCGAACGGCTCGCGACGGAGATCTCGGAACTCGAAGACGAGCGCCGGTCGGTCCAGTCCGAGATCGACGCGCTCGACGACGACATCGAGGACGCGCGCGACCGGAAGGCCGACGCGGCCGAGCGCGTCCGGTCGCTGGAGGCGGACGTCGAGCGCGCAGAAGACGACCTCGCGGAGGCGGAAGCCCGGATCGAGGAGCTAGAGGCCGAACTGGAGGAGCTGGAGGCGGAACGCGAGTCGGTCGACGCGGAGATGACCGCGTTAGACGAGGAGCTGGCGGAGACGGACGCGGAGATCGACGAGCTCGCGGCCGAGATCGACGAGATCGAGGCCGAACTCGCCGACTCGAAGATCCCCGAGCTCTCCGAGCGCGCCGACGAGATCCGCGCCGAGATCGGCGACCTCGACGAGCGCATGAGCTCGCTCGACGGCCGGATCAACGAACTGGAGTTAGAGAAGGGGTACGCCGAGGACGCGCTCGACGACCTCCACGACGACGTCGAGGAGGCCCAAAACGCGAAGGCGGAGGCCGAGGAGGCGATCGCCGACCACGAGGCGGCGATCGAGGAGAGGGAGGCGGAGCTCGAAGCGAAGAAGGAGGCGATCGCCGACCTCGAAGAAGAGCTCTCGGCGCTGAAAAGCGACCGCGAGGAACTCCGCGAGGAGATCCGCGAGGCGACGCAGGCGCGCGACGAGCAGCGGTCGCTCGTCGCCGAGGCCGAGTCGGACCTGTCGGACCTCACCGACCGCCGCGACCGCTTGGAGTGGGAGATCGACGAGTTAGAGTCGCAGGTCGGCGCCTACGAGGCCGACGAGATCCCCGACCTCGACGAGGTGGAGTCGCGGATCGAGGAGCTGGAGACCGAGATGGAGGCGTTAGAGCCGGTGAACATGCTCGCGATCGACGAGTACGAGGAGGTCGAGGCCGCGCTCGACGAGCTCCGGGAGCGCCGGGACGTGCTCGTCGAGGAGCGCGACGCCATCGAGGAACGCATCGAGGGGTACGAGGCGGCGAAGAAGGAGACGTTCATGGAGACGTTCGAGTCGATCAACGACCACTTCGAGGACATCTTCGCGCGCCTCTCGGCCGGGACGGGGGAGCTCGTCTTGGAGAACCCCGAGGACCCGTTCGAGGAGGGGCTGACGATGAAGGCCCAGCCCGCGGACAAGCCGGTCCAGCGGCTCGACGCGATGAGCGGCGGGGAGAAGTCGCTCACTGCCCTGTCCTTCATCTTCGCCGTTCAGCGCCACAACCCCGCGCCGTTCTACGCGCTCGACGAGATCGACGCCTTCCTCGACGCCGTCAACGCCGAGCGCGTCGGCGAGATGATAGAGGAGCTGGCCGAGGAGGCGCAGTTCGTCGTCGTCGGCCACCGCGCGGCGCTGTTGGAGCGCTCGGACCGCGCCATCGGCGTCACGATGCAGGGCGACAACCTCTCGGCGGTGACCGGGATGCAGTTCGGCGACGACGCCGACGAGGAGGTGAGCGCGGATGACTGAAGAGGGCGACGGAGCCGCCGGCGGCGTCCCGGACCTCGACCTGACGAGCGACCGCGACGGCGCGGCCCCGTTCACGGACGACGCGTCCGGAGACGAGGCGGAGTCGACCGGCGCGCCCGATTTGGACGTGCCCGACGTCTCACCGTCGGACGTGCCCGATGTCGCACCGCCGGACGAGACCGACGACGACGAGGTCGAGCCAGTCGAGCTCCTCGTCCAGCTCGCCGAGGAGGGCGAGATCGAACCGTGGGACATCGACATCGTCCAAGTGACGGACGCCTTCTTGGAGAAGCTCGACGAGACGGACCTCCGAACGACCGGCCGGGCGCTGTTCTACGCCAGCGTCCTCCTCCGGATGAAAAGCGACGGCATGCTGGCGGACGACGACGAGGACGAGGAGCCGGAGCCAGAGCCGTGGGAGGTCGCGATGGAGGGCGGCGCGCCCGACCCGGCCGCCGACGGGTTCGACCCGGTCGACAAGCTGGAGGCCGAGATTGACCGCCGGCTCGACCGGAAGAACACTCGCGGGTCGCCGGAGACGCTCGACGAGCTCGTGCGGGAACTGCGCGAGGCCGAGCGCGGCTCGTGGTGGAAGGACTCCCGGGAGTACGACACCTCGGAGTCGCCGCACGGCCACGCCCGCGGCACGCAGACGCTCGACTACCGCGCCGGCGACGAGTTCCGGCAGGACGGCGAGCCGACCGCGGGCGAGGCGACCGACCGCACCCACGACGAGGACATCGAGGAGGTGATCGTGGAGATCGACGGCGTCCTTCGGACGCACTTCGACCGCGGGCGCACGGAAGTGCTGTTCGCGGAGATCGAGAGCGCCGGCGGCCGCCCGTTCATGACGTACCTCGCGCTGCTGTTCATGGCCCACCGCGGCTCGGTCCGCCTCCAGCAGGACGACCTGTTCGGCGATCTCTGGGTGAAGGACCCGTCTGCGATGACCGCCGAGTCGGAAGCGATCGCGGACTAATACGTTTCTAGGGAGGGAACCGTCCCCAGTGATGTCGCCGTTCTGTAGTGAATAGCTGCCCGCCAATCGGCGGCGAACGCCTCCGAAGCCCCAGCCGCGAGGCGGGCAGACGCTCTCTGCGCTCCTCGTCGCCCGTTTCACTCGCTCCTGCGGTGCTTACGTCGCCTCTGCCCGCCTCACGGCTGCCCCTTCGAGTCC
>NZ_SGUB01000050.1:0-8640 GCF_005435235.1 Halorubrum sp. GN12_10-3_MGM
GCTGGCGACGTGGCGCCAGCAGGGACGCAATCCATACGAAGAGCTTCGTCGAGCCGTCAGTAACAATGAACTGATCTCACGGGCTCACGCTGTGCCGGCTGTCGAGACTCCGGGGTAAACACGTACACATCAACTAAGCAGCCCATTACGACTGATACCAGATTTACTGCCCTGAGATCGCAAAGAGACACGAACTGCGCAAAGTCTTGGTTATTGGACAGGATGATGTCATTGCTATGGACAGAAAAGCATATCTACAAATAGCATAATTCATGCGTAATGGCAGCGCTGAATAGTAATCGAAGGCTAACTTCTGTTAGAACAACTGTACCAGATACCAATCCAAGAAAATTGAATCTAAAAACGAACACTAGCGGAAATAGTTCATTGGATGAGTAAGTATCAGAAGCACCCGCCAGAAGAGACTAGCGGACAGCACGCCACAACAGATGATGATTCCGTTGGTGTAGACTCGCGTAGACAACCAGCCGATGAAGCAGCTGTGTCGCCTGAGACAGGATCTATTGTTGCTATTATTCCAGCTTACAACGAGGCAGAAACCCTCCCTCAAATCATTTCTGCTACGTCGTCATATGTCGACGATGTCATCATAATCAATGATGCCAGTACGGACAGTACAGAAGAAGTAGCAGACGAGCATGCTGACCATGTCGTTACCCATCCGAAAAACACGGGGGTTGGAGGTGCAGTCCATACTGGATATCTAGCGGCTATTCGCTTGGACTATGATATTGTTATTCAAATTGACGGCGATGGGCAACATGATCCGTCGTACATCCCAGAAATGATTGAGACGATGGAAGAGCAAGAGGCGGATATGGTCGTTGGAAGTCGTTGGCTTAACGCTAGTTATCAAGAGTATAGTCTCGTTCGGAGAGCAGGAATTCGATTTTTTACAGCGGAGACGAATCTGCTCGGCGGACTTGATATCACTGATGTAACGAGTGGATTTCGGGCATATCGGACTTCGATGCTTGAACATCTTGGTCGACCAGCGAATAGCCACTGGGCGTTGGAACAAACACTTGAAGCAGCACGTGAGGGGTACTCTATTGAAGAAATCTCCGTACCAATGCCACCCGATACGGAGGGATCACAGTTTGATTTCGAAACCTTCGCAAAGTATCCCCCACGAATGGTTCTCACAACATTGAAGATACTCCTTTACCGATGATTGCTGGCACTCTCAGGCCAATCCATTTGATTGGAATTGTGTTTGCTGTTGCTCTGTTATACCAAAGCATACGGCTTGTTCGAAAGCGAAAAGGAACGGTGTTTGAATTCCTTCTCTGGTCTAGTTTTGGAACCTTCTTGCTTCTATTATCGCTTGGTGACTTCGTGACGCTGCTTGGTATTTACGAGATAGTTTCTACCTCCCTCGGATTGCTTGGGTTTGGAAGTGGGGTTACAGGATTGCTCGTGATGTCTAACCTAGCTTTACTCATGATGTTATTTTATACATTTGTGAAAGTCAAGACAAATAGAAAAGAGATCTACGATCTGAATCAAGAGATAGCACTCGTAGATCTTGATCAGGATGATGATTAGCTAGCACTATACCTGCTGTTTTGTCATATGACATAGATTATTTCGTGTGGATAGGGCCTCGGATTTAACTTTATAGCATTTTATCGCATTTCCAAAGCATATACTAAACACGTGTTCAGTACTGAGATCCACAAAGAGTAGCGAGATATTCACAACGATCGACTGCCACTCTTCATTTACGATCTAACTATCGAACTCGCTATTAGTGTGGTATTGTATCTCAGTCACCATGTTAATCCCTCATACACGATCCCGTCGCGACGATCGATAGCTCGTCGCCCGTCAACGACGATAGGCGTGCTCATGAGATCAAATTCGTTATCAAGAGCTGCTATTTCTTCCCAATCAGTAACGACGAGAGCAACAGCGGCCTTAGATAATGCCTCCGTGGGCGTGTGAACGTACTCAATGCCAGGGAACCGCTCGTGCATGTTCTCGACCGCGACCGGATCGTAGGCGACAATCTCAGCGCCGCGTGCCTGGAGCCCTTCAATAACCGGAATAGCGCGGCTATTTCGGATGTCGTCTGTGCCCGGTTTGAACGCCAAGCCGAGTACCGCCACCTGCTTGCCGGCAACGTCGACGTGGTCGTCCATGAGTGAGAGCAGCCGATCTGGTTGGCGATCGTTCACCCTAGTCGCGGCATCAAGCATCGCCGGTTCGTAGTCTTGTTGTCGGGCGGCGGCACGAATCGCCGCCGTATCTTTCGGGAAACAGCTCCCGCCCCACCCGACGCCGCTACGGAGGAACTGTTCGCCGATCCGGTCGTCGAGCGCGATCGCGTCCGCGACCTCGTAGGCGTCGATCCCGAACTCCTTACAGATGTTTCCGATGTCGTTGATGAGGCTGATCTTCGCGGCGAGGAAGCCGTTGTTTGCGTACTTAATCATCTCGGCTGTACGGGTGTCCGTCTCGACGACTGGGGCGTCGCTCCGCTCAACGAGCGGGTCGAAGACCTCGTGCATGTCCGCGAGCGCGCGCTCGTCGTCGGCGCCGAGCACGACCTTGTCGGGATCGAGGAAGTCGTGGACCGCGGTCCCCTCACGCAGGAACTCGGGGTTCATTCCGACGCCCAACTCCTCGCCCGCCGTCTTGTTGCTGGCCGCTTCGAGAATCGGTGTGATCGCGTCTTCGGTGGAGCCCGGGACGACGGTGCTTTTGACGACCACGGTGTGCCACGCGTCCTTGGCGGCGAGGGTCGTCCCGAGCTGGTCGGCGGCCGTCTCGATGATTGAGAGGTCGATGCTCCCGTCGTCGTTCTGGGGCGTCGGGAGACAGAGGAAGGTGACGTCGGTGTCGAGGACCGCCGCGTAGTCGGTGGTGGCTTCGAGTCGGCCCGTGCCGTTGGCGCCGGCGTGGTCGGTGACGAGCTCCGCGAGCCCGTCTTCGTGGATCGGGGCGGTGCCGTCGTTTATCGCGTCGACGATCGCCTGGTCGACGTCGACGTTCACGACCTCGTGGCCAAGGTCGGCGAAACACGCAGCAATAGTTGTCCCAACATACCCACTTCCGATTACCGATAATTCCGTCATGTGACAACGATCCCCGGTCAACCATATTAACGGTCCGATTGGACGGGTTTTTTATCGCTCACGATATGCGATAGTTGCTCTGATATAATGACAAACAATACGTAGCTTGACGCGAATTGGGCAAACGATCTATGGAAGTTACGAAGGCAGTCATCCCGGCGGCAGGATTCGGTACTCGCTTTCTCCCGGTGACAAAGGCTCAACCCAAAGAGATGATGCCCGTGCTGGACAAGCCGACGATCCAGTACGTTGTCGAGGAGGCCGTTGTGGCCGGAATCGACGATATTCTCATCATCACCGGTCGCGGGAAGCAAGCCATCGAGCGTCACTTCGACAAGTCGTACGAGCTTGAAGAGGAGCTGGAAGCAGACGGAAAACTCGATCGTCTTGACCGTGTGCAAGACATTGCCGATCTCGCGGACATCCACTATGTCCGTCAAAAAGAACGAGAGGGGCTAGGTGACGCGGTACAGTACGCGCGCAAGCACGTGGGTGATGAACCGTTCGCGCTGCTGCTCGGTGACACGATCATCGAGAACGAGACACCGTGTACAGAATCGCTCGTTGCGGCTGCGGAGGAACACGACTCGTCTGTGCTCTCGCTCGAACGGGTCCCCTGGGAAGACGTCCCGTCGTACGGGGTCGCGGACACCGAAGAGGTCGATCCGAACGCCAACAGCTTCCCAGTCAACGACTTCGTGGAGAAGCCCCCACGGGATGAGGCCCCCTCGAACCTCGCTATCACCGGTCGATACGTACTGAAACCCGAGATATTCGAGCTGCTAGAGGCGACAGAGAAGGGCGTCGGCGGCGAGTTACAGCTGACGGACGCGATCCGGAAGCTCGACACGGTGCGGGGCGTCGAGCTCGACGGCGACCGCTACGACATCGGGAACATCCCGAGTTGGCTCGAGGCCAACGTCGAGATGGCGCTCAAGCACGACGACGGCGATATCAACGCGGCGGTCGAAGCGTTCCTCGAGGGCCGAGACGAATGAGCCGGATCCTCGTCACTGGGGCCGCGGGATTCCTCGGGTCACACCTCACGGATCGGTTGTTGGCCGACGGTCACGAAGTCATCGGCATGGACAACCGCGTGAGCGGGCAGACAGAGAACCTCGACGACGCGTTCGAAAATGATCGCTTCTCATTTTACGATCACGACGTGACCGAATTCATCCACGTGTCGGGGGAACTCGATGCCGTGTTACATCTAGCGAGTCTCGCGTCGCCGGTGTTTTATCGGGATCACCCGATCAAGACGCTGAAAGTAGGAGCGCTGGGAACACACAAGACGCTTGGGCTCGCTAAAGAGAAGGACGCGACGTACCTATTCACGTCGACAAGCGAAGTGTACGGTGATCCCGAGGTGAATCCGCAACCGGAAGACTACCGTGGGAACGTTGACCCCTACGGGCCGCGATCGTGTTACGACGAGTCGAAGCGGTACGGAGAGTCGCTGGTCCGGGCGTATCGGAACAAACACGACCTCGACGTGCGTGTGGCCCGTATCTTCAACACGTACGGACCGCGAATGCGTCTCGACGACGGCCGTGTGATCCCGAATTTCGTGAAACAAGCGTTGACTGGGAAAGATCTGACTGTGTACGGGGACGGCGAGCAGACACGGAGTTTCTGCTACGTCGACGATATGATCGAGGGGTTAGTGGCGTTGTTGGAGTCTGATGTTCAGGCGCCTGTGAATATCGGTAGTCCTGATGAGCGAACAATAAACGAATTAGCTGGGTTGGTGATCGAGCTAACAGGAAGTGAGAGTGGGATTACGTACGAGGAACTGCCGCCACAAGATCCGCAGGTACGACAGCCGGACATCGCAAAGGCACGATTGGAACTGGGGTGGGAACCTACCGTATCATTACGAGATGGATTAGAGAAATCTATCAATTATTTTGAGGAGCGAATATAGAAAACAAAGTCAGAAATTAGTTGTTTTCTATTAATTATTTGTACAATTGTTCTTGCTGTTTGCCCAAGTTGACATAGATATCACGATAAAGTGGTATTAATTCATCATCTCTTGCTATCGTATTGGATACATCAACGTCCCTCTGATTTTTTAATGTCCAACAGCGTGTATGGCATATTCGACTCTCTTCTTTTGTATGACGGCAGGTGGATACTAGTTACAACTTATCATCAGGATCGTATCGAGTCGGAGAAAACTAAACAGATCGGGATCAATACCGAGAGGAAGTGTGGTAGTAATTTCTTCTAGACATCCAGCCCTCATTAAAACTGCTCACGTATTTTTGTCCTCACTTCGGGATGCTCCTCGAACCATTCGATTGTCTTTCGAAGGCCAGACATTAGATCTGTCTCGGGATCCCAGCCGAGTACAGAGGATGCTTTAAAAACGTTCGCGCTAAACCGCGAAACATCCCCGGATCGGCCCTGGACCACTGTGTATCCAGGGCAAGGACCAATGAACTCAGAGATTATTTTAGCAACGTTTTCGAGAGGTGTAGCCGTACCTGATGCGATATTCAGAGCTTCTCCAGATAGACTTTTTCGACGCTCGATAGTCGCCTCAATCGCCTCAGTAACATCGTCAATAAATACGAAATCAAGTAATTTCGACCGGCCGTACACCTCTAATTTCTCTCCACTGAGTGCTAGTGAGATCCAGATTGGAATTACTCGCGAGTTCTGCTCGAATGGTCCGTAAACGTTGGAAAATCGGAGATGGGTGACTGGCACGTCATAGGTGTTCTTGAAGGCGTTTCCAAGGGCTTCAGTGGCCTGTTTGCTGGCAGCATACGGGTTCGGACTATCATACGTCTCGTCCCCTTCTTCAGCCTCTAAATGTGACCCATAAATATCGCGACTGGACGCCAGAATCACCGTGGCACCCATATTCTCAGCCTCCGCAAGCACATGCCGAGTCATCTCGACATTCTCCACTGCCCGACGAGGCTCAGCGACAATAGGCTGAACCTGTGAATGCGCGGCCAGATGAACGATCACATCAACATTTGGCAATTTCGGCTCGTTAGTGAGGTCTACATTAACTTGCTGGATGGCATCCGGTTTACCGAATCGGGACTCAACTGTATCCAGCGAGATTACGTCAAATTCCTCTACAAGGTGGAGACAGACGTTGTGCCCGATGAATCCATTACCACCCGTGATGAGGATTCGCGTCACTAAATCACCTCCTGATATATACGTTCTAACCGTTCAGTTTGCGCTTCCCGAGAGTGTGTCTCCTCGACATAGCTTCGACCTCTCTCAGACATAGTCTCCCACTCATCGCTCCTGTCCCATAGCTCCAAGATCGCCTCCGCTATAGAATCTACATCCATCACCGGACAGAGATACCCTCGACGCCGATCTTCTACAATTTCTGGAATTCCAGCATGATATGTAGAAATAATAGGGAGCCCACTTGCCTGTGCCTCTAGCAGGACAGTCGGTGTCCCTTCACGATCCCCATCACGAGCTGTATGACTGGGAAGTAAGAATAGATGAGATTCTGTAAGTAGTTCGTCTATTTCAGACTGGTCCGCCCACCCCAGTAAATTGACGGAGTCAGAAATTCCCTCGCTCGTAATCAGATCCTCGATTTCGTCTCGTTGGTCACCATCACCCGCGATTTTATATTCGACATCTACTTGATCGATTACTTTTGAGATTGCTCGGATAGCATAGCGGAGGCCCTTTTTTTCAGTGAATCGGGCTACAGTAGCTATTTTTAGCGGTGATGACTTGTGGGTTGGAGAAAATTCGAAGTTCTGGAGGTTGGCAGATAACGGATTGATGACTACTTTTTGTTCTGGAGCACCAGAATTAACGAGTTTTTCTTTCATGTCGTAACTTAATACAGAGATGGCAGCTACCTCTGGCCAAAGGTGATCATATCGGGAAGGATCTTCTTTCAAAAAGGCTCCAGCGTCATTACCATAGAAAGAAACAATTAGTGGAGCATTAAGCACGTGTGGGATAAAATCCGACATTTCGGCCTCCCATCCGAAGTGAGCGTGATAGAGATCATACCCAGCTGGAACTGTATCTAAGAAACTTACTCTGATTCTAGCTCGATGTCCAAACTGGAGCGATTTTAGAATTTGAGGTGTCCTTTTGGGAGCTCGTATAACTGATGACAGGAACCGTAGAGCTCCTTGCCTATAATCTGTGGGTGCATTGGTATAGGTGGTTTTCTCAAGTAGATCATATTCATCTACAATTGGGTGGTTTACTCCGGATTCTCCACTTGAATGAGCAAATATATCGACATCATGGCCAGCATCAATCAATCCTGCTATTTGGTTAAGTATGAATGTCTCTGAAACTTTCGGGAAAACCGAAGTTAAATGTGCGATCTTCATCGGATTAGTTAAGGAAAGCGGTGGCCGAACTCTTGCAAAGAAGGAATCTGATGATTTCACTACCTATAGAGTTGCCATTATACTCAAACATTACAATTTCTTCTCCATCTCTAGCCTCAACAAAATCTTCAAACAAGGGTATTGTGTCATAGGGTCTAACGACAACCAGACCGTTTGAAACCAGCACTTCTCGGCCGTGTTTATTTTTAACGCCCATGCGAGGGTCTAAGACATTCAAGGACTATAACACTGCGGGACAGATGTTGCTAGGCTACTCCTATCAACTGAACTGAGCAGATCAGTGCTGTTGTGCCTACAGTATCGGGGGTCTTGCTACCATATCATGGAGGCGGTGAAAACATTCCAGCTCTCACGGAAGCGAGTCGAAGAACGACACCTCTTTAGTAGAATCTAGAAGTCTTTGTACTGGTACCCGCTGAACATTGGTGTGTATCGCTGGTTCTGGAAGGTTTAGTAAGAAAGGTAAGTAGATACTTCTAGAGACTACTATAGCTCTTTGACGGTCACTCGGCGATCGATGCCGTCCGTCTTGTTCTATACGAACATGACCACATCGAAACTCAAATATATATTTTCAATAACCGACATTTTAGACCACCTCTCATAGCGGGACGTAAGCCATGTCGATGTTGAAGTCTTGATTACCCATACCATCGTCGAAATACGAGAGGTAGGCGTTATCTGCTCCCCAAATCGCCTCTATCGGTCCAATGTCATCTGCGTCCGACTATGAGAGCATCATCAGGGCGGTTTCGCCCTGCTCGAAGAACGTGCTGTCACGCTCGGCGTAGGGGAACGCGCGAATCTCTCGGGCTGCGCAGTCCTGATAGAGGATGCTGCGATGGCCGCTGAATCCCGATAGCAAGACGATCCCCAACGTAGCTCTGAGGATCGTAATTAGAGTACTGTGTATTGTCGACCGCAGGATATCCCTCGACGGTGAACGCCTCTGGACCACCGTGGACCACACCGATTCTGAGTACGTTGTTTTCACCGTCACGTTCCTGAAGCACGCCGAACCTGCCACCGAGTGTTTTCTGAATCTGTACGTGTTTAGCCCGAACTGATTTCGCTGCTATCTCATAGAAGGCGCACAACTTAGCCTGTATGAACTGGCAGCAGAGGTTCGCGATGATTCTCAGGGATGGGCTCCGTCGTGGAGCCCATCCCGT
>NZ_SGUB01000051.1:0-8041 GCF_005435235.1 Halorubrum sp. GN12_10-3_MGM
CGTTGAGAGCGAAGCGGAATTCAAAGACCTCGTTCAGGAAACTTTTGAGAAAATAACGAAACGCGTCAGCTTCGCAAAGAAGTGGTGTGAACAGTTCCTTGACTTTCGAATGTTATCTTAATCATTACCGGCATCCGGGCGGCCTCCCATGACAGTGCGTCCTTGGCAGGTAGGCCAATCAGAGCCACGCGTTCTATGACGCTGTTGAATCATCGGCCTTTGACCACCCCAGTACCTCTTCACGCACGCTGGGGACTTAGCAGGCTTTCATCCCATCAGAGCCACAGTACTAGCACAAAGTAAGCAAGCTTTACACATGATGGATTGGTAGCTGTTCACAAGTAGATGAGCGAGGGGAGACAAACTGGCGAAGGGATGCTAGTAATCGTTGCCATTGTGGCGCTGCTGCTCTCGGCTGCATTCCTCCCCGTCGTTGATATCTTTGGCGAGGAAAATGGCCCCGGAGCACTCGGACTCCCCGGTGATGAACTGGAAGAAAGCGGACTCGGGACTGCTGGTGAAGGTGGCGAGATGCCGGGCGGGACGTCAGGATCGCCAGTCGGGGGTTCACTCGCCGCCCCCGAGCAAACTAGTATTAGCAGTGGGTTTAATGGATCACTCACTCCGGTGCCCCTGTTTGTCGTTAACTCGTCGGAAACCACGTACTGGCGACAGACCGCATACACGGACTATACGGGTACCGGGTGGGAACAGTCGGCCGACGATCGTCCCATCTCGGAGGGTGTGCCGAACGACGATCGGACTGTAGACAGTCAGATCATAGAATACGAAGTGACCGTGTTGACCGACACCCGGTCGCTACCGACAGCGTGGCAGCCAAAGAGTGTCAGCCTGTCGAACCAGTCAGGAACGACTGTCCGTGCATCGACTGTCGGCGGCGTCAGCACCGACCGCTCACTTTCGAAGGGAGCCACCTACACCGCCACGAGTTCACCTCCCCCTCGCGATGCAACCACCCTTCGGCAGGCTGACGGGCGGGCTCCAGACAATATTCGTCAAACATACACGCAGTTACCAGCTGATACGCCAGATCGGGTCGGCGAGCGCACGGCTGAAATCGTCGGCGGCGAACAAACTCGGTACGACCGCGTGATGGCGGTCCACGACTGGCTCGAATCGAATAAGGGCTACTCGCTCCAGACCGATATCGACTCCAGCCAGCCGATCGCCGATCAATTCCTGTTTGAGGTCGACGAAGCCTACTGCCAGCATTTCGCCACGACGATGGCAGCCATGCTCCGGAGTCAGGACATCCCAGCACGGTACGTAGTCGGCTTTGCCGGGGGGAGCCCTGTTGGCGACGGTGAATCTCTCGTTACAAGCGATCGGGCCCATGCGTGGGTCGAGGTCTATTTCGAGGGTGTCGGCTGGGTGCGGTTCGATCCGACGCCGGGCGGCAGTCTTCCGGTTGACTCGCCACAGCCACCGTACGACCTCTCGCTAAACCGTTCGGCGGTCGTCGGCGCTGATGTCGCGGTGAACGTCGAGAAAAACGACAGCGCGGTCATCGGCGTCCCAGTCTATGTCAACGATGAGCGCGTCGGCTGGACCGATGCGAGCGGCGAGACACCGGCGACCCTACCGTACGCCGAAGAGATCACAATTACCGCTCGTCCTCGCGGCTCGGAGACCAAGTACTCCGACGATTCGGGTTCGACCACTACTGTTGCCGATATCGACGGTTCGGCGTCGACTCTCCTCACCACCGATTTTGATGATGCGACGTCAACTGTGAGTCCACGCCTCGTCGAGGCACTACCGACCGTGGCGAGTAGTCTGCCGCTGGTAATCTCCCGGCTTGGGGGACCGACGATCGGCGCACTCGGTACTGATTTTCATCAGGTGGACGACGCGACTAACGAATCGTCGGTGACCTACGCCCCAGAGACAAACGCGACGATTTCCGTGGGCGGGAATCGGACAACGGGTGGGACCGCTCGACTTGTGGTCGCCGTTCAGGACGTGCCGGTCGCTGACGCGAACATCGACTTCGACGGCGAGACCGTTGGGTCGACCGATAGCGATGGCGTTTACGAACTCTCGCTCGCAAACATCGAGCCGGGTAACTATTCGGTCCGGGCGACTCGCGGGTCGGTTGATGTCTCATCGACGCTCACCGTCACCCCGCCAGAAGGAGGCAACGACTCAGAGACCGCTGAGGACAAACAGCGTGATCCCCTTGCCCCTAATATTTCGGTCTCACCGTCCCTGATCGCACTCCCGGGAACCTCGGCGACTGCGACGGTTAGCCGCAACGGCCAGCCGATATCGGGCACTCCGGTCCGTGTTGACGGCGAGGTCGTCGGCGAGACTGACGCCAATGGGACAATTACTTTGTCGTTCCCCATCGCCGATTCGGTTGTCCTCACCGCCAGCGCCAACGGCGTCACCGGCGAGCAGTCGATAGACGGGCTGTACCGGAACGCCGGGGTCGTCGTCGCCGCGTTGGTTGGTACCCTTGTCGGCCTCATAATGATCGCCCGGCGGTACGGGATCACTCGGCAGCTACTGACACGCAGACTCGCGGCTATTGTTGCCCTTCTTATCTCTATTCCACACCGGTTGACCAATCTCGTGATTCGGTTGGCAGCCGCGTTTGAGGCCGCTATCGTGGGGCTCTGGCGACAGCTCACGTCGTTGCCGAGCCTCCTGACGGGATCGCTTATCAATATCCTCCATCAGGTGAACCCCTACGGGTTGTTACTAGCGGCGATCACGTGGGTTCGCTCCCGACTCCGGGGGCTCCGTCGCAGTAGCGATGATACTACAGCCGACGCAACAACGACGAGAACCCCCGATACAGAACAACACCGACGGATTCGGGCGATTTGGGGGTCGTTCGTCGAGTTTGTACGGCCGCCAAAGCTCACGACACGGACCCCCGCCGAGATCAGTCGGTACGCGATCAGACAGGGGCTGCCGCGGCGACCTGTGGAGTGTATCACCGACCTATATCGCGCCGTAGAGTACGGCCACCGGTCACCTGATGAATCGCGGCTTGAATCCGCCCGCGAGGCGCTGTCGACGCTCCGGGAGGAGGACGACGAATGAACCGTGAGCATCTATTTCGGACCCTGCTGTTGTTGATCGTAAGCGCCGTCGTCCTCGGGTTTGCCGCCGTTGTTGGCTACCGCCCCGAACTCCTGCCGCCAGAGATTATGATGCAGTTGGATCGACTAACCGAAGCTGTCGGGGTACGGACTGCGATCCTCGCCGCCGGTGCGGTCCTCGCCTGTATCGGGCTGTTGGGCTCGTGGGCGTGGCGAACGAACGATCAGACGGCGGTATTGTCAGACCTGTCGCCCGAGCAGCCGGATCGGGAGGTCGACGTGACGGGCGCGGGCCTCACTAGCGTGTTCGAATCCGTGCGGAACGGGCGGTCTGGCTCTGAGACCATCGAGGAGTCACTCCGGACGGTCCTAGTAGATCTATACGGTCGCAAATTTGACGACCGCGAGCAGGCCGAACAGTACGTCGACAACGGGGAGTGGACCAACGATCAGGTAGCTGCGGCGACGCTGACGGCGACCAATTCAGTTGAGTTCCCACTTTTATACCGAGTGTACGCGTGGTTGTATCCTGACCACGCCTACAACTACCGAACGCGGCGGACGTTGCGCGCAGTTGAAGATACCTGTGCAGCTGAGTTAACGGCTTATAACCCACCAGCACGGCGGCGAGGGCGGTTCGGTCAGTTACGGGCTCTCTTTGACTCCGGAGGTGGCCGACAGTGAGACACACCCGCTACCGGATCATGCGGGCTTATGCGATCATCCTTGTCGGCGCCGGAATCGCAACTGGATCGCTCTCGCTGGTGCTTGCCGCGGCCGTCCCTCTGGTATTCGCTCTCTACGGGGCGCTGTCCGGCTCGCCGGTCGTCAAAGGTAACATCGAAGTTAACCGAGAGATCAGCCCTGAGACCCCATTGCCCGGCCAGCCCGTTGACGTGACTCTGACGGTCCGGAACACGGGAGACACGGCAATTCCCGACCTCCGTTTCGTTGATGGCGTCCCCGAGGAACTTGGCGTTACCGAGGGGTCGCCCCGCGCTGGCAGTGCAATCGCAGGGGGTAGTAAGCTGTCGACGACTTACACGCTCGCTGCCGACCGTGGAACCTACACCTTCGACGATGTCACCGTCAGCGCGCGTAACCTCAACGGCACGCGAGTGGTCGGAGAGGAAATCGACGCAACAGGCGTCACCGACTTCGAGTGTCGGGTCGCAGTCGAGGATATCCCAGTCCAGCAGACTACCTCCTATACCGGGCAGCTGGCGACGGACTCGGGTGGACCGGGCGTCGAGTTTTACGCGACTCGAGAGTACCGGCCCGAAGACCCAGTCAAACGAATCAACTGGCGACAGTATGCGAAGACTGGTAAACTGGCGACGATCGACTACCGCGAGCAGCACGCCGCCCACGTCGTCGTCCTCACCGACAGCCGCCCGTCGACTCACACTGCAGCCTCCCCGACTGATCCGACAGGGGCGACCCTGAGTGCCTACGCCGCGACAATCGCCATCGAAGTGCTGATCAACGAGGGTCACCACGTCTCGCTGGGTGCACTCGGGATTGCCGACCCACAGACCGATATCGAACCTCCGGCGTGGGTCTCGGCCGACGAGGGCACCGCCTTCACCACCCACGCGACAGCGGTGTGTAACGCCGCGGCGTCGAGCGCGACCGACAGGATTGATAACAGAGATCACTCCAACAGCTCTACCACTGTTGGGCCGACCAGCACTGAGCCGCACGGAGAAGCCGCATCTCCCCCAGTGGCTGACGGCGGCATCGACTGGCAGCGGCTCCAGTCGCTCGTGCCGCCCGGCGCGCAGGTGATGTTGTGTACCTCTGCGACCGACGGGGCGATCGTTGACCTTGTCGAGTCACTCCGAGGCGACGGTCATGAGGTGACGGTGCTCTCGCCACAGACCGCTCCCGAGACCGTCGGCGGCCGGATAGTCGCGCTTCAGCGTTCGGTCCGGCTTGATCGGCTCCGGTTTCTCGGGGCGACGGTTATTGACTGGGAACGAGCGGAGAAACTACCTGCCGCGCTTGCCCGGGGCTTGGATGCGGGGGTGCAGTGATGGCCGGTCAAACCATTCTGCCGAAGCCGAATACAACACGCCTCGGCTCGCTTTTGATCGGCACTACCGTGGCCCTCGGTGGCTGGCTCCTCACAAGCGCGACCGGGACAACTCGGCCCGGCCTCGCTGCTGGGGTCGCCGGGGGGCTGTTGGGAACCATTGTTCTGGTCCGTAATACAGAGACACCGCTCGGGACTGCAGTTGCGACGCTGCTATTGCCCGTGCCGAGCCTTGTCGGGTTGGTTGCCGTCGGCCTCCCGCTTCGTGAGCTGGTACCGCTGACAATTGCGGGCGATCCGTTTGTTCGGCCGCTGATCGGTCAGCTTGGCGTAACAGTCGCTGTCGGAATAGCTGCCTTCGGCGTCATCGCCACGCTTGATACAGGCGTCGGGGAAGGCGCAGTTGCCAAACTTTGGGGGACGGCCGTGCGGGCGCTGATTGGGATCGGTGTGCCACTCGCTGGCCTGCTAGTCCTCCAGTTCGATGCTTTGACTGCGGTTCCCGTCTCCATCCCCGGGATCGATGGTTCGACCCTCACCACGTTTCTGTATCGGCCCTCTGAATCCGTATTCGTCCTCGTCAGTTTCTGGCTTCTCGTGACCCTCCAGATCGCGGCGCTCAAACTACTAATTGTGGTGGCCCCCGTCATGGAGTTGACACCACAGACGAATCAGGAGTCCGTCGGTCAACTACTCTCGCGAACTCATTCCGTGCTTAACACGGCTTTTGTGCCGGTGCTCGGGCTAACCTTTGTATCGATACTGCTTGCGTTTGGGGTGTCAGATCCCCGGGCGCTTCTCGCTCGCTTCCCGGTGGTTTTTGAGCTTCTCGCAGCCCCCAGCCTCCGCCGCGGCCTCGTTTCTGGTATCGGTCTCGTGACGCTTGGGGTGGTATTGCTAAGCGGGTTGCAGTTTGTCGCCGGTCGGGTAACCGACACTGTCGGCCGCCTTATTCCGTCCATGCTGGCCGGGGGAAGTGCGGTAGCGGTCGCCATCGTCGGCTCACCATTGGTGCCACAGACCGTCAGCCAGATCCCTGAGACACCAGTTCCGGTCGATGAAGTAGTCACCGCGCTGACGCCGGCGGGGGTTGTTCTTGCGGGTGTCACCGTCGCCGTGGCGCTGTTGACCGGCGTGCTCGCCATGATTGTAACCGCAGGCGGAATGAAATACATCCCCCGGCGGACCGCGGGCAGCGCCATCGCCAGCGCGGGGCTCGGGATCGGTACGATCGCTGCTGGGATCGGCGGTACCGATGTGCTTGTGGTCTTCGCCGCTGTTGCCGTCTCAATCTTCATCTGGAACACGGGCGAGCGTAGCGTCACGACGCAGGCTGAACTGGGTCCCTCCTCATCAATCCAACTGGAAGCTATCCACATGTTCTCGGCACTCGGTCTCGCGGTCGTCGGCGTCGGATTGGCGTGGGGGCTGTACACGAATGCCCTCAGTCGACTGATCGTTAGCGACGGGACGCTTGTCGGCGTCCTCGCGTCGACTGTGGGTGTCCTGCTGCTGGTCGTCGCAATTCGAGGGTGAGTAGAGGCGTTAGTCGGCAGTCGTCGCTGCGCCCGGTACCTCGACGCTGTCGAGAAGGTCGGTGACGATTGCCTCGGCGTTGATATCCTTAATTCCGGCCTCAGAGGTCAACACCAGCCGGTGGGTCATCACCGGACGGGCGATAGCCTTGATATCATCGGGCGTCACGTAGTCACGACCATCGATCAGCGCGTGGGCCCGAGAGGCTTCGAAAAACCGCTGGATACCACGTGGCGAGACGCCCACGTCGACTCGCGGATCATCTCGACTCGCTCGGGCGAGGTCGACAAGATACTCTTTGACCGACTCCTTGATACTCACCTGTTCGGGCAGCTGGCGGAGAGTGGTCACCTGCGAGGCGTCGACAACCGGATTGACAGTCGGCATCTGGGTGTCCCGACTCGCTCGACGGCTAATGAGATCGATCTCGCCGCCGCGGTCGGGGTAGCCAATCGAGGTCTTAACGATAAATCGGTCCCGTTGTGCCTCTGGCAGGCGGAAAGTGCCCTCTTGTTCGATGGGGTTCTGAGTGGCAAGAACAAAAAACGGTTCTGGGAGGTCATATGTTGTCCCACCGACAGTAACCTGTCCCTCATCCATTGCCTCCAAGAGCGCCGACTGGGTTTTCGGGGGTGCACGGTTGATCTCATCGGCCAGCACGATATTGGCAAAAACGGGTCCGCGCTGGAACTGGAACTCACCGTGCTCCTCGTTATAAATCTGTGAGCCGGTAATGTCGCTTGGCAGCAGGTCAGGTGTAAACTGGATGCGAGTAAACTCCAGATCGAGTGCATCGGCTAGTGCAACGGCGGTGAGCGTCTTCCCCGTCCCCGGAACATCTTCCAGTAGAACGTGACCACGAGCCAACAGGCCAGTCGAAACGGTTTCGAGAAACTCCCTGTCGGTGATGACTGCCTCGCTAACCCGATCCATTACCGCAGTAATCCGTTTTGTTGCCTCCTCCATCCGCTGACCATCTCTCATACGACACTATCACTGCTTGGTATGGACTTATCAGTTGTTGTGACTGTACTGCCCTGTTGACTCGATGGAAACGCTGCTATCCCTAGAGAACGTGAACCAAGATATGGGGCGCAAGAGACCGATAAGGACTCCGTGCCATAGAGCACGTTCTGTTGACTGGTCCATGCGCGAAAGAAGTCGAGTCATGGGCGCTACAGCCCGGATGCCGCGGCCCGGCATCCGGGCGGCCTCCCATGATAGTGCGTCCTTGGCAGGTAGGCCAATCAGAGCCACGCGTTCTATGACGCTCTCAGCTTTGAACGTTAGCGTCGGCTGTTGAGTGAACGAAGAGGTGATCAATCTCTTCCATCAGGTCGTCGACGCTACGATCATCGTTGTCTCGAACCCACGAGAGAAGGTTGTAAACGGCTTCTTT
>NZ_SGUB01000052.1:0-7793 GCF_005435235.1 Halorubrum sp. GN12_10-3_MGM
CGCCTGTGGAGACTGCGCTCCCTGTGGATACGCCTGTATCTGCAAAGCGCGTCGTGGAAACAGGAAGCCCCACCCTCAAGGAGCGAACGGCGTCAGCCGTGAGCGAGTAGGGTGGGGTAGTTCACCGCCTACAAACTGTTAATTAATACGTCTCGAACCACACGTACCAGTATTCAATGACTCGTTCCACAGCCACGTACTCTGAGCCCGGTGAGGTCCACCCACAACCAACACACTTTCATACGGCTCAACAGAGAAACAACCAATGAAACTCGCAACGATCGGGGTCGGTAACGCAGGCAGCAAGCTTATCGACCAGATGATTGAGTTTGAATTTGAGACTGGTCGTAATCTGTGTCGTCACGCATTGGTCATTAATACGGCTCGGACAGACCTCGCTAAACCACAACATCTCGATGAAGATCGCCGGGTGTTAATCGGCGATACCCATCAGAAAGCGCGTGGACACGGGGTTGGAGGTGATGCTAAAATTGGTGCTGAGGTTGCGCAAACCGACATTGATGAAATCAGGCGCGTTTTCGACGATGTTGAAATTCACGAGGTTGATGCTGTCTTAGTCGCAGCCGGCCTTGGTGGAGGCACCGGCAGTGGCGCTGCTCCCGTTGTTATTGACGAACTACAGAAGATGTACGATGAGCCAGTGTACGGACTTGGAGTATTACCTGGCACGTACGAGGGCGGCCGGCCGGCACTCAACGCTGCCCGCTCGCTTCAGTCATTCGTCAACAAAGTTGATAATTTCATCGCGTTCGACAACGATGCGTGGCGTTCTCGTGGGCAGACTATTGAGCAGGGCTACGAAGAGATGAACGAAGAGCTTGCAACACGCATTGTCACTCTGCTCGCAGCCGGTGAAGTCGATGAGTCGGAGGTTGGTGAGAACGCGATGGATTCGAGTGACATTATGCGAACCCTCGATACCGGTGGTGTCTCCTCAATCGGGTACGCTTCAACTGACGTTACCCCCGCAAAAGAAGGACTGTTAGCCAATTTCAAAGAAGTTGATGACTCACAGAGTGAATCAACAGATGCTGCAAAAATCAAAGGCTTGGTGCGCCGAGCAACGAATTCTCGGCTCACTGTTCCATGTGATGTCTCGAGTGCTGACCGTGCGCTGATTGTCTTTGCCGGGCCGCCAGATGTGATTTCACGAAAAGGGGTTGAATCTGCTCGTGAATGGCTTGAACAAGAAGCTGATACCGTTGATGTCCTTGCTGGTGATGATCCTCGTCCCGACTCGTCAACCCTTGCGGCTGTGGTGTTGCTCTCAAATGTGACTGATACACCGCGGATTAACGAAATCCAAGATCAAGCTGTTGACGCGCAAAACAAAATTCAAGAACAGGATGCGGTTCGCGAAGAGGAAATTCAGTCGCTGATTACTGATGACGACAATGATCTGGACCCTATTGTTTGAGCGAACACGTCGTCAAACGCTTGTCCGACAGACGCATCACCACTCTGTTGGCCGCCACCATCACTCGCAGCCGTTGGTGTGTAAATGAAGGTAGCACTTCTCGGCGTTGGCGGGTGTGGTACCCGACTCGTTGATCAGTTTGTTCGAACTGAACACCGCACAGGCCGGTCGGTGACTAATGGAAACGTTCTCGCGTTTCACACTGAATCACAACCACTCTCTCAGACAACCGCCCTCAGTACTGACCAGCATATCCTCCTTGGCGATACACACCCGGCAGTACTTCGACGAGACACAAACTCTCCTGCTACTGACTCCCCAAATTCGTCTCACGATCCCCAACTACAATCAGAGACATCCACCACCACGAGTCAACAAGGTGCCTCCAGTAACTCGCGCACGCGTGAATATGACATCAATGAGTATGGTGTTGGTGGTGATCCAGATGTTGGCGCACAAGTCGCTAAAGCGGAGCGGCCAGAAATTCGACGTGCACTCGATAAAATCGATGAAACAGAAGTCGCAGCCACGATGATTGTTGCTGGGCTTGGCGGCGGCACTGGTGCTGGTGTTGGGAGTGTGTTGTTGGAAGAAATCACCGATATTTATGAAACTGAAGTGTACACACTGGGTGTTCTCCCCGCTGACACGGAGTCAGACCAACGAGCACTGACCGCTGCCCGTGGTCTTCGAACACTTGTCCCACGTGCTGCGTCAACGCTTCTTGTCGACAACGATTCATGGTCCCGGGATAGAGACGCTATTGCTGATTGCTATCAGTCGATTAATCAGATGACCGTCAACCGACTGTTGAGCGTTTTTGGTGCCGGTGAAGCCAACACGACGTTTGAATCTGAACTTCGGATTGACCCTGCTGATATCTCACGGACACTTGCTGTTGGTGGGGTAACAACTGTTGGTCGCGCCACAGTTGAAATTGACAGTAACGCTCATGGACTTCTTGCTCGGATTCTTCGCCTGCTTGGTCGATCACAGCCCTCTGGGTCTACTCCGGTTGATGCGTCGAAAATAAAGACACTGATCAGTCGCGCAGTCCAATCGAAACTCACGCTACCCTGTGAAATCACTTCTGCAGATCGGGTTTTGCTCATCCTCAGTGGACCCCCAGATACAATCTCTCGGAAAGGATTTGAGACCGGCCGATATCTGCTTGAAGAAGAAACGCAGACCGTTGAAGTGCTTGCTGGCGATGAGCCAATTCAAAACACAACAGAACTCACGGCAACTGTCGTTCTCGCAAATGTGACGTCTGTCCCACAGATTGATGAACTTCAACGTCGCGCGGTTCCTACAGAAGACGCTGTCACGACAACCTCGGGACCCTCAACTACTACAGAACAGACGGCGACAACTGATGAGATGAACACACAGACTGTTGAGCCATCAGCAGATGCGGACTCAACTTCCGCCGAATTTGATTTCACCAACGCTGAAACGGCCTCTGAAACAACGGACTCAACCGAGCAATGACAAGCGATCAGTCGGAACACACTTTGAGCGCCACGGAAGAGAACATTATGAAGGCAACACACACAGCGTTGCTCAAACACGGCTATGCTGATCTCTCAATTGCCCGTATTGGTGACGAGCTTGATGGATCAAAATCTTCTATCTACCACTACTACGATTCAAAAGACGATTTGCTTATTACACTGCTTGAGTTCACTGTCAACAAATTCGAATCGACTCTTGATACCGAACCAAGCCAGAATCCAGCTGAAACCCTCAAACAGCTCATTGCCAAACTTCTCGCACCGGACCCGGTTGAAGACGATTATCAGTTTCAAACAGTGCTTGTCGGCTTTCGATCACAAGCAGTCACGAACAGTCGTATCCGCGCTCAATTTACGCACGTTGATGAACGGTTAGCAGATACGATCCGGGAGATTCTTGAACGTGGTATTGCTGAAAATGTGTTTGAAGCGGTCAATGCCTCTGAAGTCACAGAATACATTCTCGCAACGATTAAGGGTGGCATATATACTCGTGTTACAACAGATCGAGTAGACGCTGTCACGGCGACACATTCTATGCTTGTTTCGTATATCGACTCAGAACTCATCCAAGATACGGTCTGATTTGCTCTTTGTCGGCTCGGATTGCTTCTCCGAGTTCCCCAATTACTGATAAGACCGGATACTGTGGCGTGTCGCTATCTGAATACAGGTACTCACAGAACTCGATCTGTTCATCAGATGTCTCCTCACTTGGGGGCTCAGCAACCGGTGGTGAGTGAAGGTCTCTCTGTCGCTGTTCAGCGACTCTATCCAGTTTTGTCTCGAGATCCTGAAGCGCACACCAAATATCAAACGCGGCCTCCCTGCGCCGCATTTGTACGGACCCGAAGTGCGCGCAGAGATTATCCTGTCGGGTCTCGATGTTAGTAAGTTCCGTTTGATAGTTTGCGAGCCGATCCATCTCCTCTGTCACTACCTCTATAAGCTCCGCACGTACATCGATTGCCTGCTGGCTCCGGTCAACGATTGCTTGTTGGACCGCTGGAGTGAGAACCCGATTTGTTGCCAACGACGTCACTATATCTTCTCCAAGCTCAGCAGCGAGATTTTCAGCAAGGCTCTCTTCATCGCCAATGCTATAGTGCGGAACTGATCGCACTGTTTCTTCATACGCAGAAAGTACATACTTGAGTGTCGCATCTCCGGGACTTGTGGGTACGTCCATTACTTCTGTCCGGTCACCTACATCTGTTAGCGCGGTATCTGGCGATTCAAACTGTACTGGCTCGACCTGCCGTATCTGCGTCTGAAACCGACGAAATGCGTCTTGTTCCGCAATAATACACTCCCGTTCATCCTGGCATGTTTCAATCGCTGTCTGGAGTTTACCTACTACAAGTAACAACATTGCTCCAAGACTAGCAATGACTCCCACCACAAGCGGCGACGTAAGCAACTCAGCACCGCCACACCACATATCTACACATGCTACAGGCTGATCAGCAATAGGTATGCGAAATCTCATAACTCCACAATCATTTCATACAGTCTAACTATTGTTGACCTTTTCGCATGGCTGATAATGTAATCTACGACATTTAAGTTTTGGCCCCACCGACATGGAGCATGGAACAACCGCGCCGTAACGTGCTTGCCGGGCTCGGCGCTGCCGCAAGTCTTGCTGGCTGTTTGAGTGTTGATGGTGTGAGATATCCAGACGAAATAGAATCCTCAGACGAGTCAAATACTACGCTGGAAGCTGGCACCGATGAGCCACCTACAGATAACTCAACGGATGCCGACGGTTACGCCTCCGACCTGATACAACTCATTGCTGAGAGGACGCAAGCGATTGTTGCTGATGTGGTGTGGTTTGCTATCTCTTATCCACGCGCGGTTGAGTTATATAACCAGGCTATTGACAGTGTGATTGAGACTATCGACACAGTCCGTACCACAATCCATCAGCCAACGATGCCAACAGCCGAGATGGTTGACCGACTCGAAACTGTCGGATACGACGCTGCGGACCGCGCGGAAACAGCGTTTGAACCCCACTTTTCTCCTGTTGACCTTCTTCAGTCACGGACTGATATGCATATCCCGTCTTTGGCTCGCGCAGCACGTCGTAACGATGCTGACCGATTTGTTGAGGAACTCGATCGGATGCGACTTTCGTTTTTCCAAATCCAGACTCCAGTGTACGTCAGCAGGCGTTTTTCACGCAACCCGATCCATAACCGGTTGCTCGACCGAATTGTACCACACGCTACCGGTGATGTGCTGGTCGAAGTTGCGGTCCCCACTCGTCGCAATTTTACGACGCTCGCACACGAGCCATATGTCGATGAGGACGGGAGCTATCCGCCTACGTTCACCGCAGACCCGCTCCCGGTCGCTCGCCGAAATAAACTTCGGAGACGGCTTGGACCAGTTGTCCAACCGTCAGGCCGTACTGAAGAAGTGTTTTTGACGTTTGCGACCCGTCCAGATTCTGTCACTCGCCAGCGGAACGTCTTTCGTGGGCCACCTGGCGATTTGGACGGTACTCCACTGTATATACAACAATATGGTGACCGTGCGACCGCACGTGAAGAATTTACAACAACTCTTGCGGCCGGCGATACAGAAGGAATGACCTCGATCAGTTCAGGCGTCACCTCAGCGACTGATTCGATCAAATGGCATCGTTATTACCATCGTGAAGCTGGGAGTGACCGAACAAATCTGGACGATTTCCCGGGTGTTCAATATGGATACTTACTCCAAGCCGGTCCGTTCGTTTTTGCCACCGGCTTTTCTGGTGATGCGTGGGAAGAACGCACCCGCTGGCAAGGCGAGCTGACCGAAAGCTGGTTGTTCCAGCGCGTTGATTGACATTTTCTCCGCGCTGAATCGAGAGGAATCCCGCGATGGAAGTTTGACGCTCGCAACCCCCGTCCTGCCACTTTAGTTAATAGCGTGGATGAGCATAGAATGTCTGGCCTGCCGTCCATGATGGATCGTATCAGCATTGTTGGATCCACTCCCGGCGTAACGCCGGCATTCTCTCCCTGCAGAAAGATAGTGGTTTCAGCCGCGGGAGATAGTAAATTTGGATACCCCACGTGATCAGGATTTAACTCAGGTGCGACCAAACATCATCTATGACACTTTCTCATCACCGGCGGCAGTTCCTCGCTGCTGTTACTTCTCTCTCCCTTGCTGGCTGTCTTGTTGAGAGTGATACAGGGACGGCTGATGAGTCTGAAGGACCATCTCGCTCACACACAACCGAGTCACCACGCCCTCAGGCGAGTACAAGTAATCAGACTCAACCACCCGATTCTGCTCGCCCGGATGGCGAACCAATTTCGCTTGATACTGCGGGCATCGCTGTCGAAACTGTTCGTATTAACCGCATTATTGAGTCGCCATATCAATCACAGATTGTTGCTGACATTGTTATTTCGAACGTTGGACCAGCACGGTATGGAACTCTCGAGTTTCGGGCTGACGCCTACTACGAGCCACCAGCTGATGACCGAACGTATCATCCACCACGTGTCTCTGAGCGAACTGCTGTTGGACGAACGTATATTGAGCGACAGTACGATTCGTTTGGTACAGGAACACGGACTCTCAGTGAGATCGTGATCCAGTATGATGCTGATGACGCAAACGGGTCCACAGACCCCGCTACATTCGACATTGAACTTGTTGTCCGTCGAGTGAACCCGTCACTGGACCCCTCCCAAAACTGACGCTGTGGTTTTTCTCTATGCCCTCACCAATCGTATCTGTCATTGGATTGTATTCTCCAACTATACATGCTTGTGACCTCGATCTGCTAATGTTGAGTTTGACTACAAACTCAGCTTTGAATGTTGAAGTAGGAGCGTGACGTAGGCGGTAGTGAAGACGGATGATGCCGATTACGGACTTCTTGTCGTGTACGCGTGTGTTTGACGAGTTCGAATCGCTGTCATCAGCTCAACGCCATCACGCGAAAACCTACGCCACCGGTCTTGTTGCGGCCAGCAACAAGACCGTGGCAGGCATCTCACGCGAAGTCCTTCCAGCTGGAGACAAACGCGCTCTCAACAAATTCCTCACCGAGTACGACTGGGACGAACAACAATTCAACCATGAGCGCCTCGAAGAACTCCAAAAACACGGTGAAACACGCTGGTCGAAGGATGGCTACATCATCCTCGACGACACGATCACCCACAAAGCCGGGGACGAAGTCCCCGGCGTCGGCCACTTCTACGATCACGCTGAAGGTGACACTGTCTGGGGCCAAGACCTCATCTACGCCTTCTACGCTGACAACAAAACCGCCTACCCACTCACCTTCCGACTCTACGAAAAACAGGACGACAATGACCAAGACCACGACACCAAGTACGATCTCGCCCGCGAGATCGTCACCGAACTCGAAGACGAGGTAGGTGTCCCGGCGGACACCTACCTCTTCGACTCGTGGTTCGCCCACGATTCTGGCCTTCCTGAACTCATCGAATCCTCCGACAAAGACTGGATCGGCCCGCTCCGGAGCAACCGACAGGTGACCTACGGCGGCGAAGAGATCCGCGTCGATGCGCTTGCAGAGCGCATCGACACAGTTGAACGCGACGTTGAAGACGAGATGCCTTGTTTTGCCGCCGAGTGACGGCTATCTCAGACGCTCTCACGGAAGGATTCCGTCAAGCTAACCGGGAATTGGACGCCGTCTGGCGATATGGCATCGCTCAGACGGCTTGCCTGGACGCTCTTCGGTAGACTGGCGGAACTAGCGGAATACATTGACAGCGATACAGTCCACGAGACTGTGGATCGGTGCCCCAGTAAGGTTCAGTGACCGGAGGAAGCCGTAGGTCCGAGCGGCCTGTTCC
>NZ_SGUB01000053.1:0-7361 GCF_005435235.1 Halorubrum sp. GN12_10-3_MGM
GTAAGATTGTGTGTATAAAAAACTTCAGACTTATGGATAGTTGTTAGGGACGATCATCTTACATCCGTGTTAGTGATCGCCGGTCTTAGAGACGTATTCATGATTGGAACGCACATTTTACCGGAAATATGGTTTTCTGTCCCTCTCGGAAGCGAAACGTAGACAGCGTCTCTCCCGTCATCGCGGCGTGCGAGTCGGCTTCGGTCGTCTGCCCTCGCGAGGCGGATCGCCGTCCGCCGCTCTCCGGTTCGGGGTTCGTCGGTCGTCCTCGCTCTCCCCGGCTTAACCGTCGCGTCGGTCTCGCTCGCTGACCGCGTCAGGCTCTCGGCGGGTCACCGCTCCGGTTCTCTCGCTTCGGGAGTTTCGTCCGGTCTGGAGGCCTCCCCGCCGTCGCCGGCCGCCGCAGAGCCCCCTGTCGCTCCGCCGCCGACGGCCCGCTCGTAGCGTGCGATTTGCTCGCGGTGGAGGGTGTGGATCATATCGGCGAGGAAGCCGAACACGAGCAGCTGGATCCCGAGGATCGTCGCGCCGACCGCGCCGACGGCGACCACCTCGTGACTGATCCCGAACGCGAGGTACCGGTACAGCACGAATGACGCCATCGCGATTCCCGCTGCCGTCGACGCCACGCCGACGCTCCCGAAGTAGAACAGCGGGTTGTTCGTCTTGGCCTTCCGGTACAGCTCTAGGAAGATCACCCCGCCGTCCCGGACAGGGTGGAGGTTCGTCGCGGAGCCGCCGGGCCGCTCTCGGTACGTGATCGGGACCACGGCGACCGGGACGCGGTTCTTCACGCACTCGACGGCCATCTCGGTCTCGATACCGAACCCGTCCGCGGTGAGGTGGAGTCGCAGGAACGACTCGCGGGTGAACGCGCGGTATCCCGAGAGGATATCGCCGTAGTCCTCGCGGTGGATCGCCCGGAACGCGAGGTTGATCAGGTGGTTGCCGACCCGGTTCAGGCGCGTCATCGAACCCGGGCGCATGTCCGCGAAGCGATCGCCGACGACGTGTTCGGCCTCGCCGTCGAAGAGCGGGTCGAGCATCGCCGCCGCGTCGTCCGCGTCGTACGTGGCGTCGGCGTCCGCCATCAGCACGTACGGGGCCTCGACGTGGTCGCGGACCGCCTCCCTGACCGCCTGCCCCTTCCCGCGGCCGGACTGTTCGACGACGCGCGCGCCGGAATCGCGGGCGATCGACTGCGTGTCGTCCGTCGAGCCGCCGTCGATAACCAAGACGTTCTCGAATCCGGCGTCCCGGAAGTCCGCGACGACGCGTGCGACCGTCTCGGCCTCGTTCATCGTCGGCAACAGGACGCAGACGCCGTCGTGATCGGTCATCAGACGAGCGATCACGGGGGAGTCGCTAAACTCTGTCCCTCCTCGCCGCCGCGACGGTCCCCTCCGGGCGTCGTCGCCTTCGCCGGCGCCGCGTCCGTGGGTGCCGCGACCACCCACACTCATGTATGTGAACACTGATCATGTGTGTATGTCTCAGCCCTCGGACGTACGCGTCGACGAACTGCTCAGCGCCGCTCGCACGGCGACGGGCGACGAACTGCGGAGCCTCACTTACTTCACGCACGACGACATCGACCAGCTGTACCTCCGCAGCGACCTGAGCCAGACCGCCGATCTCGTCGGCTTCGCCGAGAACGAGCGACAGGGGTTCCACGCGCAGTCGATGTACGCGGACACCCAACTCGGCGACTACCGGTTCACGGTTCGCGTGTTCGTGAACGGCTACCTCACGCGCGTGATCGCGAACGACCACGGCGTCTGGGCGACCACCGACTCGATGGAGATAGACCGGTTTGAGGAACTCGCGAGCGCGCTCGCAGCGATCCTCCGCTCGTTCGACCCCGCCTGACCGTCCCCGCGGGAGCACACTTCTCCTCGTCGAGACTCGACTCCGAAAGGGCGTTTACCCGAGGTGGCTCTCGAACTCGCCGACCAGTTCCGCAGCGTCGACCGGCTTCGTCACGTAGCCGTCGGCGCCCGCCTTCACCGCCTCCATCATCTTCTCCTGTTGGTCGACGCTCGTACACATCACGATCACCGCGTCGGGCCACCGGTCTTTGATCGCCGCGGTCGCCTCGATCCCGGTCATCTCCGGCATCACGACGTCCATGGACACCGCGTCCGGCTCGTACGCCTCGAACAGCTCGACCGCCTCAGCGCCGTTTTCCGCCTCGTCGACGACCTCGAACCGGTCTTCCAGCGCGTCGCGGACGACGGTCCGCTGGAAGGAGGAGTCGTCGACGACGAGTACCCGCTCGGTCATACCATCTCTCCCTTCCTGACCGACATAAACGCGCGGATCGAACGCGCTGTTGCGCGGTCGACGGACGCGGTCGACATCCGTCGGCCTTCGGCCCGGCTCGATCACCTTGTATATTCGATGCTGCGTATAATGAACATGGGAACAAGGTTAAGGTCTATCCCGCGATACGGTGGCGTATGGAAACGCGGAAGGTCCAACGGTTGGGGCCGTCGACGCTGGCGATGACCCTTCCGGCCGAGTGGGCGCAGGAACACGGCGTGAACAAAGGCGACGAGGTGTCGCTCCGAATGGGTGGGAAGGGGACCCTCACGGTGCTTCCCGAGTCTGTGAGCTCCGAGGAGTCCGAGGCGGTGATCAACGCCGACGCGCTCGACGCGCGCTCGCTCGAACGCGCGATCGTCGCGCAGTACGTGCTGGGGCGGCGCGTGATCCACGTCCGCAGCGAGGGCGCGCTCGACAGCGAACACATCAACGCCGTCTACAAGGCGGAGACCCAGCTGATGGGGCTCGGCGTCATCGAGGAGACGCCCGAGGACATCTCGATCCGCTGCTCCGTCGACCCCGAGGACTTCACCCTCGACAACCTCCTCGAACGGCTGGAGAACACCGGCTCCACCATGCGCGGCGAGGGCGTGAAGGCGCTCGCGCACGGCAACCCCGACCTCGCGCAGCGCGCGCTCAACCGCGAGCGGCAGGCGAACAAGATCTTCGTCCTCCTGTTGCGGCTCATCTTCACCGCCTACCAGAACCCGAACCTCGCGCGCGCCGTGGGCTTGGAAGAGGGGTTCCCGCTCATCGGCTACCGCTCCGTCGCGAAGAACCTCGAACTCACCGCCGACAACGCGGAGGACATCGCCGAGATCGTGATGGAGGCCGACGGGCACACCCTCGACGTCGACAGCGCGACGATGCGGCAGATCCGCGAGTTCACCGATCAGGTGGACGAGCTGACCGCGCTCGCGGTCCGCGCCGTCGTCGAGCGCGACTACGACCTCACCGTCGAGTGCCGCGACCTGTTCTCGCGGCTGGAGGACCGCGAACAGGAGATCCTCGACGAGCTGCCGAACGACCTGGACAACGAGACGCTGCTCATGACCCGCGAGGTGCTCGTCAGTCTCCAGCACACCGCCGAGTACGCCATGCGGAACGCCGAGATCGCCGCGAATCTCGCCCTCAACGAGGCGTCCGAACACGTCGAGATCATCTGAGGCGGGCGTGGCGCCTGCGTCACGGCTGCCTCCGGTGACTACCAGCCGTCGGCGTCACGCGGTTCGTATGAACTAAGTGGCCCCCCGCGAAGCGGTTCGTATGAGCGAGGCTTCCATCGAATCGGACAAAGAGGTCGGCGTCGCGCTCGCGCTCGGCGCCGTCGCGGCCGTCAGCGCCGTGGTGATGCTAGCGTACCCGGGGCAGCTCGGGAAAGCGTGGGGGTTCGCGGGCGCGTTCGTCTTCGCGACGCTCGCCGTCGGCGCGGTTCAGTTGTTCAGCTGACCGGGCGCTCCCCGCCGTCGACCGGCCGTCCGGTTCCAGAACGAGAAACCGTTAATAGCGTCAGACGCGTAGACGGGACAATGAGCGAGTACACCGAGGAGGAACAGCGGATCCTCGCGTACCTCACGGACAGCGTCACCCGTGGTGAGCGGTACGTTCGCTCGAAGACGATCGCCGACGCGATCGGACTCACCGCGAAACAGGTCGGTTCGCGGCTCCCCCGCCTCGCCGAGAAGTCGGACGACGTCGACATCGAGAAGTGGGGTCGCGCCAAGTCGACGACCTGGCGCGTGACGCCCGACGGGTGAGGCTCGCGCCGGCGATCCCCCGGCGCCCCGCCCCGTCCTTCGCGGTCGACTCCGTCGACGCGCAATTTTAACACCCGTAGCCCTAAACGGAGACGTATGACCGTTCGAGTCTCCCGGACGTTCGAGTTCGACGCGCCGCCAGCCGACGTGTGGGCGTTCATCTCGGACGCGGAGCAGCGCGCGGGCGCCATCAGCGTGGTCGACTCCTTCGAAGTTCACGACGACCGAACCGCGACCTGGCACGTCGCGCTCCCGATACCGATGATCCGCTCGACGATCGACGTCGAGACGGAGGAGGTCGCGCGCGACCCGCCGAACCGAGTGAAGTTCGTCGGGAAGTCGCGGGCGTTCCGCGTGACCGGAGAACACGAGATCACCGAGACCGACGACGGCGGCTGTCGGCTCGCCAACGAGTTCGTCGTCGACGGGAGCCTCCCGGGCGTCGAGTCCTTCTTCAAGCGCAACTTCGACGCCGAACTGGACAACTTGGAGGACGCGCTCCGGGCCTCGCTCGCCTCGCCGGCATGAGGCTCGCCGGCGTCCAGCTGGCGGTCGAGGGCGGCGACGTCGAGGCGAACGTCGCGCGGGCGCTCGACCGCGTCCGGGGGGCCGCCGCCGAGGGCGCGGACCTCGTCGTCCTCCCCGAGCTGTTCGACGTCGGGTACTTCGCGTTCGACTCGTACGGCCGCGCCGCGGAGAGCCTCGCCGGCGACCGCCTCGCCCGGTTCGCGGCCGCGGCCGACGCGAACGACGTGGCCGTGCTCGCCGGCACGGTCGTCGAGGACCTGTCGGCGTCGGCCGCGGACGGGTTGGCGGTCCCGGCCGAGTCCGGGCTCGCGAATGCCGCGGTGCTTTTCGACGCCGACGGCGAGCGCCGGCTCGTCTACCGGAAGCGGCACCTGTTCGGCTACGGCTCCGAGGAGACGGACCGGATGGTGCCCGGCGAGCGGACGCCGGTGGTCGACCTCGCGGGCGTCACGGTCGGGGTGACGACCTGCTACGACCTCCGATTCCCGGAACAGTTCCGCGCGATGGCCGATCGGGGCGTCGAGTGCGTGCTGGTCCCGAGCGCGTGGCCGTATCCGCGGATCGAGCACTGGCGGACGCTCGGACGGGCGCGGGCCATCGAGAACCTGACGTACGTCGCCGCGGTCAACGGGAGCGGTCGGTTCGGTGACGACGAACTCTGCGGGCGGAGCGCGGTGTACGACCCGTGGGGGACCGCGCTCGCGTCGGTCGGCGACGAACCGGGCGTCGTCACCGCCGCCGTGGACCCCGAGCGGGTCGCGACGGTCCGCGAGGAGTTCCCCGCGCTCCGCGACCGTCGCTGAGCCGGCTCGCGGCGCGTCGTCTCCCGCGACGAACGCCCCCTCGACCGGATCCGGATCTCACACATTTATACGCGTGAGGCACGTACCCTATTTTGCCGAAGACCGACGCTTTTCTCGTTGGAATTCGGCGTTAATCGATCCGCGCGCCCGTCCCGACCGCTTGGGCGGCGACGCCGACGACAGCCCGGGGGTCCGCTGTCCGGCCGCCGCCCGCCGCCTCTCGCCGCCGCCTCGCCTTTCGCCCATCGCTCCTCGACTCCTCCCCTTTCGCCCACCGCTCCTCGACTCATCTCCTTCCGTCATCTCCAAGCCGTGAGCCTCCGCCACGGCTCATCGTCCGGTCCGCCAATGAAAATATCCGTGCTGATAACTCGGGCGATACGTTCTTACGTCGCTCGGCTGAGTAGGTAAATGCCGCGGACGAATCCGGCCGGCCCCATCCCGTTTCGGGCGGGCCGGCCGGCCACTCGCTTCCACCGTCCGTCGTCCGTCGGCTTGGGTTCGGGTCCACCCGCTCCCACACCGAGCCCGAACCCGTTTCTGTGCGCCGCCGATTCCTCGATAGCGGTCGGTACCGTCGGCGCCCGCGGCCCGAAGCGCAAGGACGAAACCCTCGGCCGACGAACCGACGGTCGAATGTTCCCCCGCGAGTACCGCGGCGTCGCCTTCGTGGTCGGGCTGTTCCTGGTCGTTCAGGTGGGCGCGCTGGCGCTGGTCCCGGAGTTCGCCGCGAGCGGTTATCAGGCGGTCGAGAACCCCGACAACCCCGCGAACAGCGTGCTGTACGTCGTCGCCATCGTCGCGATGACCGGAGTGATGCTGGCGGCGTTCCGGTACGACTTCGACGGGGCGATCCGGCTGCTGATCGTCGGCGTCTCGGCGTGGCTCTCGTGGTACGTGTTCTCCGCGCTCGTCCCGCCGCTCGCGGCGGCCGTCCCCGCGGTCGCGGTCGCAGTCGGCCTGCTCGTCCACCCCGAGTGGTACGTGATCGACACCGCGGGGGTGTTGATGGGCGCGGGCGCCGCCGGGCTGTTCGGTATCTCCTTCGGCCTGTTGCCCGCGCTGATCCTCCTCGCCGTCCTCGCCGTCTACGACGCGGTCTCCGTCTACGGCACCGAACACATGCTGTCGCTCGCGGAGGGCGTGATGGACCTGAACATCCCGGTCGTGCTGGTGATCCCGCTGTCGGTGTCGTACTCCCTGCTCGACGGAGAGGCGGCCAGCGACGAGGCCGCGGGGGTCGACGCGGACGAGGAGGTCGATGCGGACAGCGAAACCGACGCGGAAGCGGAAGGCGATGTAGACGCGGCGGCTGACACGAGCCCGGACGCTGACGCGGCAGGCGAGGTTCCGGACTCGCCCGAGCCGGGCGACCGCGACGCCTTCTTCATCGGTCTCGGCGACGCCGTCATCCCGACGGTGCTGATCGCCAGCGCGGCGACGTTCTCACCGGCCGCGAACCTCGCCGTCCCCCTCCTCGGCGTCAACCTCCCCGCGCTGCTCGCGATGGTCGGGACCCTCGGCGGGCTGCTCGTCCTCATGCGGTGGGTGATTCGGGGGCGAGCGCACGCGGGGCTCCCGCTGTTGAACGGCGGCGCGATCGGTGGGTATCTGATCGGTTCGATCGCCGCCGGGGTCCCGCTCCTCGAAGCGCTGGGGCTCGCGACGTTCTTTTAATTCGGCTCGGGTGTAGCGGTTCGTCCGTCCGCGTGAACGCCCGAAACCTCGACTTCTCGGCCGTCTGTTGGCCTCGTTTATTAGCGCCTATCTGAGGTGACCACCGCCGGAGCCCCAGCCGCGGGGCGGGCAGACGCTCGCTGTCGTTCGAGACGCCGAAGGCGTCTCGTGACGACGAGAGAGCTTCGCTCTCTCGAACCACGCTCCTCGTCGCTCGCTTCACTCGCCCCTGCGGCGCTTGCGTCGCCTCTGCCCGCCCCACGACTGCCTC
>NZ_SGUB01000054.1:0-6020 GCF_005435235.1 Halorubrum sp. GN12_10-3_MGM
GGATGGGCTCCACGACGGAGCCCATCCCTGAGAATCATCGCGAACCTCTGCTGCCAGTTCATACAGGCTAAGTTGTGCGCCTTCTATGAGATAGCAGCGAAATCAGTTCGGGCTAAACACGTACGTTGATGTAATACCGTATACCGATGCGTTTTTACTGACAGGTGATTACTCATGACCTGAGTAACTATGACAATCCTCATCACTGGCGCTGACGGCTACGTCGGCTGGCCCACAGCCTTACGAACCGCCGACCGAACCGACGATCGCGTCCTGCTCGTCGACAACTTCGCGCGCCGCGAGTGGGTCGATGAAGTCGGCTCCGTCTCCGCGACGCCCGTCCGCTCGATCGAGACCCGCCTCGACGCCGCCGAAGAGACCCACGGCCTCACGAACCTCTCGTTCGTCGAGGGCGACCTCACGAACAAGGAGTTTGTTGACGAGATCCTCGCGGTCCACGAACCGGACACGATCGTCCACACCGCGGCCCAGCCCTCGGCGCCCTACTCGCAGATCAACGGCGAGCGCGCCAACTACACCCAGCACAACAACCTCCAAGCCACGCGCAACCTCCTGTGGGGCCTCGAGGAACACGACCTCACCGACACTCACTTCGTCGAGACCACCACCACCGGCGTCTACGGCGCGCCCGAGTTCCCCATCCCCGAGGGCGGCGCCACCATGGAGAACCAGGGTGACCGCGACGAGGTGCCCTTCCCCGCGATGGCAGGCTCGTGGTATCACCTCTGTTACGATGAAGACACGGAAATCTTGACGAACGAGGGGTGGAAAGAATTCCCTGAACTGACTGAGTCGGACAAAGTGATGGCGATGGACGCAGAGTCGGGAGAAACCAAATGGACTGTCCCGACAGAAATCCAATCCTACGATTACACTGGCGAAATGGTGACAGTCTCGAATCGGCGGATCGATCTAAAAGTAACTCCGAACCACCGGATGTTAATCGGGACAAGCTGGGCACAAGGGGGTGAAAAGACGTTTGAAGACCGTCGAAAGGTTGTCCAAGCCGACGAACTGGGAGACGAGTACCAATATCCGTGTTTCTTTGCGTCCTTCCCTGATTGGGACGGACAGAAGCGAGAGACGTTCACGTTACCGGCGTGTGATCAGAAGCCCACTCATCCTGGGAATCAGATTATCAAGCTAGCAGAAAAAGAGATTGAGCTTGACTCGTGGATTCGATTCTTTGGCTGGTGGATTACCGAAGGTTCGATTGGAATTGAGGGGCAGACAAATAACGTCCGAATTTACCAGACGGGGGCGGAGGAGTTAGTCAAACTGTTCACAAAAATCGGTTTCAACCGTGAGAAGATCCGACATCACGTCGATACTAAGCAGGAGTACATCGAAATATCCGACCTACAACTGGCGACATATCTCCGACAGTTCAAAGATCAGAAGCACATTCCTCAGTGGATGCTCAACTTGTCTCGGGAGAAATTAGATATCCTACTAACGACGTTGATCGATGGAGACGGGACGCAAAACGGTCGTGGATGGAAATTCTATACTTCAAGTCCACAGCTCGCTGACGATGTTCAGGAAATCGCACTCAAACTAGGGTACAGTGCTGTCATTGGTAGTCAGGATAGAAGCGAGGGAGATAATTACCAGACGAAGCCTGAGTATATCGTCAACATCAGCCCTTCGTGGTGTATCCAAGCGAATCAAGAGGGTAGTGCTTTCGATAGAGAACAGTACGACGGCAAGGTCTACTGTTGTACAGTCGATGGCGGTATTGTACTTGTCCGTCGAAACGGGAAGCCTGTCTGGTGTGGTAACTCAAAGAGCCACGACGCGGCCAATATGCGGTTGGCCCACCAGCAGTTCGACATCCCGATTAGCGACGTTCGCACCGCCATCGTCTACGGCACCCAAACCGAAGAGACGCGCGCGGACGACCGCCTGAACACGCGGTTCGACTTCGACTACTACTTCGGCACCGTCGCCCACCGCTTCGCCGCCCAGGCGGTCGCCGGCTACCCCGTCACCGTCTACGGGAAGGGCGAACAGCGCAAACCCTTCATCGGCCTCGAAGACGCCGTCGAGGGGCTCGCTCAGCTCGCGCTTATCGATCCCGACGACCGCCCCGACGACCACGTCGTCTACAACCAGACCACTCGGGCTATCAGCATCGTCGAGATCGCGAACACCATCGCTGACGTCGGGACTGAGCACGGGCTCGACGTCGACGTGGAGCACTTCGAAAACCCTCGCGACGAAGACGAGACCCACAAGATGGAGATCGAACACGACCGGTATGACGATCTCATCGGCGAGCAGGCCCAAGACTTCGAAGCCGGCATCCAGGATGTGTTCGCGACGCTCACCGACCACACCGACGTGATCGAAGCCCACGAAGACCGCTTCCTGCCGGGTGTCCTCGAAGACCGTCTCGAAGAGTAACTACAACCCACGTATCGAACGGTTTACGTTTGGCCTACTTCCTCAACTCTGTATGCGAGTTCTGGTAACGGGCGGCTGTGGTTACATCGGAAGCGCGCTCTTACCACAGTTAGTGGACGATGACCGCGTCGAGCACGTCACTGTCCTCGACAGCCTCGCGTCCGGCACGCCGCAGAATCTCATGGGGCTCAACCTCGGGACAACGGACCAACTCGCGTTCCACCGCGGCGACGTTCGCGAGTACAGCGATGTCGAAAAAGCGATGCGAGGCGTCGACACCGTCATCCACCTCGCCGCAATTACGGGCGCAGACAGCACGCATGAGCGCCGCGAGGAGACATTTGCGGTCAACTACGACGGCACCGAGAACGTCATTCGCGCGGCCGGCAAACTCGACGTTAAAAACGTCGTCTTTGCGTCCTCATGTAACCTCTACGGGCGTGCCTCTAGCACGGACATCGACGAGACCACCGACCCCGATCCGCTGAATCCATACGCAGAAGCGAAGTTCGACGCCGAAACCCGCATCTGTGAGGCACAATCGGAGTACGGATTTGACGCGACGGCACTCCGGATGAGCACGAACTACGGGTATTCACCGGGTGTCCGGTTCAACCTCGTCGTGAATCACTTCGTGTTCCGCGCGCTTACTGACCGTGCGCTCACCGTCTACGGAGATGGGAGCAACTGGCGGCCGTTCATTCACGTCGAAGACGCCGCCCACGCGTACAAACACGCCGCGCTCAACCCCGAGGCGTGGCCACAAGACGTGTACAACGTGGGTGCGAACGACCAGAACTACCAGATCGAAACCATCGCCGAAATCGTTAACGACGAACTCAACCACACCCTCGAGATCACTTACCTCCGCGATGAACACCCAGGCCCATCCTATCACGTGAACTTCGATAGACTCACAGAGACGGGATTCGCTCCCGAACACACACTCCGCGAAGGCGTTCGCGATCTCGCCGCCCAGTTCGAAAATACCCCTCACCTCACACAACCACAATGACGGACACCCCAACAGACACCCCACAGATTGCGATCACCGGCGCCGCCGGGTACATCGGCAGCCGCGTTGTCAAACTCCTCGCCGACCGCTACCCAGAATGGGAGTATGTCGCACTCGACAACTTCTATCTGGGCGACATTCGCCATATTGGTGACGTCGAAGTCAACCACGTCGACATCCGAAATCGCACCGAACTTGAAGCCGCCCTCAACGGGTCGGACGTCGTGCTTCATTTGGCGGCAATCAGCGGTGTTGATGATTGTGAACAGCAACAGGACCTCGCTTACGACGTGAACGTCACTGGGACAAACAACGTGGCGTGGTTCTGTCGCAAAACAGGTGCTGGACTCGTCTTCCCGTTCAGTATGGCTGTCCTCGGGGATCCACAAACGTTCCCGATCACCGTTTCAGACCCGCGTGACCCGTTCAACTGGTACGGTCACACGAAACTGCTCGGTGAGCAAGCCATCGAGACGTACGCTGAAGACGCCTTCCCAGCACATCTCTACTTGAAGTCGAATCTCTATGGCGAACACATCATTGGCGACCAGCGCGTCTCGAAAGGGACGGTCATCAACTTCTTCGTGAACCGGGCGCTCAACGGGGAGCCACTCACCGTGTACGAACCTGGAACACAGTCCCGCAACTACATCCACGTCGATGACGTCGCCCGTGCGTACGTTCACAGCACAGAGCGACTCCTCGAACAGTTGGAAGCCGGCGAAACTGGTGTCGAAAAGTATGAAATCGCCTCGGATGAAGATCCGGGTGTCCAAACCGTCGCCGAGCTCGTTCAACAAATTACGGCCGAGGAACGCGGCGAAGACATCGAAATCGAACTCGTTGAAAATCCGCGTGGAGACGGCGAAACGCTTGTTGAGACCTTCGCCGTCGACACCAGCAGTGCTGAGTCAGCGCTTGGATGGGAACCAACGAACTCAATTGAGGACAGCATTCGCAGGCTCCTACGTGACGCAGGCGACAGCTGATCTGCCCGAATAGAGCCGAGTGCTTATGCCACTCGGGTCGGGATCTTACAGTGAGTCAAAGATCACCAGGATAGGTTTCGGTGCTCTCGTACGTCCAGGTCAGATCGAAGTAGCGTTCGAGCCCAGCAACGAATGACCCGTTATCCGTCACCGCAGCCTGGCGCTTGTGGAGTGGGATATCTTTCTCTTCAACGAGCAAGACCGCAGCGCCCTGGTCATACTCCATACTCGGGTCTGAAATTGTGCCCCGCCACGGGAGCCGCTTGTCACTAAATCGGGTCTCGATGCTCGGATATGCCTCGTGGATGTGTTCAACGATCTCGCGTTGAACCTGCTGATTCGCCCTCGAGAGATGCTTCGGGTGAAGAAAGAGAATCCGAATTGTACAGCCGTCTTCGAGGGCTTGTGTGAGCGTTGGTTCGACTGTGTCGAGATACTCGAAGCTTTTTGTGATGATGTCAACGTGGGTAGTCGCCTCACGGTAGAGCCTCCGAGTTTCTTCTTCGCTTGGGTCGCCAACATCAACAACAGCAAAGAGATTCTCAGTCGGGGATACCTCCGAACTCGCAGAGTCATACAGTGGCTGTAGTGTCTCGATGAAGTCTGTCCGAATATCCTCAATTGAGTCTTGGTAGGTTTCGAACGCTTGCCGACGCGTCTCAATAGCCCGATCAAGAATCTCTGCGGGTGGCTTCGGCTGATACATTTTGGGACGGCCAGGGATGATCTTGATATACCCCGCATTACCGAGCTCGTCCAGGACACCATAGATGCGGGCTTTCGGAATTCCAGTCGCCTCAGATAGATCTGGCGCAGACGTTTTTCCCAACACGAGTAGCGTTTCAAGCGCTTCTCGCTCATACTCGGTGAGATCAAGTGCTTCCAGCAGATCAGACGTATCCTCGGTCATAGGCGGTCTTCATTCACGAATCAGAATAAAACGTGGTATCCCCCACGGCAGCCTGCTGGCCAGCATGTGCCTGGGCAATCGATCCATCGAACTTTCAGCTGGCACGATTGGCTCGCTTCGTTCGTCGGCGATACATTGATATAACACGGAATCAATAGGTTACTCACACAATGAGTAACACCGCTGACGCCGACGACGATCATCTTGCTGATGTGGAAGACGGCGCGGGCTGTACCGAAATCTGGGAGAAACTGAGCGAAAATCGCGCAGACTCTACTGACGACTGATTTTTCGACTTTGTGAGCGCGTTCTGACGGACGAGTAGCGGTTGGTTGGAGCCCTTCAAGATCTTCTTGTTGACTTGCGAAGATGGACGGATCTGCCCGAGAGAACAAACTGAAGCTATGTTCCTTCCTATACCGAATCTGTAGCCACTAGCCTCCGCGTACCGACTCACAATGCGGGATCGGTTCGGAACCGTGTGATCGGAACCTCGGTGATGGCGTCGTAATCATCTCCATAGCGGTCGCTCTTATGTAGAAACGCGGAAAACCCGTATAATTACACTCAGACAGTTCTAATCTGGCGATATGTCTTCCACTGAGTCAGCGTTCGGCGGGATGTTTCGGCAGTTGATCGAGCTAGGAGTCATAGAGATCAACACCGAGCCGCTCGATGC
>NZ_SGUB01000055.1:0-5376 GCF_005435235.1 Halorubrum sp. GN12_10-3_MGM
ACGTCCGTGGGCTGGGTGGGAGTATTCTCCCGGATGAGTGGGCAGGCGGCGACCCGTGGTTCCCAGAGGATCGCTCACTCCAGTACTTCACGGTACGCTGGTGGGCTTAACTTCCGTGTTCGGAATGGGTACGGGTGTGTCCCCACCGCTCTGGCCGCCTTTATGCCGACTCTCGGAGTCGAACCGAGACTCTCTATAGAGACTCCTGTGTCGGTCGTGGTTCGATACCAACCGTGTGTACGTGCGATCCAGATACCGCCTGAACTCATGCGAGTCGTGGCGCGTCAGCGCCAATGAATGTGGCTTGGTCTGTTAGTTCTCGTGGGCTTAACACCTCGTTGCCTCGGTGCGTACACCCCGAGTCTATCGAACTCGTCTTCTACGAGTGACCTCTGTGGTACCTCTTTTCCATGTGGGTTTCGAGCTTAGATGCGTTCAGCTCTTACCCCGTGTCGCGTGGCTACTCGGCATCTGCCCTTCCGGACAACCGATACACCAGTGGCGACCAAACGTAGTTCCTCTCGTACTATACGTTCGTTCACGTCAGGTACCTCACACCCCCAATAGATAGCAGCCGACCTGTCTCACGACGGTCTAAACCCAGCTCACGACCTCCTTTAATAGGCGAACAACCTCACCCTTGCCCGCTTCTGCACGGGCAGGATGGAGGGAACCGACATCGAGGTAGCAAGCCACTCGGTCGATATGTGCTCTTGCGAGTGACGACTCTGTTATCCCTAAGGTAGCTTTTCTGTCATCTACGGGTCCCATTCCGGAACCTCGTAGGTTCGCTAGACCACGCTTTCGCGTCAGCGTTCCTCGTTGGGAAGAACACTGTCAGACCATCTTGTGCTCTTGCGCTCTTCGCCGGATTCCCGACCCGGCTGAGATGATCTTCGGGCGCGCTCGATATCTTTTCGAGCGCGTACCGCCCCAGTCAAACTGCCCGGCTACCGGTGTACTCCTCCCGGAGTGAGAGTCGCAGTCACCGACGGGTAGTATTTCAATGCTGTCTGGGTGGCGCGCTGGCGCGCGTACCTCTGTAACGACTCCTACCTATGCTGCACATCGGCGACCACGTCTCAGCGACAGCCTACAGTAAAGCTCTATAGGGTCTTCGCTTCCCCTTGGGGGTCTCCAGACTCCGCACTGGAACGTACAGTTCACCGGGTCCAACGTTGGGACAGTGGCGCTCTCGTTTATCCATTCATGCAAGCCGCTACTGAAGCGGCAAGGTACTACGCTACCTTAAGAGGGTCATAGTTACCCCCGCCGTTGACGGGTCCTTCGTCCTCTTGTACGAGGTGTTCAGATACCCGCACTGGGCAGGATTCAGTGACCGTACGAGTCCTTGCGGATTTGCGGTCACCTGTGTTGTTACTAGACAGTCGGAGCGCCCGAGTCACTGCGACCTGCTCCTTAGAGAGCAGGCATCCCTTCTTCCGAAGGTACGGGACTAACTTGCCGAATTCCCTAACGTCGGTTCTCCCGACAGGCCTTGCCTTGCGCTGGCAGAGCACCTGTGTCGGATCTCGGTACGGACATCGTGCTTGCCTTTTCACGGGCCCTATGTACGGCTGACTTTCGCTGTTTCGCGTTTCGCTCGCTTCGTGCCGTGACGGCGTCCACGAGTTTTCACGATTCGACCGGGCGAGTGCCCGGCTCAGCGTTCCACACGGCGTCGGCGTTTACTGCACGATGGCGCTGGAATATTAACCAGCTTCCCGTCGGTGTAGTCAAGTTGTGGTACACCTTAGGACCGGCTAACCCTCGGCTGAACGGCAGTGCCGAGGAACCCTTGCTCTTCAGGCCGTCGAGGTTCTCACCCGACTATCGCTGCTACTGTGACCAGGATTGTCGTTACTGGACGGTCCACACGAGCTCTCGCCCGGGCTTCCGTCCGACCAGTACGCCAACCTACGCGGTTGCCCCTGTCAAGGGCACGGCCAGGTCTCGGTGGTAGATTTGAGCCCCGATCATTTTGGGCGCCTCAAACCTCGGCCGGTAAGCTGTTACGCTTTTCTTAGCGGGTAGCTGCTTCTAAGCTCACCTCCCGGCTGTTTAGGGCTTGAGACCACCTTCGAATCGCACTTAATCTACACTTTGGGACCTTAACCCGGCTCTGGGTTGTTCCCCTCACGGTACACAGGCTTACCCCGCGCACCGGACTCCCATCGTCTACAACGCCTGCGGGTTTGGAGTTCGACAGGATGGCCGACTCCTCTCGGAGGCGGGTCATCCAATCGGTAGCTCTACCCCGCGGGCTATCTCGGATGAGGTCATGCTTCGACATGTTTCGGTTGGAACCAGCTGTTGCCAGGCTCGATGGGCCTTTCACCCCTACACACGAGTCACGAGAGGGTATTGTAGAACACCAACTCTAACAGGCCTCCACGTGGCTTTCGCCACGCTTCACCTTGCTCGCGCGTAGATCGCCTGGTTTCGGGTCGCACCTGATTGACTCCCCGCGCTTGAACACGGTGGCCCTCGCAATGCTGCGGCCGTATCGGTTTCCCTGCGCCTTCCCGGGTTCGCCGGTTAGACTCGCCAATCAAGTACACTCCCTGGGTCGTTTTTCAAAACGCACGACACGACGCCGGCTCGATTCTCTTCCTACTAGAGGATCGCTCCTCGGTCGTTTCAAGAATCGCCTTGTACGCCCTGTCGCTCGATCGCCAGCTGATTTCAGGCCCTATTGCACCGCCCTTCTCGGGGTGCTTTTCAGCGTTCGCTCACGCTACTTGTTCGCTATCGGTCTCGAGGAGTGTTTAGCCTTCTCAGGGGATGCCTGAGATGTTCATAGAGGATATCCGACCCCTACTACTCTGGATTTGACGCCATCCGTACTGCTCTCTCATACGGGGTTGTCACCCTGTTTCACGCTCCGTTCCAGGAGACTTCTGAGAGAGTGTCGAGATTTGGTTGTCAACCCGAACACCACATTGGTCCGAAGACCTTCGGTTTGGGCTGTGTCGCGTTTACTCGCGGTTACTGACGACATCGCTGTTGCGTTCTTTTCCTGCCCTTACTGAGATGTTTCAATTCAGGGCGTTCCCTATTGCGCGTGGCAATTGTTGAACGGATTCCGATTGGGAGATCTCGTGTTCTTTCCCTCCATGCGGGTCCCACGAGCTTTTCGCAGCTTGGCACGTCCGTCGTCGGCTCTCGAGCCGAGCCATTCACCAGCTGGCACAGTAGCCAGTAGTGTGTCAGTCGACTCTCGAAGGAGAGTCACTGACGGTCAAGTGACATAGTGTCACCCGACTGTATATGGTTCACTGACGTTCCACGAACTCGGATGAGTTCAGTGGACGTCTGGATCGCACGTATACACGGTTGTCATTGAATCGCCCCGGGTGTGACGGGGCGTTCGTCGAACCCTTCCCATCCGCGGTTTCCCGGGATGGTGCATCGGTCGTCGTGTCCGAACCGAGTCGCGTCTCCCACTTAAGGGGACGGATTCGCTTCGGACGGACATGGACTCACTGGGATTCGAACCCAGGGCATCCTCCTTGCAAGGGAGGCACTCTACCGCTGAGCTATGAGCCCACCTTCCCTGGTGGGAAGGTTCTCGCGTGTTGTGTGAGCCGTGGTCGTTCTGCGGTGTCCAAGCCGGTGGGTGGGCGGACGGTACACAGTCCAATGCGAATGAGTAGTGACCGTCGTGGTGACGGTCTAAGGTGAGCCTCCCAGAGGGAGGTCTCGGGTCGGTGGAGGTGATCCAGCCGCAGATTCCCCTACGGCTACCTTGTTACGACTTAAGCCCCCTTGCGAAGCCCAGATTCGACGTACGAGGTACGCCTCATCCGGACCTCACTCGGGTGCTTTGACGGGCGGTGTGTGCAAGGAGCAGGGACGTATTCACCGCGCGCTTGTGACACGCGATTACTACCGAATCCAGCTTCATGTGGGCGAGTTGCAGCCCACAATCCGAACTACGATCGAGTTTCTGAGATTACCGTCTCCTTTCGGAGTTGGAACCCTTTGTCTCGACCATTGTAGCCCGCGTGTTGCCCAGCACATTCGGGGCATACTGACCTACCGTTGCCCGTTCCTTCCTCCGTGTTAGCCACGGCGGTCCCCCTACTGTCCCCAGCTACCTCGCGGTACTGCTGGCAAGTAAGGGTGCGGGTCTCGCTCGTTGCCTGACTTAACAGGACGCCTCACGGTACGAGCTGACGGCGGCCATGCACCTCCTCTCTGAAGCTCGGATAAGGTCATCAACCTGATCGTCATTACTACAGTCGATGCTGGTGAGATGTCCGGCGTTGAGTCCAATTAAACCGCAGGCTCCTCCGGTTGTAGTGCTCCCCCGCCAATTCCTTTAAGTTTCATCCTTGCGGACGTACTTCCCAGGCGGTCTGCTTAGCGGCTTCCCTACGGCACAGCACCCACTCGTAGTGGGAGCCACACCTAGCAGACATTGTTTACGGCCAGGACTACCCGGGTATCTAATCCGGTTCGAGACCCTGGCTTTCGTCCCTCACTGTCGGATCCGTTCTCGCGACGTGCTTTCGCCATCGGCGGTCCGTCCAGGATTACGGGATTTCACTCCTACCCCGGACGTACCCGTCGCGCCTTCCGGTCCCAAGCCACGCAGTTTCTACCGGGCGCCCACCTGTTGAGCAGGTGGATTTCCCGATGGACTTGCGCGGCCAGCTACGGACGCTTTAGGCCCAATAAGATCGGCCATCACTTGGGCTGCCGGTATTACCGCGGCGGCTGGCACCGGTCTTGCCCAGCCCTTATTCTGGTACCGCCTTAGGGTACCGAAAAGCACAGGCGCTATGCCTGTGCACTTGGGATCCCCCTATCGCACTGTCGTGCAGTGTAAAGGTTTCGCGCCTGCTGCGCCCCGTAGGGCCCGGAATCTTGTCTCAGATTCCGTCTCTGGGTTCTCACTCTCATGACCCATACCGATTATTGGCACGGTGGGCCGTTACCCCACCGTCTACCTAATCGGCCGCAGCCACATCCTTCGGCGCCGGAGCGTTTGGCATACCACTCATTCCAGTGGTGGTATGGTATACACTATTAGCCTCAGTTTCCCGAGGGTATTGTGTTCCGAAGGGTAGTTTGGCCACGTGTTACTGAGCTATTCGCCACGAGTCTGAACTCGTGCGACTAGCATGGCTAAATCGGATCCCAATAGCAATGGCCTCCGGCAGGATCAACCGGAATGAGTATCCTTCGAGCCTGATTCCCGGCTCGAAGGGGGTGTTGGCGGGTGTCAACTTCGGTTGAGACGAAGGTTGACACACCATTGCATTGGTCTGTGTGGTGTCCGGTCCATCCAGCGGCTTGGATGACACCGAACGACCACGGCTCACATCAGATCGCCGCTTACGCCGGAGCGCAGGGGGCGCGATCCTCATC
>NZ_SGUB01000056.1:0-2600 GCF_005435235.1 Halorubrum sp. GN12_10-3_MGM
AGGTTGACACACCATTGCATTGGTCTGTGTGGTGTCCGGTCCATCCAGCGGCTTGGATGACACCGAACGACCACGGCTCACATCAGATCGCCGCTTACGCCGGAGCGCAGGGGGCGCGATCCTCATCGGGTGAGTCGGATGAACCGACTCTGCGAAACCGGGCCGAGTTGAACGGCCCGAGTCCGCGGTGCGTTCTTCGCGTTTCAACCGAACGGGCTTATACACTTAAGCACGTCGGAACGCTTCGACCGGCCGCGTTGGCGGCCGGCCGGTGCCCCCCGTCAGGGGCTCCTCGCATTCATTCGAATGCCCGGGTTGTATTTAACCCCGTCGAAGCGTCGGCCCCACGTCATGCGGTTTCATGGAGCAGTTTACAACGAGCTGATCCAGTAGGGAGATTTGGTATCGGCAGGATCTCGCGACACTGGGCGATACGATCGGAACGTCTGAGAGCCGAACGTATCAGAAGTGTATCATGGAATCCAGGTTGCGGCGGCGGCCTCACGCGCGCGCAGGACAGGACACTATGTGCGGTGTGGGGCAGTTGGCCATTTATACCACGGGCGTTTATAAGGGAGGGGGACACATATAAAAGCGAACGATGACGAACCCTGCAGACTCGATCGAGATTCAGAACGTTGTTGCATCGACGGGTATCGGTCAGGAGCTCGACTTGGAGGCGCTCGCAGAGGATCTCCCGGGCGCAGATTTCAATCCCGACAACTTCCCCGGCCTCGTCTACAGGACTCAAGAGCCGAAGGCGGCCGCGCTCATCTTCCGGTCGGGGAAGATCGTCTGTACGGGTGCCAAGAGCATCGACGACGTCCACGACGCGCTCGGGATCATCTTCGAGAAGCTTCGGGGCCTCCAGATCCCGGTCGAGGATGATCCGGAGATCACCGTTCAGAACATCGTGTCGAGCGCGGACTTGGGGCACAACCTCAATCTCAACGCCCTCGCGATCGGGCTCGGTCTCGAAGACGTAGAGTACGAGCCGGAGCAGTTCCCCGGGCTCGTCTACCGGATGGACGAACCCGAGGTCGTCATCCTCCTCTTCGGAAGCGGGAAGATCGTCATCACCGGCGGTAAGCGGACTGACGACGCCGAGGAAGCCGTCGAGGAGATCGTCGAGCGGATCGAAGGACTCGGCCTGCTCGGCTGACGCGGGCGAATCGATCGGTCTGTGCGGGGCCTCGTCGCGGCGACGGCACGGTGCTCGTCGTAGAGCGGTGGCGGGGGGACCGTCGGGTGGCCGAACCGACTCGATCAGCTCTCGGCATCATCCTCGGTAAGGACCTCTTTGACGACGCTCGGGTCCTCGAGGAGTTGGTGCTTCGTGTAGCTTCCTTCGGCGCTACCGCCGCTGTGTTTCGACTGTTCGATGATGTCGAGGAACGCGTGCTCCTTCAGGAGGTCGCGGACGCGCCGTAGCGAGAGGCTATCGGATCCCTCCTGCCGGCAGATGTTCTCGTAGATTTCGTACACGCGGCTCGTGCGGAATCCGTCCTGACGACCGTTCGAGAGCGACAGTAGCGCGAGCGCCTGAAGCACATACCTCGAGTGCGGGGTGGACCCGCGAATGAGTTCGCGGAATCGGTCGGTCTCGGCTCGCTCGCGCGCCTGCGTGACGAACTCCTCACGAACAGTGGGTTCGCCGTTCGCCTGTGCGATCTCGCCCGCGTACCGGAGGATGTCGATAGCCTTCCGCGCGTCGCCGTGTTCGCGCGCCGCCAGCGCGGCGGCGCGCGGGATCGTCGAGGGTTCGAGAACGTCGTCGTGGAACGCGTCCGCCCGCGCCTGCATGATTTCCCTGAGTTGGTTCGCGTCGTACGGCGGGAAGACGAACTCGCGCTCACAGAGGCTCGATTTAACGCGCTCGTCCATCCGGTCTTTGTACTGGATCTTGTTGCTGATGCCGACGACGCCCAACTTACAGTCGGTGATCTTTCCCGCCTCGCCAGCGCGGGACAGTTGCATCAGGATGGCGTCGTCATCGAGCTTATCGATCTCGTCGAGCAGGATCAAGACGACGTCGTACCGCTGGTCGAGGATCCGCCAGAGTCGCTTGTAGTACGTGGACGTAGAGAGCCCCTTATCGGGGACGTTGATCCCGGTTTCCTCGGGGTCGTTGACGCCCTCGGCGATCGTCTGGACCGCTTGCGTCTCGGTGGTGTCCTGCGCGCAGTCGACGTAGGCGAACGTCGCCGTAACGCCCTCCTCGCTCGCGGTCGAGACGAGTCGCTTGGAGACGTACTTCGCGCACAGGGACTTCCCGGTGCCCGTCTTCCCGTAGATGAGGACGTTGCTCGGGCTCTGTCCGAAGATGGCCGGATTGACCGCCGTCGCCAGGTCGGCGATCTCGTCGTCGCGGCCGACGATGCGTCCCTCGCCCGGCAAGTGACTGATCTCGAGGAGTTCCTTGTTCGCGAAGATAGGGTCCTCCCTCGTGAAGAGGTCGTCCGCTGCGTCCATGAGGGAGACACCGTGTTTCCGGTGAAATGCGTTCTGTTTCGCGGCCACGTTCGGAGCGGAGCGAGGGACGGGTCGGTGGAGAGAGACACACACCGTGTTTCCGGTGAAAAGGGTGGTCGGCCGTGGGG
>NZ_SGUB01000057.1:0-1365 GCF_005435235.1 Halorubrum sp. GN12_10-3_MGM
GCCGTTCGGACCCGCCGCGAAGCCGAGCGGGCCGACAGACAAGAACAGTTGATGCGATTGACGGAATTCAACGGTGATACAGGTGGTTTCGAACTGGACACAGAGAGCAATACTGTCGTGCTGACGGCAGGCACCCGGCGAATCATTGGCCGTCGTAACCAACACGAAATGCCTCTGGAGGAGGCGCTGAAACTGTTCCATCCAGACGACCGCGAAGACATCCAGCATACACTCGACAAGGTGCTGGAGACGCGCGAAGAACTGTACGACACATGGCGACTCCAACCGGGTGACGGCGAGGAACGTCTCCTCGATATGACAATTACTCCGGTTGTCGAGAATGGGGGGGAGGTAACGAAGCTCCGGGGGGCCGGTCACGATATTACTGAGCGTGAGGAGCACGAACGGACCGCTCGGCAGCGACAGAAGCAATTATCGCTGTTTTTTGAAGAATCACCACTTGGGGCAGTCCAGTGGGATTCTGAATTCCAGTTTGAACGGATGAACAGACGGGCCGAAGAGATTCTCGGCTACAGTGAGGCAGAGTTGTGTGGCGAGTCATGGGAGGGGATTGTCGCTGGTGACGACCGCGGACAGGTGGGTGATGCTGTAGAAAAACTCCTTGATGCGGACGGCGGAACCCACGTGATCAATAGGAACGTCCGAAAGGATGGGGAGGTAATCACCTGCGAGTGGCACAACCGTGTCGTCACCGACGCAGATGGGGACGTCCAGACGATTTTTTCGAAGTTTCAGGATGTTACCGACCGAGAGCGGCGGAAGACTGAATTAGAAGAGTACGAGACGATCATCGAGGCACTCAGTGATGCGGTGTACGTGGTTGACGAAAAGGGGCAGTTCACCTACGTTAACGACGAGTTGGTGGAATTAGTCGGCTACGACCGGGAAACGATTCTCGGGAACACACCATCGCTGATCAAAGACGAAGAGGCCGTCCAACGGGCCGAGCAGGAATTGGGACAGTTACTATCGAGCGATGGCCCGGAAGCGGTAACATTCGAAGTGACGGTCCACCCCCGCGAAGGCGATCCAATCGTCTGCGAAGATCATATGGGCGTCCTTCCGTACGATGGCGAGGAGTTCAACGGGTCGGTCGGCACACTCCGGGATGTCACCGAGCAACGAGAACGTGAAGCCGAACTCCGCCAGACCACCAACCAACTACAGGGTGTTATCGATAGCGTTGAGTCCGCGATGTGGATTCGAAACACCGATCACGAGTACGTGTATATGAATCAATATCATCGGGACCTGTTTGACATTGCTGACGATACCGACATCGCCGGAAAACGGGCAGCAGATTTACACTCGGCGGAAGTGGCTGAGAAATTTCAGCAGAACGAC
>NZ_SGUB01000058.1:0-1323 GCF_005435235.1 Halorubrum sp. GN12_10-3_MGM
CACGAAGTCATCGAGGGAGAGGTGAAGCCGACCGGCAACGGCGCACACGTTCTCGTTCCGAAGCGATGGCGTGGTGCAGACGTGAAAATCGTCCGAACCTCAACCCCCGACGAATAGTCAATGCGCTACACCTACAGATTCCGGCTTGATCCCACGCCTGAACAACGTGAGCTGTTGGATCAACACCGAGATACCTGTAGGCAACTCTACAATCACGCACTCACCGAATTTGAGAAAATCCCCGAATCGGCGGGAACACTCACCCAACGAGTACGCCAAGTACGCGATCAGCTCACCGATCTTAAAGTCTGGTGGGATGAACTAAATGACCTCTATTCAACGGTCGCACAAGCCGCTGTCATGCGTATCGAAGACAGCATCAAAGCCCTCTCCCAGTTGAAACAGAACGGCTACAACGTCGGAAGTCTCAACTGGAAGGCTCCCAAGGACTTCCGCAGTTTCACCTACATACAGTCTGGCTTCGAGTTCGATAGTAAGAACGGTCAGACCGTATTGTCGCTGTCGAAACTTGCGGATGTTCCACTCATCAAACACCGCACAATCCCCGACACCGAGACGATCAAACAAGTCACGATTAAGAAGGAGCCAACTGGGGACTGGTTCGCTTCATTCGTTGTCGACGGGAAAGAGACACCTGAGAAACCAACCGATCCAGATCGGTGCGTTGGTATCGACGTGGGGATTCTCAAGTATGCCCACGACACCGATGGGTACGCCATCGAAAGTCCCGACTTCAGCGACGAGCGCGAACGATTGGAACGCGCCCAACGCGACCTTTCGCGGAAGGAACACGGCTCTACGAATTGGGAGACACAACGACAAACCGTGGCGGAACGCCACGCTGATCTCAAGCGAAAGCGCCGCGACTTTCTCCACAAGCTGTCGAACTACTACGCCACAGAGTACGACTTGGTGGCTGTTGAGGACTTGGATGTAAAAGGGCTGGTCGAACTCCCCAGAAACTCACGAAATCGGGCGGGAGCGGCGTGGGGAACGTTCCTGGGGATGCTCGAATACAAGTGTGAACGTGAAGGGACGCACTTCGTCGCCGTGAACCCGCGCGGGACGACAAAAGAGTGCGCTTCCTGTGGTGTGAAGACTGAGAAACCGCTGTGGATGCGCGAACACTCCTGTCCGGCGTGTGGATTTGAAGCGGATAGGGATGCGAACGCGGCGTGGAACATCCTTTCTCGTGGTCTTGAAGAAGTAGGAGTGGGATACTCCGAATCAACGCCTGTGGAGACTGCGCTCCCTGTGGATACGCCTGTATCTGCAAAGCGCGTCGTGGAAACAGGAAGCCCC
>NZ_SGUB01000059.1:0-1233 GCF_005435235.1 Halorubrum sp. GN12_10-3_MGM
GCAGGGAGCGCAGTCTCCACAGGCGTATCTTCGGGCCATCCCAGCCCTAATTCAGCAAAGCCTCTCTGCAAGACGTTCATCGCCGCATTCGCGTCACGGTCACATTCAAACCCACACGAGGGACACGAATGCTCTCTAACCCAGATAGGTTTCGCTGTCTCCACGCCACACGACGCACACTCTTTCGTCGTGCCCCGCGCTTCGACTTGAACCACGTGCGTCCCGTACAGCTCGGCTTTATATTCGAGCAGAGTGATGAACTGTCGCCACGCCGCATCCTGCTTGTTCTGGGCGTTGTACGACTGTTCCAGCATCTCCTTCACATCCAAGTTCTCGACGAACACCGCGTCGTACTCGCGGACGAGCCACGTCGTGAGTTTGTGCTGGTAGTCCAGCACCTTCCGCCGGATGTGACGCTTGATTTTCGCAACCTTCAGTCGTTGTTTCTCGTAGTTGTTTGACCCTTCCTCTTTGCGAGAGAGTTTGCGTTGCTTGCGACGGAGTTGTTCGTACTCGTCTCCGAGATCGAGCCAATCTACAGTTTTCCCGTCCGAGGTGTGGATGTAGTTACGGATACCGAGATCGATTCCAACGCTGTTGTTCGTGTTGAGTGCATCTACGCTGGGTTTCTCGGGTAGATCGGCCTCATCGGTTTCGAGACCGAAAGAGACGAACCACTCACCGGTTGTCTCTTTTTTAATCGTGACTTCTTTGATCTCCGCTGTATCTGGGAGTTCGCGGTGGTAGCGGATCGGGATGTCACCGATTTTGGAGAGCCAGAGTGTCGCGTTGTGGCCACTCGTGTTTTTGAGTTCGAAACCGGACTGCGAATACGTCATACTCTGAAACTCCGCTGGCGATTTCCACTTGAGCATCCCGACCTTCTGACCATTCCGTTTCTTCTCAGAGAGATTCGAGAGGTTCTGATAGAACCGCGTGACGGTTCGCTGGAGTGCTTTCGAGTGAACCTCTGTGAACACGGAAAACTCGTCTTTCCAGTCGGTGAGACGGTCGTGATGCTTGTACGCCGACCCAACGTTGTCGGCGTCGTTGTGATTCGTGTACTCGTACCGCGTGAAGTTGTACGCTTGGCGATGAACGTCGATGTGCTGTTCGACAGTCTCCGCCACCTTTTGTGTCGGATAGGCGTGGTAGCGGTGACTGTATTCCATCGCTGTCCCTCAGTTTGGGATATGTTTATTTAATGGTTTGTACTGCGTGCGGCGATTCATC
>NZ_SGUB01000005.1:0-160207 GCF_005435235.1 Halorubrum sp. GN12_10-3_MGM
TAACGGAATCTGTCGATCTGTCGACGGGCTCACAGTCCGGGCATATATCGGTCAGCGGCCCCGTCGATGTGTCGGCCTCATGGACAGAGGTATCCCGAACGCGCGATCCCGTCGTGGAATTGAACGGCGAAACTGTCGGCTACTCCGGGACGCTCAACGACGGAGAGACCGTCTCGCTGGACGCTAAAGCCTCGTGGGTCCAGGAGGGAACGAATAATATCACGGTGAGTGTCGGAGACGGTTCTTACTCGGGCGCTGGACCGGAGCCGAAGGTCGAGCTCGAGTACCGACACGACATCGAGTCGCCGCGGACTGTTCTCTATGAGTCCGAAGCGCTCTCGGAGCGATACAACGTCACAAAGACGTACACAAACCAGATAGCGGACGCAACGCTCCGGGTTCCGCACGCTCGAAACGTATACTCAATGCGGTCCGTGGAGTACCGACTCAACGAGACCGGGAGATGGTCGAGCGTGCCTCAGTACGCGACGAACCTCTCGGGAACGACGCTGTCGGTCGACGTGTCGGAGATCGCGGGCAACCCGGTCCCGGCGGGAACAACTGTCGAGGTTCGATCGGCAGCCTCGCGCGTCGACGTGCGTAATGGAGAGATATCGGTCCAGCGAGCGACGCCGGTCGGGTTCGATCTTAACTCGCGGATTCGGCTCGACTCCTGGAGCTCGGATAGCTTCCTCGCGGTCGGCGAGACCGCTCAGGGCGAGCTGACGCACTACGCGACAAACGAGAGCTATCCCACGGAGAGCGACTATGTCGAGCTGTACTTAGACGGGGAACAGCGGTTCTACGCGCCGAACGCGACGAGTGGCTCGACCCTGACGCTCCAAACGCTGTCGGCGCGCGTCTCGCCGGACCAGAACTCCATGCGGGTCCGCGTTCCGGATGGCGTCAACGCAACGAGCCCGCGGTTCGTCGTCGAGCCGGCGTCGGTAATTGGAGACTCGTGGAGCATCGAGTACGTCGCCGGAACCGACGGCCAATACTACGCGGCCGTCGACAAGAACGGGGACCGACTCGGCGGGGCGGAGAAGCCCTCGGAGATTGAGGTCTCTCGCGACGACGTGGGTCTCGTGGAGATCGTCGCGGCGGAGCCGCCGACTCCGGGATCCGATACGGTCGGCGGTGGGGTGTTCGCGACGCTCACAACCGGGAATCTCCCGAGCCTGACAGTCCTGTTCGGCGGGGTCGCTATGCTGTTCGTCGCCGGGACGCGACCGGCGGCCTCGAGGGACGCGATCGACGGGCTCGGAGGGAGCCTCGGCGGCGTCGTCGAGCAGGTCCCGCTCGTCGGACCGCCACTCGGGAGCGCGCTGGAGTCCGCGGTCTCGAGCGTCGGTAGCGCGCTCGTTAGCGTCGGCGAGAACAGGCTCCTGTCGGGTGCGATCGCGGCGGCGGTCGCGGTCGCGGCGGGACAGGCGGGACTCTACCAGGTCGGCTCGGAGGCCGGCGCGATCCTCGCTGTCGGAGGGATCGCGGTGGGCTCGCTGTATGTCCTCCGAGAGGCCGGCGAGTTTACTACGGCTCGATGGATCGCGATCGTCGCCGTCGCGGGCGTGGTCGCGGTTCAAGGGCTTGGAGAGGGAGACCTCCTCGCTCAGTTTGTCAACTCGGACGCGTTCCTGATCGCGGTCCTCATGGGCGGCTACGCCGTGATTCAACTCGTGCGGGAGTACCGGGCGAATAACGATCCGAACGATGACCGGCCGCAGATAGTGATCGGCGGGCGGTTCAACTCGGGCGACGACGAGGGATCGAACTAATGAGTTGGCTCTTCGAGGCGCTGTCGGCGCTCGGAGCGGGGCAACGCCTCATGATGGGAGCGATGCTCCTCGCGGGAGCGCTCTACCTGTTCAAGGCGGTGAAAGTGGGGCGTCTCGTCGGGAGCGTCCTGTCGTCGGGGGCCGCGTACGGTATCGTGGTTCTGGTCGGCGCGGGAGTCGCGATCGCGCTCGGGTGGGTAGATCCAAACGTCGACGCGATAACGACTCAGGTCTCGACGGCCGTGGAGACTATTTGGAGCGCTGTCGGCGAGTGGGTGATCGACCATACGATCGGCCGGCTCGGGTAGCCCCACCTAAGGCTATCTGACAAGGTAGCTTCTCACGGTCCCGTCCCCCACTATACTGCGTTCTCACCGGCGAGAGGGCGTTCTACGACTGTCCTGTAGGTTCAACGTGCGGAGCGGTGCGGTGCGGCAGGCCGGCGACGTTCTGTCGCCGGCCGTTATTGTTCTCCCCCTTAGGGGCTACACCCGTAGGGTCCCCTGCTAACCTACCCACGCACCGCAGACGCTCTACCGCCTGTTCTCGCGACGCTCGACACCACGAGAGACACGATCCGCAGAAAGGAGTTAAGAACCATTATGTTTTAAAATCCGCTCCGGTCGCGGGCGTAACTGCGGAAGCGGAGCGATCGACGCCGATCGAGCCGCCTGGTCGTCGACGTCGAGGAACAAGAGGAGCGGATCGAGGCGTCAGAGCGCGCGAAAGAACAGAGGCGAAGCTACCGACCGCGGCGAACCGAGGCGCGTCGAGCGCCGTTACTCGACCCAGTCTCGCCGATCGGTCCGAACGCGGACCTCGTCGCCTTCCAGGTACTCCTTCTCGAGCGCCGTCGCCAGCTGGTGCGGTTCGAGCGCAAGGTCCTGGAAGTACGCCCACTCCGAACGACGTCCGCGATCTCCGTCGCCGGCGTCGTCCTGGTCGTCTCTGCCCTCCCGGACGTCGTCACCGACCGCGGACGGATCCTCGCGCTCCTCGCGGCGCTCGCGTCGAGCCTCCGCGCGGTCCATCATGTCGTCGACCTGGTCGTCCGGGTAGATCCGGCGGAGGATCTCCTCGGCCTCGTCGAGGACGGCGAGGCTCGGGAACACGACCAGCACGGGGTTCCCGACCTTCTCCGCGATCCCGACGTCGACGAGCCGGGAGACGTGGTAGCGTATCGTCGAGCGAGCGAGCCCGGTCCGCTCCTCGAGCGTGTCGTAGGACGCGCCCGACTCCGTCGCGACCACGCGGAGGATGTCGTAGACGGCCTGCGTGTTCGCTTTCAGCGCCTCGCGGTGGATCTCCGTCCCGACCGCCTCGTAGCGCTCGCGAAGCTGCTCACGACGACCGCCGGGGTGCTTGTACCGGTACTCCGGGCTCGCCGGTCCCGCCTGATAGTCGTCGGCGATCAGCTCGTCGCGACCGATCCCGGCCCACTCCAGGTGCGCCGAGACGACCGACCGCAGCACCGACATGACCTCGTCCCACTCGTCGACGTGAGGGAGCGGGCCGTCGCCGTCGACGCCGGCGAACGACGCCTCGAGCTTCGGGTGGTGCGCCGGGTCCTCCCGCGGGAACTCCGCCCATCCGGCAGCCTGGTAGCACTTGAGCTCGATGTCGTAGGACGTCCGCTCGAACCCGAGGAGGTGCCAGCGGTCGGCGTCGAGGAGCGCCTCCAAGTATCCCTCGCGCTGGCGGCGCTGGTGCGCCTCGATCTCGGACTGGCCGCCGTAGGCGATCAGCTCTCGAGTCTGATCCAGAACCTCGACAACCTGCCGCTTCCACCCGATGTCGAACCGATGGTGCGCCTCGGCCTTGGTGAGACGGCGCGAATCGGCGTTCCGGTCCGCGAGGAGGCGACCGCGGTCGACGTCCAGGACGATCTCGAGGAGGTCGAGCATCCGTCCCTCGACCTCGGCGGCCGTGTCGGCCCACGTGGTCGAACACCGCACGAGCGAGCCCTCGTCGTACTGGAGCGTGAGCGGCTCGCCGTCCTTATAGTTGAGATCCTCGAACTGCGGGATCACCCGGAGCGAGCACGCCTTCCCGGTCTTGTAGAGGTCGCCGTCCTCGTCGCGCTCGCGAAGCGTGAGGTCGTACTTGTAGTACGCCGAGTAGTCGTCGCCCGAGCCGGTACCGGCCTTCCAGCGCGACGAGGTAAGCTTCACGACCCACTCTCGTCCGGGCGTCGGCGCGTCGAGCCACGTCAGTTCGTGGTGATCGAGCTCGGCGGCGATCCCCGGCTCCTCGTCACGATCACCAACGATATCGTACCACAACTGGTGAACGGCCGAGTAGAGCGCGAGGTCGCGACCCGCGTCGTTGAAGACGGCCTGAACGGCGGCCCCGTGCGCCGCCGGCTGCGGCGCGACCCGGTCCTCGATCCGCGGGTCCGGGAGCGTGCCGATCCCGGCCTCCGGACTGGTCGGCGTGTCGATGCTCACGCCGAATCACCCCGGCACTTGTACCAGACGATGTCTTCGCCGGACGTCTTCCCTCCGCACTCCGGACACTCGTAATCGCCCTTATCTAGGTCTACGCCGTCAAATTTTTCTTCGACCGCGCACATCTGACACACGCCGTTCCGGCGCCGCGTGGGGTGTGGGCATCCCGTCATCGTTCACCTCCCGCGTCGGCCTCGACGACGTCGAGGACGTTCCACCAAGTTACGCCGTGGCAGGAGTGACAGACGTGTTGGAACGAGCCGCTGGAGCGGTCACCGACGATCTCGGTAGTCCGCTTCTTCGACGTCTTCCCGCAGCCCGTACAGCGAGCCGAGAGAAGCGGACCGACGTGACCCACGCCGGGCGCGGTGGCTCGCTCACTCGACATCGTCCACCTCCTCGGTCTCCTCGTCCTCGCGTTTCTCTGCGAGCTCGTCGGGGAGGTTCCCGTTCTCCTCCGCGAGCCGGAGCTGTTCCGCAAGGGAACTCGCGTGGCTGCGTTCCTCGTCGCTCACGCTGACGCACCCCCGTCGGGTCCCTCGTCGGGACGGTAGTGACGGCCCTCGGACGTGCCGATCTTGAAATCGTCCGGCCGGTCGGGACAGCCGACAAGGTGGCCGTACTCGAGGTCGCCGTTGATGCTGCGGGTACAGCGCGCGCCGCAGGTGTCGCAGAAGAATTCGCGGTCCTTCTCGGCGGTGAAGCTCCCGGAGTAGCCGAGGCTCACGCGCCGACACCTCCGGCTACGGACCTGTTTTTCCTCGAATACCTATTACTAAGGAGTGATACGTTAGAGTGAAGACCGCTATGGGGCCGGAGGGATTTGAACCCCCGATCGACTGATATCTCCGGTGCGCCTCGGAACTCCAGAGGGTCGTCAACGCGACCGATGATCAGTCGGCCGCTCGGTATATCAGTCTGGAGTGTCGTCCCGGGCGCAAGCCTCTGGAGTCAGTCGCCATGCCTGGCTTGGCCACAGCCCCGCGTGATCTCGCATTCGACCGTTGCCGAAACGCGGATAAAGGGGTTTCGATCACGGACGATCCGACGACGCGGCGGCGGCGAGCGAACGCGCGCGACACGGCGGCGATCCGACCGGCGTTACTCTCGGTCGTCGTCGCTCCAGTCGCAGTCTTGGCACTTGTACCCGGTGACGAACTCGGTCACGCTCGGCATGTACCCGACCGAGATGACGTCCCCGCCGCACTCCGGGCAGTCGCGGTCGGCGTCCGCGATCGATTCGGCCTCCAGCACGGACTCTCCTTCGATCAGCTCTGCGAGCTTCTCGGGCGTCACCATCCGCCCCTGAACGACGCGGTTCGACATACCGTCCGTTCGGGGTCGAGTACCTAAACCCCGGCGACACGCGGGGCGATCACGGAGCCGTGCGATCCGGGGCAGAAATCGGATATGTCGGTCGCCGGCTACGCCGGGCTTACAGCCACGGCGCGCGGGAGTCGTCGTCGGTGAACGGGTCCGCCCCGTCGTCGTCGGCGTCCCGGCTCTCGCCGCCGTTCGCGAGGACGGCGACGTCGTCGTCGACGATCGGGGAGGGCCCCTCAGGCGGCGCGTCGAGCGGCGGTTCGCTCGGCGCTTCCTCCGACTCTTCGTCGGCGTCGGCGGGGTCGGCGTCCGACTTGTCCGCGCCGTCGACGCGACCGTCCGGCGCGTCGTCGTCGGGCGCCTCGTCGTCCCCGGCGGCGCCCTCCTCTCCCTCCGAGTTCGGGTCGTACGCGAACAGGGTCGTCACCGCGAGCACCGCGAGCGCGACGGGCGCCTCCGTCTGCATGAGGTCGAACGGGCCGAGCAGGATCGGCAGCGCGAGCACGCCCAGCGCGACCGCGGAGCCGAACCGGAACCGATCGATGTCGACGCGGCCGCGGAGGTGCGGCGACAGCAGCGCGATCGACAGCGCGAACGCCACGCCCACGGCGGCGGCCGCGGTGCCGTTGACGACGTACTCGGTCGAAGTCCGCAGGGCGAACCCCGACGGCTCGAAGCTCGCGACGAGGCCGAGTCCGATGATCACGCCCGGGCTCGGCAGGTATTCGCCGATTTCCGAGCTAGCGGTCTTCGCGGCGATCGTCAGGATGACAAGCCCGGCGAACCGCTCGAAGACGGGCAGGTTGAGCAGCTCCTGGAGAGTTGGCGCGAGGGCCGCCTCGACGGCGGCGACCGGGATGATCACCGCGCCGATCAGTAGCACGGACGCGACCATCTCCCGACGGGTCCCGTCCATCTCCGCGAGGATCACCGCAGCGGTCGCGGAGCCGCCGAAGATCAGGATACCGGTCTCGACGACGCCGGTGGCCGATCCGAGGACGCCGGCGACGACGAGGGCGGGGAAGATGCCGTCGATGAGCGGCAGGACCATCACGGTCGCGAGCAACTTCGTCGCGCTCCCGACCTGCTGTTCTAATCGCAGGGCGACCGGGTGACGTGACGTGCTCATTTAGGGACGATAGCCCTGACCGTCGGGGTGGCGGTGGGACGCGTGCGACTCGCAGTGGTCCGGGGACCAGCACGCGGAGTCCACGCCGCGGGAGGTCCGACGAGCCCATGTAAAGGGTTTGCGCGGATTGCCGGCTGTGAAGCGGACGCCGAGGTCGGCGTTCGACTGGCCGGCGATACGCGCGTTCACGGGACTGTCGGAGTCCATACCAGATATACGTGTTTCGGTCGCGTTAAAGGTTGTGTGAGACGCGTCCGCATGACACGACGTATCCACGGTGAACGCGTGGCTCCGACGAGGAACCGTCGCCGCTTTCGGGGCTTCTCCGATCATCTCTCGGCGCCGGCTCTCACTCCGGACGCAGAGCGGCTTCGACGGGCCGAACGGACTCAATCGTTCTCGAACCGATCGCGTCTCGGCCGATTGATAGCCATGATCATGTATATAATAGGTATTCGAATGTGAGCAACAACCACGTCCGTGCCGTCTCGCAACGCTTTTCATCGGCCGTTCATGACGGATTATATGGCGACAGATTCTGGCCGATTCTCGGCGAAGCTCGATGTCCCGGAAGCGCTGACGTTCGACGACGTGCTCCTCCGTCCGAAAGAGAGTCGGGTCGAGCCCGACGACGCGGACCTGACGACGCGCGTGTCGAAGCACGTCGAACTCACCGTCCCCGTGCTGTCGGCGGCGATGGACACCGTCACCGAGAGCGACCTCGCGATCGCGATGGCCCGCGAAGGCGGCCTCGGCGTCCTGCACCGCAACATGACCGCCGAGGAGACGGCCGCCGAGGTCGAGCGCGTCAAGCGCGCGCACGAGCTCGTCATCCGCCGCGAGAACGTCGTCACAGTCTCGCCCGACGACACCGTCCGCGAGGCCGACGAGGTGATGGAGCGGCAGGGCGTCTCCGGCGCGCCGGTCGTCGCCGACGACGACACGGTCCTCGGTATCATCTCCGGAACCGACATCCGGCCCTACCTCGAAGTCGGCGAGGACGACGCCGTCCGCGAGGCGATGACCGACGAGGTGATCACCGCCCCGGACGACGTCGATGCGCGCGAGGCGCTCGAACTGATGTACGATCATAAGATCGAGCGCGTCCCCATCGTCGACGGCGACGAGCGGCTCGTCGGGCTGGTGACGATGCAGGGGATCCTCCAGCGCCGCGAACACGAGGACGCCGCCCGCGACGACCGGGGGCGCCTGCTCGCCGGGGTCGCCGTCGGCCCCTTCGAGGAGGAGCGCGCCGTCGCGGCGGATCAGGCCGGCGTAGACGTCATCTTCATCGACTGCGCGCACGCCCACAACCTCAACGTGCTCGACTCGGCGGAGGCGATCAAAGCGACCGTCGACGCCGACGTGGTCGTCGGCAACGTCGGCACGCGCGAGGCCGCCGAGGCCGCGGTCGACTTCGCCGACGGGCTGAAGGTCGGCATCGGACCGGGCTCTATCTGTACCACGCGCGTCGTCAGCGGCGCGGGCATGCCCCAGATGACCGCGGTCGCGGAGGTCGCGGACGTCGCCGCCGAGCACGACGTGCCCGTGATCGCCGACGGCGGGATCCGGTACTCCGGCGACGCGATCAAGGCGATCGCGGCGGGCGCGGACGCCGTGATGCTCGGCTCGTACTTCGCCGGCACCGACGAGGCCCCCGGCCGCGTCATCACGATGCAGGGGAAGAAGTACAAGCAGTACCGCGGGATGGGGTCGGTCGGCGCGATGAAGTCCGGCGGCGGCGACCGCTACCTCAAAGAGGAGGACGAAGACGAGGAGTTCGTCCCCGAGGGCGTCGAGGCGGCGACCCCGTACAAGGGGAGCCTCGCCTCCGAGCTCCACCAGCTCACGGGCGGGATGCGCTCCGGGATGGGGTACGTCGGCGCGGAGACCGTCCCCGACCTCCACGAGCGCGCGGAGTTCGTCCGCGTCTCGACCGCGGGCCAGAGCGAGAGCCACCCGCACGACGTGATGATCACGGACGAGGCGCCCAACTACAGCCCGGACGAGTAACCGGAACCGACCGCCGACCGAGCGCGGTCCCTGTCGGGTCGCGCCCCACCGCGTCGCGCTGCGCCTCGTCGACTCCGGTCGCGTCTCGTCCGATCGCGTCCGGCCGGGCGACCGATCAGCGTGGCGCTTCGAAGAGGTATTTTAATATAGCCAGCGGAGAGACGAAACGTGTGAGCGAACACCCCCTCGCTCCCGTCATCCATGAGTGAGCAACCGCCGCTGGTCCTCGTGGTCGAGGACGAACCCGATCTGGCCGACCTGTACGCCGCTTGGCTCGGCGACGAGTACCGCGTCCGGACCGCGTACGGCGGCCGCGAGGCGCTCGACCAACTCGACGAGGTCGACGACGAGGTCGACGCGATCCTCCTCGACCGACGCATGCCGGGTCTCTCCGGCGACGAGGTCCTCACGGCCGTCCGCGAACGGGGCATCGACTGTCGGGTCGCGATGGTCACCGCCGTCGAGCCAGACTTCGACATCCTCGAGATGGGGTTCGACGACTACCTCGTCAAGCCCGTCACGAGCGAGACGCTCCGAGAGACCGTCGAAGGGCTGTTACGGCGCGGCGAGTACGACTCGGAGGTCCAAGAGCTGTTCTCGCTGACCTCCAAGAAGGCGATGCTGGAGTCCGAGAAGAGCGCCAGCGACCTCGCGGACAACGAGGAGTACCAGCGGCTCACCGGTCGGATCGACGAGCTCCGCGAGCGGGCCGACGAGTCGCGCGACGCGGTCGCGACCGACGACGAGGACTACGAGAAGCTGTTCCAAGACTTCGACGCCGACGGGTAGTCGGCGACCGAACGGGTTCGAGAGGGGGCGCCGCGGACTCTTTATCAGCGATCCGGCCGAAGGCGTGTTCGTATGCGCGTCCGGGACCTGCCGCTTTCGTCACGCGTCGTCGACCACTTCGCCGAGCGCGGCGTGCGCGAACTGTACCCGCCGCAGCGCGCGGCGGTCGACGCGGGCGTCTGCGACGGCGCCGATGTCGTCGCGGCGGTGCCGACCGCCTCGGGCAAGACACTCGTCGCACAACTTGCGCTCCTGACCGCCGACGGCCCCGGGCTCTACGTCTGCCCGCTCCGCGCGCTCGCCCGCGAGAAGTACGAGACGTTCGCGGCGCTCCCCGGCGTCGACGTCGGCATCTCCACCGGCGACTTCGACGCGACGGGCGAGGCGCTCGCCGGCAACGACGTGGTCGTCGCCACGAGCGAGAAGGTCGACTCGGCGATCCGCAACGGCGCCTCGTGGGTCGACGCGCTGGCCTGCGTCGTCGTCGACGAGGTCCACCTGCTCGGCGCGACGGGGCGCGGACCGACCCTCGAAGTGACGCTGGCGACGCTCCGACGCCGGAATCCGGACCTCCAGACGGTCGCGCTGTCGGCGACGGTCGACAACCCCGAGGCGATCGCCGACTGGCTCGACGCCGCGCTCGTCGAGTCCGAGTGGCGGCCGGTCGACCTCCGGACCGGCGTCGCCGTCGGCGGCGAGGTCGACTTCGACGACGGCACGAGCCTCTCGGTCGACCTCGACGAGACCGAAATCGACGGCGACGGGGACGCTGACGACGAGAACGATCCGACCGAGGTCACGGCCGCGCTGGTCGCCGACGCGGTCGCGGACGGCGGCCAGTGCCTCGCCTTCGTCCGCTCTCGCCGCGAGGCGGTCGACCTCGCCGAGCGGCTCGCCGAGGACGGCCTCGCCGCGGAGTTGGGGATCGACGAGGCGGCCGCCGCGGCGGCCGAGGAGGCGACCGACGTGGACGGCACGCTCACCGGCCGACAGCTCGCCGACTGCCTGCGGACGGGCGTCGCGTTCCACCACGCCGGGCTCCGGTCGGGTCACCGCGCCGTCGTCGAGTCGGCGTTTCGCGAGCGCGACGTGGCCTGTATCTGCGCCACGCCCACGTTGGCGGCCGGCGTCAACGTGCCCGCGCGCCGCGTCGTCGTCCGCGACCAGCGCCGGTACGGGGAGGGCGGCATGGCGTGGATCCCGACGCTCGAGGTCCACCAGATGTGCGGCCGCGCCGGTCGGCCCGGCCTCGACCCGCACGGGGAGGCGGTCCTCGTCGCCGACGCAGACACTCGAGGGGAGGTTCGCGAGCGCTACGTCGAGGGCGAGCCCGAGGCCGTCGAGTCGCAGCTCGCCGAGCCGGGCGCGCTCCGGACGCACGTGCTCGCGGCGGTCGCGACGGGGTTCGCCGCGACCGAGTCGGAGATCCTCGACGTGTTCGAGGGGACGTTCTACGCGCGAGAGACGGGGGCGGGCGGGCTCGCCGACGCCGTCGCCGTCGCGGTCGACGACCTCGTTGCGGCCGAGATGGTCGCGCGGGAGACGGGCGGGGTCGAGGACTATCGCCTCGTCGCGACGGCGGTCGGCGAGACGACCTCGAAGCAGTACGTCCGCCCGGAGACCGGCGAGCGGATCGTCGCCGGCCTCCGCGCGGCGGCCGACCTGTCCGAGGCGACGACGCTCACCGCCTTCGAGGTGATCTGCGACACGCCGGACATGCAGGACACCTACCTCGGCAACGCAGAGCGGGCCGACATCTACCAGTTCGCCCGGAGCAACGCCGCACAGCTGACGACGGACATGACCGACCCGGACGACTTCGAGGGGTGGCTGGAGTCGGTGAAGACCGCCCGCATCCTAGACGAGTGGATCGGGGGCGCGACCGTCGAGGAGCTGGTCGAGCGGTACCGGATCGGTCCGGGAGACCTCGACTCCCGTGTCGAGCGCGCGGAGTGGCTGCTGAGCGCGGCCGAGGCGCTCGGGGAGACGACGGGCGTGCGCGTTCCCGCGGTGTCCCGGGCGCGGTCGCGGCTGTGAGCGACGAGGGATGCCGGGGAAAAACGAAAGCGGCGGCGACGCGCGGCGGCTCAGTCCGCCGAGCCGACCGCGCGGTGGAACGGCGTCCGGGCGATGGTCTGGCGCAGTTCCGCGAGCGAGTCGCGGCCGACGTCGCTCGCCGCGGACATCACCGCGAACACCTCCTGTCTGGACACCTTCACGCCGGTCTCGGTGAGCGCGTCTTCCGGGCGGCTCCCGAGCTCTCGGAGGGTACCGACCGCGAGCAGGTACGGGACCGTCCACGCCTCCATCGTGTTCCCGTTCGACAGCGGCATCGTCTCCAGGTACGCCTGCGCGTCGTCGAGGAACGAGCGGGCGTAGTCCGCGGTCTGGCCGACGACCCGCGCGGACGACTCGCGGTTCTCGGGGTGGACAACGCGCTCCTGCTCGACGCCCTCGGCCTCGAGCCACTCGGCAGGGAGGTAGACGTTGTTCTCCTCGGTGTAGTCGTCGTAGACGTCCTTCGAGACGTTGACGAGCTGGAGGAGGAGGCCGAACTCCTCGGCGGTCTCCCGCAGTCGCGTCGCGCGCTCCTCGGTGAGGTCGCCGCGGGTGAGCAGGTTCGTGATGAGGTTGCCGACGGTGCCGGCCGCGTAGTAGCAGTACTGTTCCAACTCGTCGCGGTCGTCGATGCGGAGTCCGCCCTCGGTCGCGTGACGCTCGACGAACATCGCCATCCCGTCGACCATCTCCAACACCGGCGGGACGATGGCATCCTGGGCCTCCGGGTCGAGCTCTTCGAACGTCGCAGCGATCGTGGGCGCCTCGGCGACGACGGTCCAGTCGTCGTCGCGCTCCGCGGGCAGCCACTCGTCGACCGACGCGCGGAACGCCGCGATGTCCGTCTCGTCGTCCGGATCGATCGATCGCCGGTACGTCCGCAACACGTCGCTCTGGGCGTCCGGCGGGATATGACCCGCGTCCTCGACCGTGTCGGCGACGCGGCAGAGGAGGTAGCCGACGCAGATCTGCGACGCCATCGGCTCCTCTAACACGTCGACAGTCAGCGCGAAGGTCCGCGAGACCCCCTGGACCGCCTCGTGACACCACTCGAGGTCGGCCTCGCCGGGGCCGTGTTCTCGTCCGCTCATTCAGTTGCCGGTATTTACGGCACAACGCATAAAAACCCTCGTGGAACGTCCGCCGGGCGTCGACCGCAGGACGGGCGGCCGAAATCGCACGACTCGACTCCCGTCAGCTCCGACGAACCGACGACCCGTGTACAATCGTGTGGAAACGGCTAAGTCCGCCCGGCCAAAGGCTCGGGTATGGAGTTCACGCTCACCGAAGAGCAGCGTCAGATACGCGACACCGTCGCGGAGTTCGTCGACGAGGAGGTCGTTCCGCGCGCGGCCGAGATCGACGAGACCGACGAGTTCCCCGCCGACCTGGTCGAGGAGATGGCCGACCTCGGTCTCATGGGCATGCCGTTCCCGGTGGAGTACGAGGGCGCGGGCCTCGACTACCACAGCTACGCGATCGGGCTCGAAGAGATCTCCCGCGGCTCCGGCGGGCTCGGGACGGTCGTCGCCGCCCACACCTCGCTGGCCGGCAACATGCTCTACGAGTTCGGCGACGAGGCCCAGAAGCAGGAGTACCTCACCGCGTTAAACACCGCCGAGGACATCGGCGCGTTCGCCCTCTCGGAGGCGGAGGCCGGCTCCGACGTGCCGGCGATGTCGACCACCGCGGAACGCGACGGCGACGGCTACGTCGTGAACGGCGGCAAGCTCTGGATCTCGAACGGCTCCGTCGCTGACACGGTCACCCTGTTCGCCAAGACCGACCCCGACGCCGGCCGGAACGGCATCTCCTCGTTCGTCGTGCGCCCCGAGGAGGACGACGGGTTCATCGTCGAGGGGACGGAGGACAAGCTCGGCGACAAGGGATGTCCGACCGCGGAGCTCCGGTTCGACGACATGTGGATCCCCGAGGACCGGCTGCTCGGCGAGGAGGGCGACGGGTTCGTCCACGCGCTGAAGACGCTCAACGGCGGGCGCATCACCATCGCGGCCCGGTCGGTCGGGATCGCGCGCGCGGCACTTAACGAGGCGAAATCCTACGCCCAACAGCGCGAACAGTTCGACCGCCCCATTTCCGACTTCCAGGCGATCCAGCACAAGCTCGCCGACATGGACACGAAGGCGCGCGCCGCGGAGCTGCTGATGCACGAGGCGGCCGACCTGAAGATGCGCGACGAGGACTACATCAAGGAGGCCGCGCAGGCGAAGCTGTACGCCTCGGAGATCGCCCGGGAGGTCGCCAACGAGGGCATCCAGATCCACGGCGGCTACGGCTACACCAAGGACTTCCCCGCGGAGCGGTTCTACCGCGACGCCAAGCTCTCGGAGATATACGAGGGAACGAGCGAAGTGCTCCGCAACACGATCGCACAACAGCTCCTCGACGAGTGAGCGGGCGGGGCCGCGCGGGCCACGCCCCTCAGCGGTCGTCTGGAGTCTCGCCCTCCCCGTCGCGGTCGCCGTCCGCGATGTCGCGATCGCCGTCCGCCGCGTCTCCGTCTGCCTCGCGCTCCTCGCCGGATCCCGGCCCGTGCGCCACGTCGGCGTCCGACGGGTTCTGGTCGACCGCGTACTCTCCGGTGTCGATCCGCTCCGCGGGCTCCGAGTAATCGCGATCGCTCGGCGAGAAGTCGGGCCGGACGACGCCGTCCTCGGGGATATCGAGGTCCTCCTCGGACGACGCCTCGCTCGCAACGTCGTCCGCCTCGGCGTCGGCGACCACGTCGTCGTCGGGTTCGTCGCCGGCGTCCTCGCTCTCTACGCCACCCTCGTCGACGCCGCCCCTCTCGTCTCCCGCGGGCTTCTCGCCTCCAGGGGGCTCCTCGTCTTCGGCGGGCTTCCCCTCCTCTGTGCGACTCCCGACGCTTCCGTCCGTCTCGTCGACTCCGTCCTCTCCCCCGTCGTCGCCGTCGAGCCATTCGAAGGAGTCGGCCCCGTCGCTTCGGCGGGCCGCGACGGCGGTCGCGAGGCGCTCGGTGAGGGTCTGCTTCAGCGCCTCGGCCTCGCCGACCTCGAAGTCGACGGCGGCCGCGTCGCTGCCGGTCAGCGAACCGGTGCCCGCCGTGTCGGCGACGATCGTCGCCACGCCCCACCGGCGCTGGAACACGGTCCGGCTGTCGATCACGTTCTGGATCCGGTAGTACGGGACGACGGCGACGGTCCGGCTCCAGAACCCGTTCCGCGTGAGCAGGTGGTCCTCGCCGACCCAGTAGCCGCGGTGTTTCCACTTCAGGTGCGCCGCGGGCGGGACGGCGAGGAGGAGGGCGGCCGCCCCGTACCAGGGGATCGACGGCGACACGTACCAGTTCACGCCGTACGCGATCCCGGTGAGGACGCCGACGATCAGCGTGTACCGGATGACGTACCGCCAGCGGATCCGCTTCGGCGGGCGGTTGAACTCCGGCGTCCCGAACGACTCGACCTCGTGTGCGAGCCGGTAGACGCGGTCGGTGGCGGCGATCGGGACGGCGGACTGGTTGCCCGACTCGCTCCCCTGTCCGGGGGCGTATCCCGCCGTCTCGATAGAGAGGCTCGCGTAGCCGAGCGCGCGCTTGGCGGGGTTGTCGGTGATCCGCAGCGCCTGGATCTTCTCCGTCGGGATCGACCCGCTGTATCGCCGGAACAGCCCGCGTTCGTAGCGCAGCTCGTCGCCGGCCCGCGAGAGCCGGAACCCGTAGTAGTTCGAGAAGGCGACGCCCGCGCCGATGAGCCACGACGCGATGAAGAGGGCCGCGACCCCGACGATCGCGGTCGCGGTCAGCGCGGCGGCCGAGGTCTCCGGCAGGAAGCTCGACAGCACCGGGAACGACCCGGAGCTGAGGAACGCCAGCAGCCCGATCAGGCGCCCGTCGAACGACAGCGCGCCGACCATGGCGAGCTCGCCGGGCGAGATGGCGAACAACACTTCCTCGTCGGGGCCGAACGCGTCGTCTCCACCGGGGTCGACCGCGTCGGCGTCGGTCCCCGACGCCTCGGCGTCGTCGTCTCGGCTGGCGCGTCCGGACTTCCGGCGCTGGACTTCGCGCTGGAGCCGCGTCGCCTCGTCGGGCGTGACGAAGCGGATCGACCCCTCGGTGCTGGAGCCGCCGGCGGTCTCTAAGTCGACCGCGGCGACGCCGATCGCCCGCTGAATCACGCCGCGGCTCACGTCGACGTTCTGGATCCGCCGGTACGGGATCTCTCGCTCGCGTCGCGAGATGACGCCGGAGGAAATGTCGAGCGTGTCCTCGGTGAGGACGTACTCGAACCGGCGGTAGTACGCGACCTCGTAGGCGAACGTGACGAGGAGGATGGCGGCGCCCCCGCCGACCGCCAACGGGAGCCCGAAGCCGCCGCTGTTCACGATCACGAACAGCGCGACGGCGGTCCCGGCCGCCTTCTGGAGCGCGCGGTACGGGACCGACTGCGGCGCCAGCTTCACACCGCGTCCTCCCCGTCGGCGCGGATCGCCAGCCGCTTCAACTCCTCGCGGAGGTCGCTCGCGCCGTCCGGCGTGAGTCCCGGGATCCGCACGTCCGCGCCCCGCGATCCGGCGGTGTACACCACGCAGGAGGCGAGCCCGACCGTCCGTTCGACCGGGCCGCGGCGGGAGTCGACGTGTTGGATCCGCACCAGCGGTACCGTCGTCCGGACCTGCGTGACCACCCCGCGGTCGAGGTAGATCGCGTCCTCGCGGATCTCGTAGCTCCAGCGTCGGTACCGCAACAGCGCGTGGGCGACGGTGAGCGTCAGGACGACCCCCCCGACGGCGACCGGTGCCCACCGCGGGAGGTACTCGAAGTACGCGCCGCCGACGAAGGGAGCGGTGACGAGCGCAGACAGCAGCACCGCGCGGAGGACCCACACGACCTGGACTCGGGGATGGAGCGTCTGTGCCGTCATCGACGGTCCCCCGTCGCGTGTCCGTGTGTCATGTCCGCGGCTTGTTCCCCCCGACGTATAAGTCCGGTCGGACGTGGCCGGAAGGCTTCGACGTGCGAGCGCCGATCCGCGGGCGTCGATTGCCGTGATTGTTATCATCTATCAAAGGAGAAACTTGCCGAAACCAATATCACGAACGATCGAGTCGTGGTCGCCATGGCCGACGATCCGTTCGAGAACATGCTCGCCCAGATGGACCGCGCCGAGGAGTACGCAGACGTGGACCACGGGGTGTTCGAGCGGCTCAAGCACCCGGAACGCACGCTGAAGGTGACGCTCCCGGTGGAGCTGGAGTCCGGGGAGGTCGAGGTGTTCGAGGGGTACCGCTGTCAGTTCGACAGCGCCCGCGGGCCGTTCAAGGGCGGCGTTCGGTTCCACCCGACGGTCACGCAGCGAGAGGTCGAGGCGCTCGCCGGGTGGATGACGTGGAAGACTGCCCTGGTCGACCTCCCGTACGGAGGCGCCAAGGGCGGCGTGATCTGCGAACCGAAAGACCTCACCGAACGCGACCTCGAACGGCTCACCCGGCGGTACACCGAGGGGATCCGTCGGATGATCGGTCCCGAGATCGACGTGCCCGCGCCGGACATGAACACGAACCCGCAGACGATGGCGTGGATGATGGACACCTACTCGATGTACGAGGGGTACTCCGTCCCGCAGGTCGTCACCGGGAAGCCGCTTGAGATCGGCGGGACGCCGGGTCGCGTGGAGGCGACCGGTCGCGGCGTCTCGCTCGTCACGGAGCGGCTCTTCGAGTACCTCGACCGCGACCTGTCGGACGCGACGATCGCGATTCAGGGATTCGGGAACGTCGGGTCGAACGCGGCCCGACTCCTCGACGAGGGGGGCGCCAACGTGGTCGCCACCTCGGACGTGTCGGGCGCGGCCTACGACCCCGACGGGCTCGACGTGGCCGCGCTCGGCGCGCACGTCGACGCCGGCGGACTGGTCGAGGAGTATGTCGCGGGCGAGATCCGCGGCGGCGCGAGCACCGCCGACTCCCGCTGGGACGACCCCGACCAGATCACCAACGCGGAGCTGCTCACGCTCGACGTCGACGTGCTCATCCCGGCCGCCGTCGAGGGCGTGATCACCGCCGACAACGTCGACGACCTCCGTGCGTCGGCGGTCGTCGAGGCGGCGAACGGCCCGACGACCGTCGCGGCCGACAAGGCGCTCACCGAGCGCGACATCCAGGTCGTGCCGGACATCCTCGCGAACGCGGGCGGCGTCATCGTCTCCTACCTGGAATGGGTCCAGAACGCGCAGGAGTTCTCGTGGCCGCTGGAGACGGTTAACGCCGAGCTTGAGCGGCGCATCGGGAGCGCCTTCGACAAGACCGTCGAACAGTACGACACGAAGGAGCTCCCCGACCTGCGGACCGCCGCCTACACGCTCGCCTTGGAGCGCACCGCGAAGGCCCACGAGTACCGCGGGCTGTTCCCGTAGCCGGCTGGTCGCGGTCGCTTCCGGCCGCGGACGCTCCGCTCGGCGTCAGGCCCGGCTGATCCGGTCGGCGGTGACCGCGATCGGCTCGGCGTAGTGGAGGATCGGGTCGCCGTCGGGGGCCTCGAAGCCGTTCGCCGCGAACAGCGTGTTCGCCCGGATATCCGCCTCGGCCGGCCGCAGCGTCCACGGGTCGTGTTCGATCTCGCCCACGTACAGCCGCCCGCTCTCTCCCGCGGTGTAGAACCGGTAGTTCTCCAGTAAAAACGCCGGCAGCGACCCGAGATCCGGGGTGAACGCCTCGCCGGCCGGCGCGTAGGTCGCGTCGAACCGCGCGTGCGGGACGCCCTCGTGGACGCGACGGCTCGCGAAGCGGACGGCGTCGCGCGCGTCCGCGTCAACGCCTCCCTGCCCCGCGCCGCCGCTCGCCGCGGTGCCCCGAACGTCGGTCTCGGCGCGGTAGTACGGGAGCCGGAACAGCCCGCGGGCGACCGCGACGCCGAGACGATCGTCGGCGTCGAGGCTGTGGAAGTAGACGCCGGGACCGTTCGGCCCCTCGACGTAGGTCCGGAGGTTGAGTTCGGGGAACGACAGCCCTCGCGGGACCCCGCGCGGACGGATGTCCTCCATCACGAACGGGACGACGCCGAGGTACGCGTCGCCGTCGTGAGTCGCGACCGAGAGCCCGTCGGGCAGCGCCGCGGCGACGGTCGACGGGTCGACGGGCCAGTGTGCGAACAGTCCGTCCCGCCACGTCATCTCCAGCCAGCGGCGACCGAGCATACCGATCTGTACGTGACGAGGGGGCAAAACCCGCACGACACCGGCGGTTTCGGACCCCCGCCGACGGTCACTCTCGCGGGCCGGCGTCGTCCCCGCGATCGGCCGCGGAGTCGGGCGCCTCCGGCGCGTCCTTCCACTCGCCGAGGCCGGACGGATCGAGGTGGACGTGGACGTCGCCGATGTCCTCCAGTCCGCGCAGGGTCGTGACGAGCTCCGTCTCCACGCTGTGGGCCTCTCGGAGCGTCATCTCCCCGTCGACCTCGACGTGGACCTCGACCTCCAGGTCGGTTCCGTCGTAGAACACGGTCAGGTCGTGGACGCCCTCGACGGCGGGGTTGTCGCGGAGGGCGGCGACCACGCGCTCGCGGTCGCCCGGCGGCGGCGCGCCCCCGACGAGGTACGTGACGTTCTCGCGGCCGATCTCGATTCCCTGGTAGACGACGAGGAGGCTGACGAGCGCGCCGGCGACGGGATCGAGAACGGGCACGTTCAGGAACACGCCGAACACGCCGACCAGGGCGGCGATCGTGGTGTAGATGTCGTTGAGACAGTCGACCGCGAGGGCGGCGAGCGCCGTCGAGCCCAGGTCGGCGTTCACCAGTTCCGTGTACCGATACAGCAGGTACATGTCCGCCATCGCGAACAGCAGCGCCCCGGCGAGGAGGAGGCTCGCCCGCACCTCCACCGGGCCGACGAACCCGAGCACGGACTCGCGCAACAGGAGCAGCCCGAGGACCGCCACCGTCGCGCCGACGAACAGCGCCGTCAGCGGCTCGATCCGCTGGTGGCCGTGCGGGTGCGTCTCGTCCGCGCTCTCGTACCGCGATCCCCCCCAGACGAACACGACCGCGCTGGCGACGAGGTCGGCGACGGAGTGCGCGGCGTCGGCCAGCAGCGCCACGCTGTTGAACGCGAGCCCCGTCGCGCCCACGACGGCTATCTTCGCCGCGTTGCCCGCGACGTTCACCGCCGCGGCCCGCTGGAACCGAGCGCGGTCGTCGTTCCCGAAGGGACTCAACATAGCAGTCGGTGCGCCCGCGACCCTGTTAAGCGTCTCGCGTCGCGTCAACGCTCGCCGCATCGCCGGAAGGCGGCCGCTAGCGACGGCCGTCTCGCGCCCGAAGACTCCGTCGTAACGCCTAAGACCGAAACGCTCCTCGCCTACGGTAATGAATCACGATCTTTTCGCCCGAGGTGGTCCCGGTGGGCGTCGAAATTAAGGAAACGGAGGTGAGCGACGAGGATTTCGAGGAGATGAAAGGCTTCGTCCGCGACTACCTCGCGGCCAGCGTCGAAAGCGAGGACGACGGCGGGCGCATGCGCTGGTACCCCTGGCACTCGGCGTCGTACCGGTTCAACCACATCCTCAACGTCGTCGACCTCGCGACAGAGATCGCCGAGGCGGAGGGCGCCGACGTGGACGTGGTCCGCGTCGCGGCCGTCTTTCACGACGTCGCCAAGCTGGAGGCGGAGCAGGACGTCCACGCGGAGGCCGGCGCGCGCGTCACCCGCGAGTACCTCCAGAGCCGCGGCAACTACCCCGAGTCGTTCATCGAGGAGGTGTGCGGGGCGGTCGTCGACCACTCGTACACCGGCGACCTCGACGACGTGCCCCTCGAGAGCCGGTGTCTGATCGAGGCCGACGTGCTCGACAAGGTCGGCGCCAACGGCGCGGTCCTCATGCTGTTGCGCATGGGGTACGAGTCGCGCACGCACATGGACTCCGCGAAGATGGTCGACCGCGTGCTCCAGCGAGCGCACGACCATACCGACCGCGTCGTCTCCGACACCGCCGAGAGCATCGCCCACCAGCGGATCAAACGCGTGAAGTGGCTCCGCGAGTGGCTCGAAGAGGAGGTCTCCAAGATGGACGCCGACGGCGTCACCGACCGCTGAACCGGTCCCCTTCCTCCCGGCAGCCGCCGGAAACGAGGCCAGTCGCCGCCGAGAGCGAACTCAGTCCGCTTCGTCCGTCTCCACCAGCGGCAGGACCCGTTCGAGGTACCCGTCGATCCCGGCACGGGAGTCGTCGACCCAAGCTCCTCCGTTGGTCGTCGTCCAGCGGAACATCCCCCCGGTCGCGAACGTCTGGAGGGTCGCAACGACCTCCTCAACAGGTACCGATGGTGGGCTGGCTCCCGCTGCGTGCCCGTCGGGCGCCTCCGTCTCGGCCGCGGCCTCGCGGACGAGCCGCTCTAGGTACTCGCCGAAGACCCGGTCGCTGCGGTCGAAGTGCTCGCGGTACGCCTCGTCGTTCGCGGCCTGCGCGCGGAGCTCCGTCATCACCGTGACGAACTGCGCGTCCGGTGCGTAGGCGCCGTCGAGGGACGCGGGATCGACCGCTGCCGTGAGGTAGATGTCGAGCTCGTCCCGGGCCGAGCGCTCCGGAGGCGCCTCGGCGCCGTCGCTGTTCGCGCTCGGAGCCGACTCGTCGACCGGCTGCGAGTCGCCGCCGCTGACGGGCGGGGGGTCGCCGCTGTCGGAAATCGAGGCCTCGAACTCGTCGAGCAGGAACCCCATGAGGTCGACGAGCAGGTCGTCTTTGCCGTCGTAGTGGTGGTACACCAGCGACGGGCTCTTGTCGAACTCGTCGCCGATCCGCTGGATCGTGACGCTCGCGTACCCGTGCTTCCGGAGCGCGCGGAACGCCGCGCCGAGGATCGCTTCCCGCGTGTTCGTCGGCTCCGCGAACGGTCCGTCCATGTTCTGGATACTGGCGCCGACTATATATCGGCCCTGATTGAACGTTCATTCAACACGCTTATGTCGATGGCGACTGACAGGAACCTATGACTCGTCACGCTCCGCCGCGGTACGACCGGTCGCCGTTCGCGACCAAACGCACCCCAAGCGACGGCGGAGGTGACCGATGAGCCGGCCGACGCGGCTCGCGACGGCCGCGCTCGCCGTCGTCGCGGCGAGCGCACTGCTCGTCGGCGTCTCGCTCGCCGGCGCCGCGGCGCCGAGCGCGGGCGCGCCGTCCGGCGGCGACGTCGCCGCGTTGTCGGGAGTCGACGGTCCGACCGCCGACGGCACCGTCGCGCAGACGGAGTCGAATCCGACCCCCAGGCAGGTCCGCGGGTCGCCCGTGCTGGAACTGTTCGCCACCCAGCGGACGGTTCCGAGCGGCGCCGAGTCGACCCTCACGATCGACATCGTCAACACCGGCGAGATGTCGATCGGCAACCAGCTTGACTCCCGCGTCACCACCGCTCGCGGGCTCACCCTCGAGATCGACGACGGCGGCGTGCCGATCGACGTGGAGGACGGCAAGATCCCGGTCGGAGACGTTCGGACCGCCGCGAGCCCAGTCTCCGTGCCGCTCGACGTGACGGTGCCCGACGACGTGCCCGACGGCCGGTACGAGGTCGAGGCGACGGCCCGCTACCGGTACACCTTCGAGATCATCCCCGAGTTCAACGACCACAAGGACCGCCGCGGGATCGAGGACTTCGACCTGACCATCGTCGTCGACGACGGCGCCCGCTTCGCGGTCATCGAGACCGACACCGACGCGCAGGTCGGCGGCAGCGGCGACGTGGCCGTCACGCTGTCGAACGTCGGCGACGAGACCGCGCGCGACGCGGTCGTCTCCGGCACCACGACCGCGCCCGGCGTCACCCTCGGGCAGGGCGGCGGGCAGGCGTTCGTCGGCGACTGGGCGCCCGGCGAGAACCGGACGGTAACGTTCGACTCCTCCGTGGCGGAGTCGTTCCCCGGCGGCGCCTACGCGCTCTCCTCGACCGTCGACTACCGCGACCCGAACGGAATCGACGCGACCGCGGCGGCCGCCCGCGCCGGCGTCGTTCCGATCCGTGAGCAGTCGTTCGCGCTGCGCAACGTCTCCGGCACGCTCGAAGTCGGGTACTCCGGCACGGTCTCCGGCACGATCACGAACGAGGGCCCGCTCGACGTCGAGAACGCCGTCCTCGTCGCGGACTCCGGGAGTAACCGCGTGAGCCTTGGCGAGAGCCGGTACGCGCTCCCGACGATCCCGGCCGGCGAGTCGGCGACCTTCACCTTCGACGCCGACGTGAGCGGGAGCGCCGACCCCGGCCCCCGACAGTTCCGGTTCACCACCGAGTACGACAGCGGCGACGCGACGCTCTCGGTCGAGAAGACCCGCCGCGTCGAGGTGGCGCCCCGGCAGCCCGAGTTCGAACTGGCCGTCGAGAACGCCACCGTCACGGCGGGCGAGACCCGGCGAATCAACGCCACGATCACGAACCGGCGGCCGGAGACGCTCTCCTCGATCAACGCCGGACTCTACGCCGACAGCCCGCTGACGGCGGTCAACGACGAGGCGTTCGTCGACGAGCTCGAACCCGGCGAGTCCGCTGAGATCTGGTTCGAGGTGTCCGCCGCTTCGGGGGCGAGCGTCGAGGACCACCCGATCGAGCTCGACTTCCGGTACGAGGACGAGCGGGGCAACGACCGCATCTCCGACATCACGCAGGTCCCGGTCACGGTGACCGCCGCCGTCGACGACGGCGGGCGCCCCGTCGGCCTGATCGCCGTCGCCGCCCTGCTCGTCGTCGCCGCGGCCGGCGGCGCCGTCTGGTACCGACGGCGGTGATCCGATGAGGGGACACGCCACCGTTCGCGCGACGGAGCGCCACCGCCTTCGCTCCCCGTCGGCCAGCCTTCCGTCGCCGACGAGTGAACGTCCGACAGCGGGGCGACCGTGACCGCCGTCGACCGGCTGATCGAGGAGATCGACCGCGTCGTCACGGAGCGGCCGCTGGCGGTCATCGCGGTCTTCATCCTCGTGACCGCCGCGTTCGCGGGCGGTCTGACCGGCATCGAGACGAACGCTGGCACGGACCAGTTCACGCAGGACATCCCCGCACAGCGGGCGCTCGACGACATCGACGAGGAGTTCGAGACGTCGATCGGCGGCTCCGCCACCTCCGCGCAGGTGATCGTCTCCGACGACAACGTCCTCTCTCGCGACGCGCTGCTACGAACCTTGGAGACCCAACACCGGCTGGAGTCGCGGTCGACGCTCCGGGTCGCGTCGACGTCGAGCCACGCCGACGCGGTCGCCCGACAGCTGGACTCGACCGCCGCGAGCGCGGCCGAGCGACGCGACGCCGTGGCCGAGGCGACGCCCGCCGAACTGCGGGCCGCCATCGCCGACGCCGACGCGACGGGCGCGATCGCGGCGCAGGTGTCCGTCGACTACAACCCCACCGCGCAGGCGGCCGACACCGCGATCGTGGGGATCACGTACGACCTTCCGGCGTCGGCGACGACGGCGCGGGTGACGGAGCTCCAGACCCGCAGCGTCGACGTCGTCGACTCCGTCCCGGGCAACGTCGCCGGCGAGAACGCGATCCTCTTCGGCGACGGCGTCCTCCAGTCCGAGATAACCGCGCTGTTGACCGACACCGCGATCATCGTCTTCCCGGCGGCGCTCATCCTGATCGTCGGATTCCTGATCTTCTCGTACCGCGACCCGTTCGACATGGCGATCGGGCTGTCAGCACTGCTCATGTCGCTCCTGTGGACGTTCGGGTTCATGGGGTACGCCGGGATCCCCTTCTCCAACTCGCTCGTGACGGTGTTTCCGCTCCTGCTCGCGGTCGGGATCGACTTCGGCATCCACATCGTCAACCGCTACCGCGAGGAGCGGGCGACCGGGGCCGGGATCGAGCGGTCGATGCGGACCACGACCGACCAGCTGCTCATCGCCTTCCTGCTGGTGACGATCACCACCGTGTTCGGGCTCGTCTCCAACGTCGCGAGCCCGTTCGACCCCAACCGCGACTTCGGGATCGTCGCGGCCGCCGGGATCACGTTCACGCTGATCATCTTCGGCGTCTTCCTCCCGGCCGCGAAGGTGTTCTCTGACCGGTGGCGCGAGGGGCTCCCGATCCCGGAGTTCGGCACGAGCGCGCTCGGCACCGGCGGCTCGCGGATCGCGCGCGTCCTCCGCGTCGGCGTCGACCTCTCGCGGATCGCTCCGGTCGCGGTCGTCGTGCTCCTCCTCCTCGGCGGCGCCGCCGGCGGCGCCTACGGCTCCGGCGTGGACACGGAGTTCTCGCAGGAGGCCTTCTTCCCGGATCAAGACCGGTTGGAGACGTACGCGGAGCTGCCAGAGCCGTTCGCGCCGACCGACTACACGTTCCTCGACGTGCTGACGCTGTTCGAGGAGGAGTTCGAACAGGACTTCGTGGGGTCGGTGACGCTGTACATCGACCAGTCGGTGAGAGACGACGACGCCCTAGAACTGATCGACCGGACCGCGCGGAACCCGCCGGAGACCTTCGCGACGACCGACGAGCGCCGCGCGCAGGCGACGAGCGTCGTCACCGTGATCGACGACCGCGCGTCGCGTGACCCCGAGTTCGCGGCGTTGGTAGAGCGCAACGACCGCCTCGGGAACGGCGTGCCCGACCGCAACGTCGACGAGGTGTACGACGCGCTCTTGGACTCCTCCGCGGAGAGCCGCGCCCGAGGATACGTGGCGGCCGACCGCGGCAGCGCGCGCGTCGACTTCACGATCAAACCTGGCGTCGACGACTCCGAGGCGGTCGCCGACGTGCGCGACCTCGCCGAGCGCACGCCGCTCGAAGCGGTGCCGACCGGCTCCCTCGTGGTCAACGAGGCCGTGATCGACCTGCTGACCGAGTCGGCGATCCGGAGCCTGTTCGCCGCCTTCGGGCTCACGGCGCTGTTCTTGGCGCTGTCGTACGCGTACTTGGAGGGGAAGGCCGTCTACGGCTTCCTGAACCTCGTTCCCGTCCTCGTCACCGTCGGGCTGCTCATCGGGTCGATGCGGCTGTTCGACATCCCGCTGACGCCGATCAACGCCCCCATCCTCTCGGTGTCGATCGGGCTCGGGGTGGACTACACCGTCCACTTCGTCCACCGGTTCGTCGACGAGTATCAAGAGGGGCTCCCGATCGACGAGGCGCTCGACGTCACCATCGCCGGGACCGGCGGCGCGCTCACAGGCAGCATGCTCACCACGGTCTCCGGGCTTGGCGTCCTGTGGCTCGCGGTGATCCCCCTGCTTCGCGACTTCGGCGTCCTGCTCGCGCTGGGCGTGTTCTACGCCTACCTCTGTTCGATCCTGCTCGTGCCGTCCCTCGTCGTCGTGTGGGACCGGTACGGCTCGCGCGTCGGGCTCGGGCTCGACGACGGGCTCCGCGGTTCCGGCGCCGAGAGCGGGCGCTGACGGTCGAAGGGTTTCGCCGGGGAGAGAACGCGTTTCCCGTCGATCAGCCGACGACGCCGACGAGGAGCTGGACCGTGACGAGGACGAGGAACGCGGCGCCGGTCGCGAGGGTGCCGGCGGCGACGCCGTGCGCGTTTCCGAGTCCGCGGCTCCGCGTCGCGAAGTACGCGCCGAGGAAGACGAAGCCAACGAGGAGCAGCCCGACGATCAGGTACGCGACGTTCACTAGGGTGCCGGCGAGCCCCTCCGGGATACCGAAGCTCCCGACGCCGAGGATGATGCTGCCGCCGAAGAGGACGGTGACGCCCACGAACGAGATCGCCCACACGACTGGCGTCCGGGCGATGTCGCCGAGCGTCTCGACGATCGCCTCGTAGCTACCGCCGCCGCCGTCGCGACCGGGCGCCGCTCGCTTCGCGCCGATCTCGGCGACCGCGACGAAGGTGGCGACGACGAGGAGGCCCATCAGCCCCGTACTCAAGAGGGTTAGTGATGTCATGGATATCCGTTGTTAGGGCCTCCGTTCGCGCGTACAAATACCCTTCGACGCGCGAGTTCCCCGCGTTCCGACACGTGCGCCCGCGCCGTTCGCTGCGTGTCCCGCTCGACCGTCGCCGGGTTCGTCGGCGGAGCGGCTCCGGCTCCGCTCGGGTGCCTGAATCGCTGCCTCTCTCGTCCGATCGCCCGGCCCGCTACACAAGAGATAAGTGTACCATCGCCAAGGGAGGTACAAGGGCAGACAGACGAACATGATAGATCCAGTTATCCTACAACAGGGGAGTGACTGGCGCGCACAGGCGGAGGTCTTCGACGAGATCTTCTTCGTCTTCCTCGCGCTCGGCACCCTCGTCGGCACCATCGTCGTGGCGTACACGCTGTGGAACGTGTACAAGTACCGCGACGACGGGAACCGGTCGGACGAAGAGTTCGACGCGCCGGTCGTCGGCGAGCTCCCCACGGGACAGGGCGGTCCGAAAGCGAAGAAGCTCTTCCTCTCGTTCGGGTTGAGCGCGATCGTCGTCATCAGCCTCGTTGTGTACGCGTACGGGCTGCTCCTCTACGTCGAGGACGGACCGGACACCGGCGACGAGGGCGACATCGAGATCATGGTCGAAGGCTACCAGTACGGGTGGGCGTACGAGTACCCAAACGGACACACGGAACGGGGTGAGCTGATCGTGCCGGCCGACCAGCGGATCGACCTCAACATCACGTCGAGGGACGTGTGGCACAACTTCGGCTCGTCGGACTTACGGATAAAGTCCGACGCGATCCCCGGAGATCACAGCGAGACGTGGTTCGCGGTGAGCTCCGAGGACGTCGAGGCGCAAGGCGGGGAGGCGACCTACCGCGTCGAGTGCTTCGAACTGTGCGGCCCGGGTCACTCGCAGATGAAGAGCCAGATCACGGTCCTCCCGCAAGACGAGTGGGAGGAGTGGTACGCGGGAACCGGCAACAGCTCCGCGAGCGCCAACGTTCAGGCGCCCGGAGCCGGCGTCACCGCGCCTAGCGGGGTGAGCGCATGAGCGGACTCCCGCCGACGACCTCCGTCAAGCGGTGGCTCGTCACGACCAACCACAAGGACATCGGGATCCTGTACACGATCACCGCGCTGTTCTTCCTGCTGTTCGGCGGCGTGATGGCGCTGCTCATCCGCCTCCAGCTGTGGGACCCGACGAGCCAGATCCTCTCCGGACTGGCGTACAACGAGGCCGTCACCGCGCACGGGCTGATAATGGTGTTCTGGTTCCTCTCGCCGTTCGCGTTCGGGTTTGCGAACTACTTCGTGCCGCTTCAGATCGGGGCGGACGACCTCGCGTTCCCGCGGCTGAACGCCGTCTCGTACTGGCTGTACCTGTTCTCGGGCGTCCTGCTCGCGGTCAGCTTCTTCCAGGGCGGGACCCTCTCTGCGGGGTGGACGATATACGCCCCGCTCAACGTGCCGATGTACACCCCGAGCATCGGGTCGACCGGCGCGGTCCTCGCGCTCGCGATGTTCGTCACCGGCACGACGACGTCGACGGTGAACTTCCTCACCTCCATCCACCACTCCCGCGCCGAGGGGATGGGGATCATGGACATGCCGATGTTCACCTGGTCGATGCTCGCGACCGTGTGGATGATGCTGTTCGCGTTCGCCGCGCTGCTCGCGGTCGGGCTCATCCTCGCGGCCGACCGCGTCCTCGGCAGCGTCTACTTCTCGGCGACCGAAGGCGGGTCCCTCCTGTGGGGCCACCTGTTCTGGTTCTTCGGTCACCCCGAGGTGTACATCGTCTTCTTCCCGGCGCTGGGCGTCATGCTAGAGCTGTTCCAGACGTTCTCCGGGCGTCGCCTGGTCGGCCGGAAGTGGGTGATCATCTCCATCTGTCTGATCTCCGTCCAGTCGTTCCTCGTGTGGATGCACCACATGTTCCTGACGACGATCAACCTGGAGATCAAGACGCTGATGATGGCGACGACCATCGGCATCTCCTTGCCGTTCGACCTGGTCGTCTTCGCGCTGATCTACACGCTGATCAAGGGGCGGATCCAGTTCACGACGCCGTTCCTGTTCGCGTTCGGGGCGCTGCTACTGTTCATCCTCGGCGGGATCACCGGCGTCTTCCTCGGCGCCATCGTGCTCGACTACGAGTTCCGCGGCACCTACTGGGTGGTCGCGCACTTCCACTACGTGATGTTCGGCGGCGCGACGGCGCTGTTCGGCGGGGCCTATTACTGGTTCCCGAAGATAACGGGGAAGATGTACGACGAGTTCCTCGGGAAGCTCCACTTCGTGATCTTCTTCATCGGCTTCAACGCCGTCTACTTCTCGATGTTCCTCGGCTGGGAGACCCCCCGCCGGGTGTTCGAGTACAACCCCGAGTTCCAGATCTACCACCAGTTCGGGACGATCGGTGCCTTCGTGCTCGGGTTCTCGTTCTTCATCATGTTCTACAACTTCGCGAAGTCCTACGTCTCCGGCGAGCCCGCGGGCGATAACCCGTGGGACTACTCGCGGACGGCGGAGTGGGCGGTCTCCTCGCCCCCGCCGCTGGAGAACTGGCCGAACCGGCCGTCGTACGCCTCCGGGAAACTGGAGTTCGTGAAAGACTACGTGCCGGACGGCGGCCCCGCGATGAAGACCGACGACAACGGCGACGTCGCCACCGACGGCGGCGACAGTCACTCGGCGCACATCTCGGAGTACCCCTACTGGGACAAACACCCGAGTCACGCGAGCATCTGGCCGTTCGCCCTCGCGCTCGCGCTCGGCGTCACGCTGTTCGGCTTCTCCGGCTTCGCCGAAGCGGTCACCGTGGAGCTGGGTGAGACGGCGCTGCAGAGCAACGTCGTCATCTCCAACGCGATGTATCCGATCGCCATCGTGGCCGGCCTCGTCGGGCTCCTCTACACCGGCGTGAAGTGGGGACTCGAAGACTTCTACGCCCCGCCGACCGAGTTCGCCGAGCGCTGGCCGTTCAACGGCGTCGAGAAGGTGAAGCTGGGGATGTGGTTCTTCTTGGCCTCCGACGTGATCGTCTTCGGCGCGTTCCTCTCGGCGGCCATCTTCGTCCGCTACAACGCGGGCTGGATGACTTGGTCGCCGCTGACCGAGTCGCTGCCGGGGCTCATCAACACCTTCGTGCTGATCACCTCCTCGTTCACGGTGATCCTCGCGCTGGTCGCGGCCCGCCGCGAGAGCCGGCAGGGGCTGCTGGCGACGCTCGGGACGACCATCCTGCTCGGGTTCACGTTTATGGCCATCAAGCTGTGGGAGTGGAACCACGAGATATTCGACCGCGGCGTGACGATCTCGGCGAACGCCCACGGCGACCCGATTCAGGCGTCGATCTACTACGTCACGACCGGACTCCACGGGATCCACGTGCTGCTCGGCTTAGTGATCGCCATCTTCCTGTTCGTCAGGGCCTACCAGGGTCACTACCTCGACGACGAGCGGCCGATCGAGTACTTCGGCCTCTACTGGCACTTCGTGGACATCGTCTGGGTGTTCATCTTCCCGCTGTTCTACCTCTTCTGAGGTCGGTCGCGGTCCGGTCTTTTTCCCTTTCGTCCACTCATGTAGCGTCGTCGCCGAGCGGCTCGGCGCACCACTGACAGAAGTCGACGGTCGGGTCGGTCTCCTTGCCACACTCCGGACAGCGCACGGTCTCGTCGCTCGTCGTCTCCGTTGACGGCGCGGCCGGGCCGTCGACCGTTCCGCCGGCGGTCGGCTCCGCGGCGTCGGCCGAGCGGGCCGCGTCGCGTTCCCGCTCGTGTTCGCGGTTGTTGCGGAGCGCCACGACGTACGCGTCGATGACGCTCGCGCCGACGACCGCGGCGGCGGGGGCCACGTCCCGAAGCGGCGGGGGCTCGCCGGCGAGGACGCCGGAGATCGCCGCCTCGGGGACGAACACGAAGACCGCGGCGGTGACCGCGACGTACCAGCCGAACGCGCGGGCCCACCGGCGGAGGTATGCGTGGCCGAGCCCGGAGACGACGAGCGCGAGCAGGGCGGCGAGCCAGGGTCGCCGACGCGTGTGGTCTGTCATGAGCGCCCGTACGGGTTCCCGCCCCGAGAACCTACCCCTCTCTCGGAGCGTTTATGTGGCGGACGCGCCGAACCCGGGTATGTTCGGCGTTCCGCTCGGTGAGTTCCTCTCGGGGGTCGCGTTCGCGGTGTTCGGCGTCGGCACTTGGGGGATCGGCCTCGGCGTCGCGTACCTCCTGTATCGCCGGTGGCGCGGCGACGGGCCCCGCGGCGACGACTGAGCCGGCCCGTCGCCTTCCGGTTCGGCCACGTTTTTTACCTCGCTCATCGGATCTCGGGTATGACAGACACGGCGCTCGTCGTCGGCGGCACGCGGTTCATCGGGCGACACACCGTCGAGGAACTGCTGGCACACGACTACGAGGTCGCGATATTCAACCGCGGGAACCACGAGAACCCATTCGCGGACGACGACCGCGTGACCCACGTCGAGGGGGATCGGAAAGACGAGACCGCGCTGCGCGCCGCGAAGCTGTCGGTCGAACCGGACGTCGTGATAGACTGCGTCGCCTATCAGCCGGCCGACGTGGAGACCGCGACCGAGATCTTCGCCGACGTCGACGGCTACGTGTACATCTCGTCGGGATCCAGTTACGCGGCCGAGGAGATCCCCAAGCGGGAGGGCGAGACGCCGCTGGAGCCGTGTACCGACGCGCAGGCCACCGACGACGCCCACGAGACGTACGGCAATCGGAAGGCCGAGGGCGACCGCGCGGTGTTCGCGGCCGCCGAGGACGGCGTGTCCGCGACGGCGGTTCGCCCGTGTATCGTCTACGGGCCGCACGACTACACGGAGCGGCTCGACTACTGGATCGACCGCGTGCTCTCGCACGACCGCGTGGTCGTCCCCGGCGACGGACAGAACCTCTGGCACCGGGCGTACGTCGAGGACGTGGCGAGCGCGCTGCGGATCGTCGCCGAGCGCGGCGAGCCGGGCGCGGCGTACAACGTCGGCGACCGACGCGCGCTCACCCTACGAGAGACGTTAGAGACGATCGCCGACGCCGCCGGCGTCGACTGTGAGGTCGTCCCGGCGAGCGACGACGCGCTCGCGGCCGGCGGGCTCGACGCCGACGACTTCGTCCTCTACCGCGAGTACCCGCACCTGCTCGACACCTGCGGGCTCGCCGACCTCGGCTGGGAGTCGACGCCGGTCGACGAAGCGATGGCACGGACCGTGGAGGAGCACCGCGAATCTGACCGCGACGGGAGCGAGTGGGACCCCGGCCGCGAGGCCGAGGAGCGGGTCATCGGCGTGAAACAGACGCTCTGAGAGAGTGGTCTCGGCGTAGCGCGGAGCGACGTTCTCCGCGGGCCGGAGCGTGTCAGTACGCGGCGTCCCACCGCGTCGGCTTCCGGCGGTTGCCGCAGTTGCGACACTCCATCCGGTCCATCGTGTCGATCGCGACGTCCGTTCCCTCGCAGTTGCCGCAGAGGTAGCCGTACCGGCGCTCGTGGTCCGCGTCGACGTAGGCGACGTAGAACGGCGCCAGCGACCCGCGCTCGCTCTCGTCGAAGGCGACGTGGACCCGGTCTCCGTCGTCCGTCTCGTAGATTGCCTCAGAGATGCCGGTGAGGCGACCGATCTGCTTCCGGTACTCCCGTTCCGCGAACGGCTCGCCGCCGATGTCGACGTCGCGCTCGCCGGCGAGCTCGTACCCCTCTCGCTGGTAGAACGCCGTGCCGGCCTCGTTGTCGGCGAGGACGCGCGCCTCGATCCGGTCCACGTCGGCATCCCGGAGCGCGGACTCGACCCGTTCGAGGAGCGCGGAGCCGATGCCGGACTCCCTGTGGTCGGGGTGGACGTGGAGCCAGTCGATCTCGCCGACCCGCTCGCGGCGGCCGACGACGTAGCTCTCCGCGAACCCGACCACGTCGCCGTCGACGGCGGCGACCGGGAACACCGCGTCGTCGTCGTCGATGTCGTCCCCGAGGTCGTCGGCGTCGTACCACTCCTCGACGGCCTCGTCCAGCAGCTGTTCGCCGACGGCGTGTCCGTACGACGCCACGAGCGACTCGCGGGCGACCGACCGGACCGCGTCGACGTCTTCGACCGTTGCGGCGCGTAGGTCCATGCGGACGGATCACGCTCCGGCTACAAAAAACTCGGTCGGCGTTCCCGCCATCGGCGCGACTGCTCCTCGACTCAGACCTCCCACGTCTCCCGGGTGTAACACATCTCCCAGAACGCGTGTTCGAGGCGGGCGCTCCGCAGGAACGCCGCGCGCATCGCGTCGCGCTCGCCCGGGTACGCCTCGCCGTACCGGTCCACGAGGTCTCGCATCCACGCGACCGTCTCGCGGAACGCGTCGCTGTTGTACTTCTCGATGAACGGCGTGTACCGGTGGGTCTCGGTCGCGAGGCTCGCCATGTGGTCGGCGACGTCGAGGTACCCCTGCCCGCACGGGTAGATCGCGGCCGCGATCTCCGCGATCGACCCCTCGTGGGCCGTCCGGACGAGGAAGTCGGTGTAGGCGGCGCAGGTCGGCGCCTTCTCGACCGCGTCGAGGTCGTCGACGGAGAGCCCGTAGTCGGCGGCGAACGACCGGTGGAGGTCCATCTCGTCGTCCAGCGTCGCGTGCGCGGTCGCCGTCAACCGCCGCGTCGTCTCCTCGTCGTCGGCCTTCGTACCGGCGAGCGCGAAGACGCGCGCGTAGTCGAGCAGGTACCGGTAGTCCTGTTTCACCCAGTGACGGAACGCGCCCTCGTCGAGCTCACCCTCCGCGAGTTCGACGACGAACGGGTGTCGCTTCTGTGCGTCCCAGATCTCTGATCCGGCCTCGAGGAGTCGGTCGCTGAAACCCATCGCATCGGCCCCTCGTCTTGCGGCGAGTTATAACTAACTAATACCACTAGGTGGTGGCAGCAGAAAGACCCTCGTCGGGACCGTGCTCGGTCGAGCGAAAACCCGGCGAAAGTGCCGGGAAAACGGTTCGGAGGCGTTCGAGCGAGAAAGAGACGCCGCGAGTCGTTACGAGATGGAGTACGTCGCGGCCGCCATCAGCAGCATGGTGAGCGCGAGCGCGAGCCCCATCAGGTAGGTCAGCGAGCGGTTCTCCCACTTCAGGTGCTGGAAGTACGCGACGATGAGCAGCGTCTTGACCGTCGCGATCACCAGCGTGCCGCCGAGCGCCTGCGCGTAGGTGAACTCGATGAACGACGTCTCGAAGAGAGCGAAGTTCAGCGTCGCCGCGACTAGGAGGGCGACGTATATCGCCGAATACATTTTCACGGAGTCGTGCGCCATCTTACTCACCCCTTCGTCCCTGCGCTTAAAGAATTAACCATCCGGGGTACCCGCTGCGGCGACGGCGAGGTCCGTCTCGGCGTCTCGGATCCCGAAACGCCTATCAGCGCGACGACCCCATCTGCGTCCGGTCGCAGCCCCGACCGGTACCCCTCGTGACTCCGCTCGAACCGACGGACGACCTGCTCGAATCGCTGTACGTCGTCAACAAGGTCGCGAAGCAGTTCGCCGACGAGGCCACCGCCGCCTACGAGCGCGGCGACGTGACCGAGAGCAACGTCCGCTCGGCGCGGAAAGACGCCCTCTACCGGCTCAAAACCGCTGTCCTCTCTAGGATCGTCGCGTACGACGCCGACGGCGTCACCGGCGAGTACCACGCCATCAACGGCGACGTGTGGCTCTTCCTCACGGTCGGCGACTGGCACTTCCACCAGCCGCCGCACGCGATCGGCGGCGACCTCACCGACGCGATCGCGATCTCGAACTCGCCGGCGGACCCGATCGACGCCCCCTACGAACGCGACGCCAGCGTGGAGCGCTCGGAGCGCACGCTGGAGGAGGCGCTGTCGCGGCTCGCCGAGGCCGGCGCCAACGCCAACGACCACCTCGCGCGGCCCACGGTCACCAGCGAACGCGACCGGATCGTTGACGTGCGCTGGTCGTTCCTCTCGTGAACGCCGAGCAGGCGTGAAAAAATCCGCTCGCGTTCGAACCGCGCGAAGTGAGCCGCTTACGCTTCGACGACTTCGATGGCGCCGAGCATCCCGTTCGCCTGGTGGGGGGTACACTGGTACAGCTGGATCCCCGTGTTGTCGAACGACTGCTCGAACGTGTGCCCCTCCTCGGAGACGGAGTCGCCGCTGTTGAAGTCGGACTCGGACCCCTCGACCGAGGCCACGTTGTGCGCGCCCCCGTTGCCGGTCCACTCCCAGACGACGGTCGTGCTGGAGTCGATGCGGATCGCCGCCGGCGAGAAGGCGAACCCGACGTCGCCGGCGCCGACCTCGACGGTCACCTCGTCCTGTCCCGTGAAGTCCATGATGGTGCCCTCGTACATCCGGGCCTCGGACAGGTACTCGTCTATCTCGCTCGGGACGTCCTCGACGGCGCTGCCGCCTCCGCCGGAGCCGTCGGAGCCGTCGGAACCGTCGGAACCGTCGGAACCGTCCGACCCGTCGGAGCCGTCACCGCCTCCGGAGCAGCCCGCGAGTGTCCCGATGGTCAACGCGGCGCCGGTTCCGGCGAGATACCGCCGTCTGGACAGTTTATCAGACATCACTTTTCGTAGGGGTCGAAGCCTTACAAACCCCGTGATAGCTTCCGGTTCGCAGGAATTTCCCGAGCGGCTATGACTCCGGTCGGCGGGCGGTCGCAGCGCGCCGCGAAGGGCGGACTTATCGCCCTCCGACGCCTCGCGAGAGCCATGCGCGAGGACGCGCTCGCGACCCGGCTCGTCGAACACTACGAGGCGACGGCCGAGTCGCCGGCGATCCGGCTCGAGGAGCCGTACGACGCCGACGGGCGGCAGGGGGTCGTCGACCTCTTCGTCCGAACCCGAACGCCCGAACCGGTCGACCGCGTGATCGAGCTCAAGGCCGACGCCGCGGTCCGCCGCGCCACCGGCGCGAACGAGATCCTGCGCCAGTACCGCCGGATGGAGCGGTACTTCCACGTCGACGAACGCCACGCGCTCCGCCCCAAGCTCGGTCGCACCGAGCCGGGCGCGCGCTACCTCCTGTGTTTCGCGCCGACGCCGACCTGCGTCCACCACGTCGCGGAGAACCGCACGCTGTACGGCTCCATCGACCCGGACGCGCGGGCGGGCGACGTGCCCGCGGTCCGCACCGTCGCGTTCCTAACGGGACTCGACGGCGACCCCGTCGACCTCGGGCTCGTCTCCGTCAACGGTGAGGCGGCGTTCGGCTCGGCGCCGTTCCGGCGGGCGGTCCCCGAAGGCTCGCGGCTCGCGGAGAGCCTGCGCGCCGTCGACGACGACCTGATCGAATTCCCCTGAGGCGCGCCGAGCGCCCGGCGTCGCTGACTGACGACTCGCCCGACTAGAGGCCGAGTTCGCGCCCGATGACGACGTGCTGGATCTCGCTGGTCCCCTCGCCGATCTCCATCAGCTTCGCGTCGCGGTAGAAGCGCTGCGGCGCGAAGTCGGTGGTGTAGCCGTAGCCGCCGAGCGTCTGGACCGCCTCCTCGGCGACCTCGCGGGCCGCCTCGCTGGCGTCGAGTTTCGCCAGCGCCGACTCCCGGGTGACCGACTCCCCGGCGTCGTACTTCGTCGCCGCCCGGTGGGTGAGGAGTCGGGCGCGCTCGATCTGCCGGTGCATGTGGACCACCTTGTCGCGGACCGCGTCGAACTTCGATATCGGCTTGCCGAACTGCTCGCGTTCGCCGGAGTACTCCTTGGCGGCCTCGTAGGCCCCCTGCGCAAGCCCGACCGAGAGCGCGGCGATGGAGATGCGCCCGCCGTCGAGCGTCTTCATCGTCTGTGTCCACCCCTCGCCCTCCTCGCCGAGCAGCCGGTCCTCCGGGATCCGCACGTCGTCGAAGCTGATCTCGCAGGTCGGCGAGCTGTTGAGCCCCATCTTGTCCCAGACCGTCGTCACCTCGAACCCGTCGTCGTTCTCGGGGTCGACGATGAACGTCGAGATGCCGTCGTAGCCGGCCTCGGGGTCCGTCACCGCCTTCACGAGGACCGAGTTCGCGACGTTCGCGTTCGTGATGAACTGCTTGGTGCCGTTCAGCACGTACTCGCCCGCCTCGGCGTCGTACTCCGCGGTCGTGTCCATGTCGGAGGCGTCCGAGCCGCTCCCGGGCTCCGTGAGCGCCCACGCGCCGAGCCCCTCGCCCTCAGCGAGCGGGCGGAGCCACTCCTCCTTCTGTTCGTCGGTGCCGAACAGGTCGATCGGCTTCGCGCCCAGAGAGGTGTGCGCGGCGTACGAGAGGCCGATCCCGCCGGAGACGCGGCCGAGCTCCTCCGTGACCAGGGCGTACATCAGCTGGTCGCCGCCGAGCCCGCCGTACTCCTCCGAGACCGGAATCCCCATCATGTCCAAGTCCGCGAGCGACTCGAACACCTCCTCGGGGAAGCGGTGTTCGTCCTCGATCTCCTGGGCGATCGGCGCGATCTCCTCCTCGCAGAACTCTCGGACGGTGTCGCGTATCATCCGGTGTTCGGCGGGTACCTCGAAGTCCATGGGCAAGAATTGCGACGCGTGGGCATAAACGATGCGAACGACCGTGATGGACTGTAGCGGGGTCGGCGGTGTCGCCCCGCGCCGACGACTTATCAGGCGCCGCCGCGAGCCGACGACTTATCAGGCGCCGCCGCGTGCCGTCGGTATGGAGTTCCGCGAGCTCGTCCGGGGGCGCGTCGACTGGCCCGACGTCGAGCGCGTCGCGCGCGAGCTGGCGGACCGGTACGACCGCGATACGATCCGGGTCCGGTTTCTCGACGCCGACAACTGGCTGTCGACGCCGATGGTCGTCGACGACGACCTCTTCGTGAAGGTGATCACCCGGCAGAACACGCTCGTCCACGCGCTGTTCACCACCGGGCGGAACCTCGGCGCGGTCTCGTCCGGCACCGAGGGGTTCTTCGAGCGCCACGAGACCCCCTACGAGATGGCGCGTCACGAGCTGGAGGCGACCCGCCGGGTCCGCGAGCTCGGCGTCAACGCGCCGGAGCCGGTCGAGGCGTTCGAGGTCGGCGACCTCGGCGTGCTGGTGTTGGAGTACCTCCCCGAGTTCCGCACGCTGGGCGAGCTCGACGCCGACGCCGTCGCCCGGCTCGCGCCAGAGCTGTTCTCGACGCTGCGGACCGTCCACGACGCGGGGCTCGCGCACGGCGACCTCCGGGCCGAGAACGTCCTCGTCGCCGACAGCGACCTCTACGTCATCGACGCGACCCGCGTGAGCGAGGACGGGCGCGAGGCCGCTCGCGCGTACGACCTCGCGAGCGCGCTCGCGGCGCTGGAGCCGATCCTCGGCGCGGCCGACGCGATCGCCGCCGCGCTGACGAGCTACTCGACCGACGAGCTGCTCGCGGCGCGCCGATTCCTCGACTTCGTCGCGATCCGTCCCGACCACGACTTCGACGCCGCGGAGCTGACGGGCGAGCTCGAGAAGCGCACGGCGTGAGACGCCGCGAGAAAGCGGACCGACCGGAGACTCAGCCGCCCAGGTACAGCTGCGAGACCTCTTCGTCGTTCAGCAGCTCCTCCGGCGTCCCCTCGAACCGGACGGTCCCCTGGTCGAGGACGTAGCCGCGGTCGGAGATGCCGAGCCCCTTCGTCACGTTCTGCTCGACCATGAGGATCGCCGTGTCCATGTCGTTGACCTCCTTGACGTCCTCGAACACGTCGTCGGCGGTGTTCGGTGCGAGCCCCGCCGACGGCTCGTCGATGAGCAGCACGTCGGGCTCCATCACCAGCGCGCGGGCGAACGCGAGCACCTGACGCTGGCCGCCGGAGAGCGTCTTCGCCTTCGAGCCGCGCTTCTCGTCGATGATCGGGAACCGGTCGTACAGCGTCTCGATGACTTCCTCGAGGCTCCCGTCGCGGGCGACGCCCCCCATCCGGAGGTTCTCGTCGATCGTCAGCGAGCCGAACACGTTGTCGGTCTGGGGGACGTAGCCGATCCCCTCGCGGACGATCTCCTCGGGCGCCATCCCGCCGATGTCGCGGCCGTGGTACTCGACGGTCCCCGTCCACGGAGTCAACATCCCGAACGCGGTCTTGAGCACCGTCGACTTCCCGGCGCCGTTTGGCCCGACGAGACAGACGATCTCGCCCGGGTCGAGCCGGACCGAGCAGTCGTCGAGCACCTACACCTCGCCGTACCCGCTGTCGACGCCCGACAGCGAGAGCACGGGGTCGGTTCCGCCGTGAGGCCCGTCCGCGGCCCCGGTCGTGTCGTCTGTCATACCGTCGCTCATCTTCCGCCTCCGAGGTACGCGTCGATGACGCGGTCGTCGTTCCGGACCCCCTCCGGCGTCCCCTCCGTCAGGACGTGTCCCTGATCCAAGACGACGATCGGGTCCGCCAGGTCCATCACGAACTCCATGTCGTGTTCGATGAGCAGGAACGTCGTTCCCTGCTCGTTGAGCCGCCGGATCTGGCCTTTGAGCTTCTTCGCCAGCGTCGGGTTCACCCCCGCCACCGGCTCGTCGAGCAGCAGCACCTCCGGCTCGGCGAGCATCGCCCGCGCGAGCTCGACGAGCTTCATCTGGCCGCCGGAGATGTCGGTGGCGGGCTGGGTCGCGAGGTGGTCGATCTCGAAGTCCTCCAGTATCCGCTCCGCCTCGGCGAGGTTCGCCGACTCGCTCTCCGCGACCGTCCCCGGCGAGGTGAAAAGCGTGAGGAACGACTCGCCGGGCTGTTTCCGCGGGCCGACCAGCATCGCCTCGCGGACCGTCATCCCCTCCAGCTTCCGGGGCGTCTGGAACGTCCGGATGAGCCCGTGTTCCGCGACTTGGTACGGCTCCATGCCGGTCACGTCGGTCCCGTTCACCTCCACGGTCCCGCCGTCCGGCTCGTAGAAGCCGGAGATGAGGTTGAAAAGCGTCGACTTCCCGGCGCCGTTCGGGCCGATGAGCCCGGTGATGGTTCCGCGCTCCACCGCGAACGTCGCGTGGTCGGTCGCCGCGAGCCCGCCGAACGACTTCTGGAGGTCGTCGACGCGGAGGACCGCGTCCTCCTTCGGAAGCGCGCCCTCACTCATCGTCACCACCTCCCTTCCGCTCGCGGACGCCGCTGTCCGGCGTCTCGGGCGTTCCGCCACCGCCGACCGCGCTCGGCCAGATCAGCTCCCGCTGCGGCGGGAGGACCCCCTGCGGCCGGTAGCGCATGACGGCGACGATGACGACGCCGATCAACAGCAGTCGCAACGGCGCGGGGTCGATCGGGAGCGCCACGTCGTTCAGGAAGCGCGTCCCCTCGCGGATCGTGACGATGACGATCCCGCCGAACAGCGCTCCACGGTTGGAGCCGCTGCCGCCCAAGATCACCGCGACCCACGCGTAGAACGTCGTGATCGGGTCCAGGTCGCCCGGCCCGACGTAGAGGTTCAGATGCGCGTAGAAGACGCCCGCAAGCGCCATTATCAGGCTCCCGAGGACGAACGACTGCATCTTGAACGAGTAGGTGTTCTTGCCCAGCGCCCGCGCGAGGTCCTCGTCGGAGCGGATCGTGCGTAGCACGCGCCCCCACGGCGATCGGTGCGCGCGCCGGAGGACGAAGTACGCCGCGCCCGCGAACGCGAGCACCAACAGGACGTTCAGCGACGCCTGCCAGAACGCCGTCTCCAGGATCACCGGCGACCCGGGGATCACCTCCAGCCGGAGCCCCGGCATCGCTTCCGGGAACGTCGAGAGCACCGGCCACCCGTCGAAGAAGCCCGGGATGCCGCGCAGCCCCGCGCTCCCGTTCGTCAGCCAGCGCTCGTTTAACACGATCAGCCGCACGACCTCCGCGAGCCCGAGCGACGCGATGGCGAGGTAGTCGGCCCGGAGCCTGAGCGTCGGGATGCCGATGAGCAGCGCGAGCGCGAGCGCGACGACGAGCGCGACGGCGAGCCCGACGAGCGGACTGAATCCGCCGGCGATCGGCGAGCCGCTCGCGGTCATCAGCGCGGTGCCGTACGCGCCGATGCCGAAGAACGCGGCGACGCTGAAGTTGATCAGTCCCGTGAACCCCCACTGGGCGTTCAGCCCGAAGGACAACAGCGCGTACATCCCCGCCAGCCCGACGAGGAACAGGAAGTACGTCGGACCGAGCGCGCCGGTGAGCATCGCGACGAAGAGGAACAGTACGAACGCGACGCTGACGCCAAGCACCCACCCCTCCGGGCGGGAGAGGTCTGCGAACGCCGCTTTCGGGTCGTCGAGGAGGCTCACGTCGCGCCCTCCCCGGCGATCCCGTTGGGCCGGACCAACAGCACGACGACCATGATCACGAACGCGATCGCGTTCGCGTACTCGATGGTGATCATGTTCTCGATCACGGTCGCGAGCCAGTTCGGACGGATCGGTAGCGCCTCGACCACGTTGGAGAAGAACGGCGTTAGCTGGTTTATCATGCCGATGAGGAACCCGCCCGCCATCGCGCCGTAGACGGAGCCTATCCCGCCGAGGATCACCGCCGCGAAGATCACCAACAGGAGGTTAAAGCCCATCCGGGGCGCGAGCTGATTGAACAGTCCGAGGAACACGCCGCCCGCGCCGGCGAGCCCGGCGCCGATGACCCACGTCCACAGCTTGACCCGCTTCGTCCGGATACCGCTAACCCGCGCGAGGTCGGGGTTGTCCGCCATCGCGCGCATCTTCCGACCGAGGTCGGTGTACTGGAGCAGGACGTGGAGCCCGACGACGAGCGCCACCGCCGATCCGAATATCGCGACGTCGTGGAGCGTTATCCGGACGCCGTACGGCACCAGCGCCTCGATCGGCCGCAGCGGCCGGACGTCGAACCGGGTGAAGTCGGAGCCGAACCGGATCTGGATCACCGCGCGGTAGATGAACGCGATCCCGATCGACGTGATCAGCAGGCCGATCGAGTCGACGTCGAGCGGCTCGTAGATGAGCTTCTCGGTGGCGACCGCCACGACCGCGGCGACTGCGATCCCGACGACCAAGGCCAGGAAGAAGCCGTACGGGAGCCCCAACACCGCGCCGCCGAGCCCGCCGACGGCGCCGAAGGTCACGAGCGCCGAGTACGCACCGATCGTCATCGTGTCGCCGTGCGCGAAGTTCGCGAAGTCCGCGATGCTGTACACCAGCGACAGCCCGATGCTGCCGAGGACGATGATGCTGCTGAACACCAATCCGTTAGCCAGGTATCCGAGGACGGTCATCGGTCGGGATTAGCCTTCGATGAAGTCGATGCCTTCGTACGCGTGGTCCTGGACCTCCAGGACCTGAAGAAAGCCGATCGGGTCCCCGTTCTCGTCGAAGTCGATGGGGCCGCTGACCCCCTGGTAGTCGACGTCGTCCGGTCCGCCGCCGTCCGCGAGGATCCCGCTCGCGGCCTCGAACGAGGTCACCGTCTCGCCCTCCGGCCCGGAGACGCGCCGGACGGTGTCCTGGAGCGCCGCCCCCGTGAACTCGTCCGCGGCCTGGATCGCCAAGGCGGCGTTGATCACGCAGTCGTACGCGTACGCCGCCCACGAGGTCGGCTGCCGGCCGTACTCCGACTCGAAGGTGTCCGCGAACGACTGGTAGTTCTCCTCCTCGACGGGCGCGGACGGAACGACGATCTTCATCCCCTCGATGCTCCCCTCCGGGGTGTTCTCGAGCACGTTGTCGCCGGAGACGGAGTCGGCGCCGTAGAACTGCGCCTCGTACCCCGAGGAGAACACCTCGTTGACCATCGTCGCGAACTCGGCCTGGTAGGTGATGAACAGCCACGCGTCGGCGCCGGAGCTGTTCATCTCCGAGATGACGCTGGAGTACGACTGCTGGTCCTGATCGTGCGGCGTGTTGTAGACGACCTCGCCCTCGTACGCGTCGACGAACGCGTCCGTGAGGCTCTGGCCGTAGTCGTTGTTGACGTAGGTGATCGCAACCTCGTCGTAGCCGTCGTCGCTGATGAGGTTCGAGAGCGCGAGCGACTGGCTCCGCCCCGACGGCGACATCCGGAGCAGTCCCGGGAACTCGGTGAGGTTGAGCCCGGTGGAGTTCTGGCTCAGCTGAACGACGTCCGTTCCTTCGATGACGCTCTCGTAGATGGCCAGCGAGACGCCGGAGCCGACCGCGCCGATCAGGAACGGCACGCCGTCCTGATTGACGAGCTTCTGGGCGGCAGCGATCCCGCCCTGGTTCTCGCTCTCGGAGTCCTCGACGACGATGTCGAGGTCTCGCCCGTTAATGCCGACCTCGTTGACCATCGAGAGGGCGAGGTCGACGCCGCGCTGGTTCCGCTCGCCGAACGCCGACAGCGACCCGGTCTGGGAGTCGACCATCCCGATCTCGTAAGCCACGGTCGAGTCGCCGCCGTCGCCGCCGTCGCTGCCGTCACTGCCGTCGCTGCCGTCGTCAGTCGTGCTGAGACAGCCCGACAGTCCGACGAGTCCCGCACCGCCGGTCAGTTTCAGCAGCGTCCGCCGATCCGTCATGCCCGTGGTATTCCGTGACATATGTTTCCGATAGTCCCGAGCACATTCGGCTACCTTAACCCCGACCCGTCCATGGTCGGTGAGCGCGCGGCAGATCGATGAATCGGCTGGTAGTGGGACTGAAAGAATTTTATACAGGAATATGTCTTCGGAACAATTGGTCGGGTGCCATTATATACCGCTCCGGATCCGCAGTGATCGCATGATCCCGCCCATCGCGAGCAACTTTGTCGCCGGGGAGACGCCGGAGGCGGCGCTCGCTCACGTCGAGGGGCTCAACAACCGCGGCGTGGCCGGCATCCTGAACCTGCTCGGCGAACACTACGAGGAACGGCCCCCCGCCGACGCCGACGCCGACGCGTACGTCGACCTCGTCGAGGCGATCGCGGAGCGCGGCGTCGACGCCTGCGTCTCGGTCAAATCGAGCCAGATCGGCCTCGACATCGCCGACGACGTCTTCGAAGAGAACCTGGCGCGCATCGTCGAGGCGGCTAACCCGCCGTCCGCGACCGGGCCGGACGGGACGGGCACCTTCGTCTGGATCGACATGGAGGACCACGAGACCACCGACGTGACGCTCGACGCGTTCGAACGGCACGCCGTCGAGACGGACGGCAACGTCGGCGTCTGCGTACAGGCGAACTTGAAGCGGACCCGCGAGGACCTCGAACGGCTCGCCGACCTCCCGGGGAAGGTCCGACTCGTCAAGGGTGCGTACGACGAGCCGGCCGAGATCTCCTACAAGAAGAAGGCGCGCGTCGACGAGTCGTACCGCGACTGCCTCGCGTATATGTTCGAGGCGTTCGACGACGGCGTCGCCGTCGGGAGCCACGACCCCGCGATGATCGACTACGCGAAGCAGCTGTACGCCGACCACGGGACCCCCTACGAGGTCCAGATGCTGACCGGCGTCCGGGAGTCGGCGCAGTTCGAACTCGCGGCCGAAGACGACGTGAAAGTCTACCAGTACATCCCGTACGGCTCCAAGTGGTTCTCCTACTTCTACCGGCGGATCCGGGAGCGCAAGTCGAACGCCCTGTTCGCGCTGCGCGCGATCGTCGGGAACTGAACGAACCGGGGCAAAGACCGGCGATCGGGCGCTACGATTTATCAATCGGCGTGTAAGTTTTCCGTCCGCCGTTTATCAGCGATTGAACGACCGACGACGGACGCCTCCAAATTCCCGGCCGCTCGGTAATAAATGGTCGCTAGCAGATCGGCGGCAAACAGTTCCAAGGCCCCAGTCGCGAGGACGGCGCACGCTCGCTGCGGTCCTCAGTCGCTCGCTTCGCTCGCTCCTTGCGGTCCTTACGTCACCTGCGCCGTCCTCGCGACTGCCCCTTCGAGTCCCTACCCGACCGCGACCGCACGGCGCCTCACGCCTCCCCAACCTCGTCAGTCGCCGTCGCTTCGCTCCGGCGACTGACTCCCTCGCGCGTGCTGACTCGCGGCCGCCGATAGCGGCCGCTCGCAGGCACGCGCCACCGCCTTCATTCATAACCAATCGGCGCTGTCGCTCGCGGATATTTAAATACCGTACCGCGCTCGACGCGCTGTAACACTCGCTCCGCAGTCGACACTGCCGTTCACGGGTCCAGTAGCTTCGACTCCGCCTTCCGCAGGTGTTCGAGCAGCGTCGTCTTCGAGACCTCCATGTCGTCGGCGAGCTCGCGCGTCGACGCCTCTCGGGGCCACTCGTAGTAGCCCGCTTCGCGGGCGTGTTCGTACACCTTCCGCTGTGTCGTGGTCAGCGTGTCGAGCCGCTGCTCGCGGGGGGTCCGCCCGGCGTGGCCCGACGACGACATCGACTCCACCGTCACCTCCGCGCCGGCCGCCTCCTGAACCGCGTCGAGCGACTCCCGGATCTCGGTGCGCTCGCCGACGAAACACACCTGCCACTCCTCCCGTCCGCCCTCGATCCGGACCGGCGCGCTGTGGACGAAGCCGTGTTCCAAAAGCGTCGGACACACCATGTCGCCCGGGTCGTACTCCAAGAAGAACTCGCGGACGACGTTGCCCGGGGCGTCCCGAGCGCGCCCGAACCGCTCCTGTAGCTCCAAGAGGTTCCCCGCGCGGTCGGACTCGCGGATCGCGTCGAGCAATGCTTCGACCTCCTCGTTCGTGTCTCCGAACGCCGTGAACAGGCCGTTCACCGTGTTCGGCGCGTCGCTTTCGGCCATCGGTGAGTTGTAGATCGCGTGTGCGAGGACGCCGCCGCCGGTCTTTTTCGTCGCCTCGATCGCCCAGCAGTTCGGATGCCAGAGGTCGAGCGTGAGCCGGGTTCCGGCCCACTCGCTCGCCCCTTCTGGTTCGGTTGTCGCCATTGGTACCGCATGTTTGGCACTACATCACAAAGACCTTACCGACCATGGTAGGGTGGGTTATTTGGACGTGCCGACCGGATGTCTCAAACATGGCGCAGCCCTACCAGCACTACATCGACGGCGAGTGGGTCGACGGCGACGGGTCCGAGACCTTCGAGAGCGAGAACCCCGCGACCGGCGAGACGCTCGGAGAGTTCCGTCAGGGGACCCCCGAGGACGTCGACCGCGCGGCCGACGCAGCGGACGCGGCGTTCGAGGAGTGGCGCGAGCTCTCGCGGATCCAGCGCGCGGAGTACCTCTGGGACGTGTACCACGAGCTCCGCGACCGGACCGACGAGCTCGGGGAGATCGTCACCAAGGAGTGCGGGAAAGAGATCAGCGAGGGGAAAGCGGACGTGGTCGAGGCCGCGCACATGGTCGAGTGGGCCGCTGGCGACGCCCGGCATCCGAAGGGAGACATCGTCCCCTCGGAGATCCCCTCGAAGGACGCGTACATGCGACGGAAACCGCGCGGCGTCACCGGCTGTATCACGCCGTGGAACTTCCCGGTCGCGATCCCCTACTGGCACATGGCCATTGCGCTGGTCGAGGGGAACACCGTCGTGTTCAAGCCGGCCGAGCAGACGCCGTGGTGCGCGCAGATCATCGCAGAGATGTTCGACGACGCCGGCATCCCCGACGGCGTGTTCAACATGGTACAGGGGTTCGGCGACGCGGGCAACGCGATCGTCGAGAACGACGACGTCGACACCGTTATCTTCACCGGTTCGGCCGAGGTCGGCCACCACATCCAAGAGAAGCTCGGCGGCGTCGCCGGCAAGCGCGCCGCCTGCGAGATGGGCGGCAAGAACGGGATCGTGGTCACCGAGGAGGCGGACCTCGACGTCGCGGTCCACTCCGCGGTGATGTCCTCGTTCAAGACGACCGGTCAGCGCTGCGTCTCCTCCGAGCGCCTGATCGTCCACACGGACGTGTACGACGAGTTCAAGGAGCGGTTCGTCGAGGTCGCGGAGTCGGTCGCGGTCGGTGACCCCCTCGACGAGGACACCTTCATGGGGCCGCTCATCGAGGAGGAACACCGCGAGAAGGTCACCCGAAACAACGAGGCGGCCCGCGAGGAGGGCGTGAACGTGCTCGTCGACCGGACCGAGCTCGACGACGAGGAGATCCCAGACGGCCACGAGGACGGCTACTGGGTCGGTCCGTTCGTCTACGAGGCCGACGCCCACGCCGACCTGACGTGTACTCACGAGGAGGTGTTCGGACCCCACGTCGCGCTCATGGAGTACGACGGCGACATCGAGGAGGCCGTCGAGATCCAGAACGACACCGACTACGGGCTGGCTGGCGCGATCATCTCCGAGGACTACCGACAGATCAACTACTACCGCGACCGCGCCGAGCTGGGGCTGGCGTACGGCAACCTCCCGTGCATCGGCGCCGAGGTCCAGCTCCCCTTCGGCGGCGTGAAGAAGTCCGGCAACGGCTACCCCTCCGCCCGGGAGGCGATCGAGGCCGTCACCGACCGCACCGCATGGACCCTGAACAACTCGAAGGAGATCGAGATGGCGCAGGGCCTCTCGGCGGACATCAAGACGAAAGACGACTGATCCGTCCGGAATGACGCCCGGTGACGGGCGTCCGAACGCTTCTCACCCTGTTACGCCGCGAACCGCCGCGACCGTCTCTTCCGCCGTCTCCGCCGCCGCGAGCGCGCCGCGCGCCGCGAGCCGCTCGCGCGGGCGCCCGACCGGTTGCGGCTCGGAGACGGTCTCGATCAGCTCGGCCTCCCGCAGGAGCCGTTTTATCCGCGTGAACGTCGAGGGGCTCCCGAGACCCGCGTCCTCGCAGGCCCGCCGGAGGGTGCGGTCGAGGGCGCCTTCGCGGGCGCCCACCGCGTAGGCGCGGACGCGGGTCTCCTCGGAGTCTGGACCCGCGGCTCCGCGCGAATCGGCGCCGACCTCGGCATCGAGCGCGCGGAGCACCGCCGCGGCGACCGATTCGTCACACCGCGTCGCGAACCCCTCGTACACCCGCCGTCGGCTCGGCGTCCGGAGCCGGTACGGCTCGGCCGCCGCGAACCGCGGCGCGTACCGCTCGCGGAGCGTGGCGTCGTCGCCGATCCGGTGCCACCGACTCACCGCTCCGGTCGTCTCCTCGCTCGTCTCCCCGCCCGCCCCGTCGCGTTCGCTTCCGATCAGCGCGAACCCCGTCTCCGCTCCCACCAGCACGGGGTTCGGCTGCGGCGTGTCGAGGACCCGGAGGTCGATCGCGTCGGCGTCGAGGAGCGCCGCGAGCCGGCTCGCAGGCCGGAACCCGGCGGTCATGGCGTCGACCGCGGGCTCGCCTGCGAACACGTTCAGCGGCGGGAGACCGGACGGGTCGCGGTCTCCCTCCCCGCCGTCCCCGTGCGCCTCACCGGCAAGCTCCGCGACGCTCGGCTCGACGAGCACCGGGGCGGCCTCCCGGTACGCCTCGACGACCGCGCGGAGCAGTCGCGGTCCGGGGTCGACGAGGATCGGGTCGGAGAGCGCGCCCAGCGGGAGCGGATCCGGGGTCGAGGGGAGCGCGGGTCCGGTCGCCATCGACCCGTCCTACGGTCGCGACGGATTAAGGGTGCGGGGCGCGACAAGCGCACGGGACGCGCACGGAACTGCGGGATCGTGACGTGCCGGCTCGCGCGCCTTTTTCACCCGGCGGCCGGAACGCGAACGCGTGCCACCGCTCGACCTGTCGATCGGGCTCGGAACGTCCGGGCTCGACGACCCCGAGACCTGTACCGACACCGTCGCCGCGGCGCTGGACGCCGGCTACCGTCACGTCGACACCGCGCAGATGTACGACAACGAGGCGGCGGTCGGCGAGGGGATCGCCGCGAGCGACGTCGATCGCGACGACGTGGTCGTCGCGACGAAGGTCCACCCCGAGAACCTCGCGCCCGACGACGTCCGCGAGACGGCGCGGGCGAGCCTGGATCGGCTCGGCCTCGACCGCGTCGACCTCCTGTACGTCCACTGGCCGATCCGAGCGTACGACGCGGAGACCACGCTGCTCGCGTTCGACGAACTCCGCGATGAGGGGATGACCGACCACGTCGGCGTCTCGAACTTCACGCCCGATCTGCTGCGCGAGGCCCGCGAGATCCTCGACGCGCCGATCGCGGCCCACCAAGTCGAGTGTCACCCGCGGTTCCGGCAGCCGGAACTGCGCGCCCTCGCCGACGAGTTCGACCACCGGCTCGTGGGCTACTCCCCGCTCGGCCGCGGGGAGATCCTCGACGATCCGGCGATCCTCGAAATCGCCGAGCGAAACGACCTCTCGCCGGCGGTCGTCGCGCTCGCGTGGGCGCTCGATCGCGGTATCGTGCCGATCCCGAAGGGGCGAGGCGACCACCTGCGGGAGAACCTGCGCGCAGTCGACGTCGACCTGCCCGACGAGGACCTCGATGAGATCGATGCGCTCGATCCGGGGGAACGTCAGATCGACCCCGACGACGCGGCGTGGAACCGCTGACGGGGCGGCCGGCTGACACCGCGATCAGACCGCGTCGAGCCGCGCCCGCAGCTCGGCGTCCGCCCGATCGACCAAGGCATCGAGGGGCTCGTCGAGGTACGGTACCCACTGATCGATGAATCCCGAGCGTCCGAGCATTCTGACGACCTCGTAGACGGGGCGCCGCCGTTCGAACCCCTCGGGAAGCCCCCCGGCGCGCTCGCGGTATCCCTCGCGGAGGGCCGCGGCGAACCGTTCCGAGCCGGTCGAGTCGAACCCGTTGAGCAGCTGGTCCTCCGCGCGCACCAGGTCCCGAGCCGGGTCGCCGACGTGCGACAGCTCCCAGTCGATCGCCGCGACGCCCGGGCCGTCGGTAGCGTCCGCCCCGTCCCCTTCGGCCGTCACGAAGAGGTTCGGCTTCGTGATGTCGCCGTGGAGCAGCGCCGCCGGCGCGCCGTCGAGCAGGTCCCGGTTCGCGCGCACGCAGTCGACGACGGCGTCGTAGTGGTCGGCGAGCCGCTCCGAGGTGCCGATCTCGCGCGTCCGCTCGACCGTCGCGAGCAGCACGTCCGTCCACGGCGCGAACTCGATCGCGAGTCCGGTCTGCGCGTCGGGTCCCGCGGTCGCCGCTCCTTCCGCCGCGCTCCCGCGCTCCGTCCCCGCGCCGACGATCTCCCCGTGGCTCGCGAACCGGTCGGCGTGGAGCGCGGCGAGCGCGCCCCCGACGCGGCGGAGCAGTCGCTCGCGCTCGTCGTCGCTCGCGGCCTCGTAGGCCTCCAGCAGCCCGCGGCCGGGGGCCGGCGCCGTCGCGAGGTACGCCGGGTCCCCGTCCGGATCGGCCGCCAGCACCTCGGGGACCGGGAGGAGGCCGTGCGCTCCGACGTATCGGAGCACGGCGCGCTCCCGGGTGAGCCGGTGGCTCTCGTCGGCGAGCGCGACTTTGAGGAATGCCCAGGAGCCGTCCGCGAAGGCGACGCCGACCGTCTCGTTGGCGCCGTTCCAAGAGGGGCCGACGCCGGTCAGCCGGTCGACCTCGCGGTCCGGAAACGCCGCAGCGAGCGCGCGGTCGATCGGTTCCGATCCGGGCCCGTCCATGCGTGCTCGTCCGAGTCGGCCGATGTTAAGATTGTTGTCAGGGCTGGTCTAAAGCGAGCAAGAACCACGGTAGCACGCTTCAGAACTCCGAAACGAGATAATTACCAACAACCTCATACGTGTTGGCGAATCAGACTAATCTAGTGAACGACGGGTCATCCGAGGGGCGTATCGCGTTCGAGGTCGACGGGACGACGCTCACCGTCCGAGACGTGATCGAGGGCGAGGAGCTGCGGCTCGGCGTCGACCGCGAGCCGGATCTCCGCCCGGCGCTGCCTGCGCTGTTCCCCTCTCCGGTGGACCGCGCGGTCAGCTTCGAAGCGGAATCGCTGGTGCTACTCGACTACGCGTCGATCGTCTTCCGGGACGTTAACGGTGACCACGTCGCCAGACACAACGATTCGATAGAGCTCGAACGCGGCTCGTACTGTATCGAAGTGAACGGGGTGACGAAGGTACTCATCCGCGTGACGGACGTTGAGGTCTCGGCGACCAGTGGCGGAGGTCCCGACCCGGTTACTATCTCGTTCGACCGCCCCCGGACCGTCTCGGTCGGTGCGCGCTCGTTCCACACGCGCCCCGAGGCGACGATCACCGTCCCCGACGACCCGGCAGCGCTGACCGAGGCCGTGTCGCTGCTCGGGTCGTCAGTCAAAGAATTCACCCCGGAGCGGTCGTGGCCGACGTTGCGCGGCTATCCGCCTCGGATCGAGCCCGGCGACTCCCTCGACGTCCCGAGCCCGCTGTCGGTACCCGACACGGGCGTCGAGGTCGTCGTCCGACCGACGTACGCCGACGTGTACCGCCTCTCGACGCTGTCGTACTACCTCGGGGCTCGAATGGTGACGGGCGACGCCCCGGCGATCCGACTGGACACGGGGTACGAGGAACGGCTCCCGACGGAGGGGGAAGCCCTCGGGGAACGGGTCACGGAACTGTTCCGAACGTGGTTCTTCCTCGACACGCTCGCGCGGACGGAGGGGTATGTCCCGTCGGACCGGTACGAGTACGACGCGGTCGGTCCCGATCTCCCGTTTTACCCTCCGAACCTCGCCGACCGCTCCATGAGCGAGCGGCTGATGGAGTACCTAGAGGTCGATCCCGAGACGGTCGAACCTCATCTGCCGGCGTGGCCGACCGAGGCCGTCCTCCGGCCGGTTCCCGCGTCCGCGGAACTGCTGCCGCACCTCGCTCACGTCCTCGCGCCGGTCCGCGTCCGGGGCGACGCCGGTTCCTCCGCGTCGGACGCGCCAGTGGGGATTGCGACATCGCCTCAGGCGTCAGCGGATCTGTCCGCCTTTGGCCCTTCGAACACCTCATCGGGACCGGGAAAGACGGCTCCCTCTCGTTCGAGTCGGGTTCCGTCTCCGGACGCGGACCCGATTCCTGCGGGCGCATCCGTGATATCCCCCGACGCGTACGAGAACCGACTTCGGAGACAGATCCCAGAGCGCGGCACCCTCTCGGTCGTGTTCCTCTTCGAGGACGAGGAACGCGCCCGATCCCTTCGGGGGTCGATGGTCGAACCTGCGGAACTCGATGGTATCGGGTCGTTGGACGTGATCGGTTCGCCGTCTCGCGACGCGGTCGTCGAGACGCTGTCCGACCCCGAACTCGACATCGTACTCTGCGGGGCTTCGGTAACCGCCGGCGCCGTGGGACCCGACGGTTCCCTTCCTCTCGACGGGAGGACCGAGGCACCGAAACTGACCGTGTTCGAAGGCACGAGGGACACCGCCGCCGGCATCGACGCCGTCGAGCGCGGCGGGTCGAGCGCGATTCACCTCAGCGACGTCGTGTCCCCGGAGCGGCTCCGGACCATGGTCGGCTTGATCGCGGCCGGATCCCCGCTCAGAGTGGCGACTCGACTGAGTCTCCGCGACGGACCTGTGACCGCTCGACACGTCGGTGACCCGGGGACCGCGATCGCCGTCGACCGCGGACTTACGACCCAGCTGTATTCCTGCCGATCACAGGCGAACGACACCTATCGCGTGGGCTGTTGGTCGTTCCTCTCGACCGAAGTGTTGATCGGGAGCGAGTACCGGTTCACCGGGGTTTTCAGCGACCGGAAATCGATCCTGAACGGAACGGGCGTGAAGGCCGGGATCACTGACGCTTCGGGGATTCTCGATATCCACAGCGACAAGTCACCCGTCCTCGAGTTCTCGGACGAACTCGTCCTCTGGAGCGACGATCTCTCCGCGGATGAGATCGCAGCGATGGCCCGAAGCCGACGGTCAGACGTCAGCTCAACCGAAGCCGCGTGCGAAGCGGGTAGAGAGGAGTGAATGGCCGCACTCTCGGGACCTCGTTTCCGTCGACATCTTTTATTCTCCGGACGACGAACCGCCGCGTATGCCCCAGATACACCTCGACGAGGAGACGGTCGAGCGGCTGGACGCGCTCCGGGTCGACGACGAGGAGTACGACGAGATCGTCAGCGAGCTCATCAGCATCTACGAGGCGGAGGAGCTCACCCTGTTCCGCGGTAGCGACGTGGAGTAACGAGCCGGGGCGAGCGTCCGCCCGCCGGTCGGACGGCGACCGCCGGCTACTCTTGGTACGCGACGCGGACCTGTTCCCACTTGCCGACTTCTTCGAGGTGCGCCTGTAGCTCGTCGGCGTACTCCTGAACGAGCCGCTCGGCGGCCTCCAGCTCCTCGTCCGAGGGACCGCCGGATCCGCCCCCGCCGCCGAGCCCGAGTGCGCCCTTAATCGAGTCGACCACGCCCCCGCCGGACCCGCCGGAGTCGCCGCCGGGAGCGCCGCCCATCCCCGCCATCTGCGACCGGAGGTTCTCCAGTTCCGGCATGATCGCGGGGAGGTTCGACGTGTCCGCGACGACGCGGGCGGCGTCGGGGTCGTCGGCGTTCTCGATCTCCAGATCGGTGGCCGTCATGATCAGGCCCCACTCCTGGCTGGAGAAGCGCGACGCGGCGACGCGCTCGTTGAACTGGTTGTCGACGGTCATCCGCTCGCCGACGATGGCGTCGGTCCACTCGCTCATGCGACTCCGTTCGCCGGTCGCGGTGAAAAGTCCGTCCCCCTCGCGTCAGGGTGCGGACGCCGACGGGGCGCGCTCACGACCGCCGGAGATCGTCGAACGCGGCGCCCGCGAGTCCGGGTCCCAACGGCACGGCGACCGCGCCCTCTGCGACCGGAGAGGGATCGGGGGCGAGGTCCTCGTCGAGCAGCGTCCCGGTCGCGAGCCCGCAGGGCGACACCTCGGGGACCGCGGCCGCCACGTGGACGGCGGCCGTCCGCGCGACGACCGCGTCGATCGTGGTGGTGACCACCGGGTCGACGCCGGCCGACCGCGCCCGTAGCGCGGCCGCCAGCGCGCGGTCGGGGCCGCCGAGCGCCATCGGCTTGAGGACGACCGCGTCGGCGGCGTCCGCTTCGAGGACGGCGTCGACCCCGTGGACCGCGACCGACTCGTCGGCGGCGATCGGGACCCGCTCGCCGCCACCGTCGCGGCGAAGTTCCGCCAGCCCGCCGAGGTCGTCCGCCGGGAGCGGCTGCTCGACGTACGCGAGGTCGAACGCCGCCAGCGCGCCGAGCGCGTGACGCGCCGTCTCCCGGTCCCACGCTCCGTTCGCGTCGGCCCGGAGCGCGACCCGGTCGCCGACCGCGTCGCGGACCGCGCGGAGGCGCTCGACGTCGGCGTCGACGTCGCGGGCGCCGACCTTCAGCTTCAGGCAGTCGAACCCCTCCTCGACCGCACGCGTCGCCTCGGCGGCGGTCTCCGCCGGCCCGCCGTCCCCGACGGTCGCGTTGACCGGGACGGCGTCAGCGGGCGTCGCGGTCACGCCGGCCTCGACGGCGAGTTGCTCCGCGAGCGGCCGTCCCGCGTCGCGAGCTGCGGCGTCGGCGAGCGCGAGCGAGACGCCGTGTCGCGCGGCTGGCGTCGATTCCGCGTCCGGCACTCCCGGGACCGGTTCGGACATGTTCCCGGCTTCGAGGTCGCCGAGCGCCGCCGCACAGGCGTCGCGCGACTCCGTCCACCCCGGGAGCGGAGTCGCCTCGCCGAGGCCGACCGCGCCTGACTCGTCGCCGCCGCGTCTAGCCGTGATCACGAACCCTTCCCGGCGACGGATCTCGCCGCGTGCGGTTCCGAGCGGTCGGGTCAGGTCGAGCGCGAACGGGCGGTGGCGCACGACCGTGACCGAGGCCTCGCCGCGAGGGTCGTCGTCGGTCACACCGCCAACCCGACGGCGAACGCGACGGCGTACGCCGCGAGCAGTTTGCCGGTCGACTCTAACGCGGGGTTGAGCGCCTCGCCCGAGGTCTCGGTGAGCACCGTCCGCGCGACGGTCGCCGCGAGCGGGAGAGTGACGAGCGGGAGCAGCGTCGCGACCCCGTCGCCGCGCGCGGCGAACCAGACGGGGACGAGGTACGCGACGGCGAGCAGCGCGAGGTACTCGGCGCGAGCGAACCGGTAGCCGAACCGGACGGCGAGGGTGCGCTTGCCCGTCGAGGCGTCCTCCTCGCGGTCGCGGAGGTTGTTGACGACGAGGATGTTCGTCGACAGCGCGGCGATCGGGAGGCTCGCGACCACCGCCGCGAGCGCGACGGTGCCCTCCGGGGGCCCCGCCGGGAACCACCCTGCGAGCAGCGCGGCGGCCTGAACGTAGTAGGTCCCCGTCACCGCGATCACGCCGAAGAAGACGAACACGAAGAGGTCGCCGAGCCCGTGGTAGCCGAGGGGGTACGGCCCGCCGGTGTAGGCGATCCCGGCCGCCACGGAGGCGAGCCCGATCACGAGGATGGGGACGCCGCCGACGGCGACGAGGTAGGTCCCCACGAGGATCGCTGCCGCGAAGGTGAGCCACATCGCCCGCTTCACCTCGGCGGGCTCGATGAGGCCGCTGGCGACGACGCGCGTGAACCCCTCGCGGTCGTCGGTGTCCGCCCCTTGGATCGCGTCGTAGTAGTCGTTCGCGAAGTTCGTGCCGACCTGGATCAGCGCCGCGCCGACGAGCGCCGCGAGCGCGGGCAGCGGGGCGAACACCCCGTCGGCGAGCGCGAGCCCGACGCCGACGATCACCGGCGCGGCCGCGGCAGGGAGCGTCTGCGGCCGAGCGGCGATAACCCACGCGCGCCGACGGGTCACCTCGGTACTCATTGCCGCCGATTGGCGCGTGGCGTCCCTTAAGCTTGCTATCGCGGATCCCTGCGGACCGGCCCGAACCGGTCGCGGCGAACGGTACCGAGTGGCGTACACCTATGCCTCGCGGGTGCGAGCCCTTCGCCATGGCCCGCGTTCCCTACGCAGAGGCGTCTGACGTGCCGGACGAGTACGGGGAGCTCTCGGGGTCGTCGCTTCAGGGGAACCGCTTCACGTGTGCCGGTCGCTCGGCAACAACCCCGCGGTGCTCGCCGGCCTCTGGTCGTTCCCCGAGTCGCTGTGGACCGACAGCCGGCTCACCGAACGGGAGCGTGAACTGGTCATCTTGGCGGTATCGAGCGAGATCGGCAACCGGTACGAGTAGCACCAACGCGGTACCATCGCCCGCGGGGTCGGGACCGACGACGAAGCGATCGTCGACATCGCCGCGGTCGCCGAGGGTACGACACGCTCGGCGGCGTCATCGACGCGTTCGACCCCGAACTGGAGTCGGGGAGCGAGTTCAACGGGTGGGACCCGCGCTAGCTCCGCGGCCGCGGGCCGCCCGGCACCGGGGCCACGGCACCGGACGGCTCGCGACCGATCGCCCGGTCTCGGCGACCGACAGGTTCGACAGGGACCGGCCCGTAACGCCTGTATGACCGACACGGAGGCCGCGTCGGCGAACGGCATCGAGGCGCGGTACGAGGAGACCGACGGCGAGCGACGGCTCACCTTCTCGCGGGACGGTCGGGAGGCGACCGTCGCGCAGAACGCCGACGGATACGCGATGTTGAAGATCCGGACCGGCCCGGACGGCGACGAACTGGAGCGCTACTACGGGTTCGACATGGCGCTCGACCACGCGGCCGAGCTGCTCGGCGCCGCCGTCCCAGACCTCCCGGTGCCGGACGCCGCCGCCGATATGGGGATGTAGCCGGAACGCCGGCTCTCTCGGCACGCCGCCGCCGTCGTTCTCTGATCTCCCCCGAGCGGACAGCGCGATCAACCGGCAGCATGATCCGGGGCCCGGAACGCGAGACGAGCGGCTCCGTTCCCGATCGCCCATCTGTCGAAAGCGCCCGTCCGCCCGTCAGCACCCGTGTCGCGACCGTCGACGCCCGTGCCACCACGACGCACGACCCAGTAACGAATAACTCAGGAACATCATAGACGCAATTGAATATTCTCCATAGCCATATTGGCTTATGAGTGGCACCGGTATGCGGAAGTACGATGGAGCGAAGACAGTTCCTCCGCGGCACCGGCGCGGCGATCGGCGGTTCGCTGCTCGCCGGCTGCGCGGGCGGAGGCGGCGACTCGGGCACAGTGACGGTCGATTACGCGTACTACAACCCGGTCAGTCTCGTGTTGCGCGAGAAGGGGTGGCTCGAAGCGGCGTTCGCCGACACCGGAACCAACGTCGAGTGGGTGTTGAGCCTCGGGAGCAACCAAGCGAACGAGTACGCCCAGAGCGGCGAGGCCGACGTCTCCTCGACCGCCGGAATCGCGGCGCTGATGGCCCGCACGAACGGCGTGCCGATAACGACGCCGTACGTCTATTCGGAGCCGGAGTGGACGGCGCTCGTCACGTTCGAGGAGACCGGGATCGAATCGGTCGAAGACCTCGAAGGGAGCCGCGTCGCCGCCACCCGCGGGACGGACCCGTACTTCTTCCTGCTTCAGGCGCTCGACGACGCCGGGCTGAGCGAGGAGGACGTCGAGGTCGTCAACCTCCAGCACCCCGAGGGACAGTCCGCTCTCGTCCGGGGAGAGGTCGACGCGTGGGCCGGACTCGACCCGCACATGGCCGAGTTGGAGCTCGAACACGACGGCGCGGAGCTGTTCTTCCGCGAGCCGCGGTACAACACGTACGGGTTCCTGAACTTCCTCGACGGGTTCCTCGCCGACCGGCCCGAGGACGCGCGTCGCGTGATCGAGGCCTACGAGCGGGGCCGCGAGTGGGCGATCGGGAACCCGACGGCGACCGCCGGGATCCTCGCCGACGCCTCCGAGATGTCCGAGCCGGTCGCGGAGCGCGTGTTCACCCAGCGGAACGACCTCTCGGAGCCGATCCCGGGCGAGCCCCACCGCGAACTGCTCGCGGACCTCTCGCCGATTCTCGAACGCGAGGGGCTCGTGACCGACGACGCCGACCCCGCCGGCAACGTCGACGACCTGATCGACTCCGAGTTCGCGAGCGAGGTCGTCTGAGATGGCCGCCGACACCCGCCGGGAGTCCGGGGTGTCCCGCGACTCCGACTCCGGCCGTGGGTCGACGGCCGGCGAGTCGGCCGGCGGCGCCGAGTCTCGCAGCCTCGGCCCGGTTCCCCTCCCCGCCGCCAGCCGGTTCCGGCCCCTGCTCGGGCTGCTCGTCCCCGCCGCGCTCGTCGTCGTCTGGCACCTCGTCGTCGCGACCGGGATCATCGCGGCGTACCAGCTGCCGACCCCGCTGCGCGTGGCGGAGACGCTCTACGGGATGGCCGCTACCGGCGAGCTGTGGGGCCACGTCGCGATCACGGTCCAGCGCGTCGTTCTCGGTGCCGGCCTCGGCATCGTCGTCGGAACCGTCTTCGGGACCGCCACCGGGCTCTCGCGGACCGCGAGCGACCTCCTCGACCCGCTCCTCCAGAGCCTGAAGAACATCCCGTCGCTGGCGTGGGTGCCGCTGTTCCTCCTCTGGTTCGGCATCGGCGAAAGCGCGAAGGTGCTGCTCATCGCTGTCGGCGCGTTCTTCCCGGTGTACCTCAACCTCTCGACCGGCATCGCCGCGGTCGACGAGGAGCTGTTGGAGGTCGCCGAGGTGTACGACCTCGGGCGCGTCGAGTCGCTGCGCCGGGTCGTGTTCCCGGCCGCGCTCCCGGACCTGCTCGTTGGGATCCGCGGCGGCGTCGGACTGGCGTGGATGTTCGTCGTCGCCGCCGAGCTGATCGCGGCGAGTCAGGGCATCGGATTCCTGCTGAGCGACGGGCGGACCCTCGCGCGGCCCGACATCATCGTGGGGTCGATCCTGCTGTTCGCGTTCCTCGGCAACTGCTCGGATGTCGCGGTCAGAGAGGTGAGAGACCGTGTCGTCGGACGCTGACCCCGTCCTCGCGGTGGACGACCTCCGGAAGCGGTACGGGGACACGGTCGCGCTCGACGGCGTCGACCTCGCGGTCGCGGACGGCGAGTTCGTCGCGGTCGTCGGCCCCTCCGGGTGCGGGAAGTCGACGCTGCTCCGCGTGCTCTCCGGACTCGAAGCCGAGTTCGCCGGGCGCGTCGCCGTCGACGGCGCGGACGTCAGGGAGGGGGGCAGCGACGCCGTCGGGATGGTGTTCCAGGAACCGCGGCTGCTCGACTGGGCGGACGTCCGGGAGAACGTCGCCGTCGGACTCCCGGCCGACGTCGACCCGGACACCCCGGCGGCTCGCGAGCGCGTCGACGACCTGATCGAGACGGTCGGGCTCGACGGGTTCGCCGTGAGCCGCCCGGACGAGCTCTCCGGCGGGATGGCTCAGCGCGTGTCGCTCGCGAGGGGGCTCGCCTACGACCCCGCCGTGCTGCTGCTCGACGAGCCGTTCTCCGCGCTCGACCGGCTGACGAAGGCGGACCAGCAGGACCACCTGCTCGACGTCTGGGACGCGCGCGGGACGACCGTCGTCCTCGTCACGCACGACGTGGAGGAGGCCGTCTACCTCGCGGACCGCGTCGTCGTGCTCGGCGGGCAGCCCGGGAGGGTGGCGTCGGTCGTCGATGTCGAAATCGACCGGCCCCGCGAGCGGGCGGACCCCGACCTCGTCGCGCTCCGGCGCGAGGTGACCGACGCGCTCGGTCGGTAGCGGCGCGTCCGCCGGTCGACCCGGATATCGGTGCGGACCGACCGCCGATCACGGTGGAGATGGCGCCGTGAGACTCGCTGACTCGTCTCGCGCGTGAACCGCCGGCCGCCCGCAGTACGAACGAAACGAACGTCGAGATCACTTATTAACTAACTTCCGAATCGGAATACGTGCCGGATCCCCGGTGTGTGTATTACCTCCTTAAGGTGTATTGACACCGCCGCAGTCATGCGATCTACTGCTCTTCGCCTCTTCGGCTCCGAACTGCCGGTCCGCACCGATTTTGCGATTGTCCAAACGATTAAGTACTCGACCGTCTTGTCGTGAATCGATGACAGACATCACGGAGGCTTCGTCGGACACCCCGGCGGATCGAGTTCTTCCAGGGCACGATAGCTTCTAACGTCGATATCGGTCCTGTCAGGATCTTCGACACGACCCTGCGAGACGGAGAACAGTCACCACGGACATCGTTCAGCTACGACGAGAAACGCCGCATAGCGGCGACGCTGGACGACATGGACACCCACGTTATCGAGGCGGGGTTCCCGGTCAACTCGGACGCGGAGTTCGAGGCCGTCAGCGACATCGCCGCCGCGACGGACACCACCGTCTGCGGACTGGCCCGGGTCGTCGACGGCGACATCGACGCCGCCATCGACTCCGGCGTCGAGATGGTCCACGTGTTCGTCTCCACCAGTGATGTCCAGCTGGAGGACTCGATGCACGCGACCCGCGAGGAGGCGAAGGGGCGCGCGGTCGACGCGGTCGAGAAGGTGAAAGACGCCGGCGTCGAGTGTATGTTCTCGCCGATGGACGCCACTCGAACGGACCCGGACTACCTGATCGACATCGTCGAGGCCGTCTCCGACGCCGGCACCGACTGGATCAACATCCCCGACACCTGCGGCGTCGGGATGCCGACCAGCTTCGGCGAGACGGTGAACGCCGTCGTCGAGGCCACCGACGCCCGCGTCGATGTCCACACCCACGACGACTTCGGGATGGCCGCGGCCAACGCCGTCGCGGGCTTCGAGAACGGCGCGGAGCAGGCGCAGGTGTCGGTCAACGGTATCGGCGAGCGCGCCGGCAACGCCGCCTACGAGGAGGTCGTCATGGCCGTCGAGTCGGTGTACGGCGTCGACACCGGCATCGACACGACCCAGATCACCAAGCTGGCCCGGATCGTCGAGGAGGCCTCGGACATCCCGGTGCCCGCGAACAAGCCGATCACCGGCCGGAACGCGTTCGCCCACGAGTCCGGCATCCACGCCGCGGGCGTCATCGAGAACGCCGACACGTTCGAGACCGGCGTGATGACTCCGGAGATGGTGGGCGCCGAGCGCGAGTTCGTGCTGGGCAAACACACCGGCACCCACAGCGTGCGCAAGCACTTGGTGGAGGCCGGCTTCGACCCGACCGACTCCGAGGTCCGGACGATCACGAAGCGGGTCAAGGAGTACGGCGCCGGCAAGCGGCAGGTGACCGCGGGCGACGTCGAGCGGTTCGCCGAGGAGGCGAACGTCACGCGCGAGGAGGAGGTCCGGGTCTGATGACCCACTCCCCGACCGGAGCGCCCCCCGAGCGACCGCGAGGGCGGTCGCGGGAGCAGTCCCGACGGCGTTCCGTTCCGGACGCCCGACAGGAATTTATACCCCGGCCGCGTTGCTTCGGGCGAGATGCGACGGCACACCGCGCTCGCGGAACGCGCTACCGCGTTCGGAGCCGTCGCGCCGATCATTGTAGGGGTATAAGCCCCTACATTACCCCTTCCTCACCGACGCGACGCGCCGCCGAACGTCGGCGGCCGAGCCGTTCTCGACGCGCGAAGCCGCGCCCCCGAGGGACGCGGCGCGGGCCCGCCCGTCGCGCGTTCGCAGCGACCCACACGACGACCCACCAGATGCCACACCAACCACGACAATGAGCGACACAGCAGCACAGCCGCGATCCGACGCGGACGAGTCGGACGACGGCTCGACGGCGGCCGCGACCGAGGAGCCGACCGAACCGGACGAACACCAGACGGCGGGGCCCGTCTCGACGGGCGCCGAGTCGGTCGTCGCCGCCCTCGAGGCCGCGGGCGCGAAGACCGCCTTCGGCGTTCAGGGCGGCGCGATCATGCCTGTCTACGACGCCCTGTACGACTCCTCCGTCCGGCACGTGACGATGGCCCACGAGCAGGGCGCCGCGCACGCCGCCGACGCGTACGGCGTCGTCGCGGGCGAACCCGGGCTCTGTATGGCCACGTCCGGCCCCGGCGCGACGAACCTCGTCACCGGCATCGCCGACGCCGACATGGACTCCGACGCGATGTTGGCGCTGACCGGGCAGGTGCCCACGGAGTTCGTCGGCAACGACGCGTTCCAGGAGACCGACACGGTCGGCGTCACGCGCCCGATCACGAAGCACAACTACTTCGCGAGCGGGGCCGACACCGTCGGCGACACTGTCGGCGAGGCGTTCGAGCTGTCGCGCGCGGGGCGCCCCGGGCCGACGCTCGTCGACCTCCCGAAGGACGTCACGCAGGACGAGACCGACCGGACGCCCGGTCCGGCGACGCCGCCCGCGGGGACCGACCCCGACCCGAACGCCGACGCGGAGTCGGTCGAGGAGGCAGCGCGCGCCATCGAGGCCGCCGAGCGCCCCGTCTGTCTGTTCGGCGGCGGCGTCATCAAGGCGGACGCGAGCGACGAGGCGCGGACGTTCGCCCGGAGCTACGGGATCCCGGTGACGACGACGATGCCGGGGATCGGCTCGTTCCCCGAGGACGACGACCTCTGCCTCTCGTGGGCGGGGATGCACGGAACCGGCTACGCGAACCTGGCGATCACCCACACCGACTGCCTGATCGCGGTCGGCACTCGGTTCGACGACCGGCTCACGGGCGGGATCGACACGTTCGCGCCCGAGGCCGAGGTGATCCACGTCGACATCGACCCCGCGGAGATCTCGAAGAACGTCCACGCCGACTACCCGCTGATCGGCGACGCCGGGCGCGTCCTCGACCAACTGACCGCCGCGGTCCGCGACGCGCCCGACGCCGAGGCGTGGCGCGACCGGTGCGACGAGTGGCGGGAGACGTACCCGCTCACGTACGCGACGCCCGAGGACGAGCCGCTGAAGCCCCAGTTCGTCGTCGAGGCGTTCGACGAGGCGACCGACGATGACACGATCGTCACGACCGGCGTCGGCCAGCATCAGATGTGGGCCTCGCAGTTCTGGACGTACACGGAGCCGCGGACGTGGGTCTCCTCCCACGGGCTGGGGACCATGGGGTACGGCGTGCCCGCCGCGGTCGGCGCGCGGGTCGCGGCCGACACGATGGGCGAGGAGGACCGCGACGTGGTGTGTTTCGACGGCGACGGCTCCTTCCTGATGACGATGCAGGAGCTGTCGGTCGCGGTCCGCGAGGAGCTCGACATCACGATCGCCGTGCTCAACAACGAGTACATCGGGATGGTTCGCCAGTGGCAGGACGCGTTCTACGAGGGCCGACACATGGCCTCCGACTACACGTGGATGCCCGAGTTCGACAAGCTCGCGGAGGCGTTCGGCGCGCTCGGTCTCCGCGTCGACGACTACGACGAGGTCGCGCCCGCGGTCGAGGAAGCCCTCGACTATGACGGGCCGGCCGTGGTCGACTTCCACGTCGACCCCGCGGAGAACGTCCTGCCGATGGTGCCGAGCGGCGGTGCGAACGGGAAGTTCGCGGCCGCGGAGGACCAGCTATGAGCGACGACACCGCGGCGTCCGACGGGGGGCCGCACACCGGGCGCGATGAGGCGTCCGCGGCGGCCGACGGCGGGTCGCCCGTCGCGCCCGGCGCCGACTCCCGGCCGCTCCCGGGCGAACAGCCCGGTCCGAACGAGCGCGACCACCCGGAGGGGCGCCGGAACCTCGAGGGGATCCGGATCGACCCCGTCGTCGAGGCCGAACACGAGTCGCACCGCGCCGTCATCTCGGCACTCGTCGAGGACGAGCCCGGCGTGCTGGCGCGCGTCTCCGGCCTCGTCTCCCGCCGCCAGTTCAACATCGAGAGCCTCACCGTGGGGCCGACGACCGTCGACGGTCACTCGCGGATCACCATGGTCGTCGAGGAGACGGACCCCGGGATCGACCAGATCGAAAAGCAGATGTCGAAGCTGAAGCCGGTCATCTCGGTCGGCGAGGTCGCCGGCGACGCGGTCACCTCGGAGCTCGTCCTGCTGAAGGTCGAGGCCGACGACCCCGCGGCGGTCCACGCGGTCGCCGAGATGTACGACGGCCGGACGGTCGACGCCGGCCCCGAGACGATCACCGTCGAACTCACCGGCGACAAGGCGAGCATCGACAACGCGATCGGCGCGTTCGACCGGTTCGGTATCGTCGAGATCGCGCGGACGGGGCCGACAGCCCTCGCTCGCGGTAACACCCCCACGGCGCCCGGCGAGAAGCCCGGCACGGCCGCCGAACCGACCACGCACGACGACTGACACGCGACCACACAGGAACTCACAACGATACACATGACCGAAGACGACACGCAGACGTTCGACTCGACAGTATACTACGACGAAGACGCCGACGAGGAGGCGATCGCGCACAAGACGGTGGCCGTCCTCGGCTACGGCTCGCAGGGCCACGCGCACGCGCAGAACCTCGCCGACAGCGGGGTCGACGTGATCGTCGGCCTCCGCGAGAGCAGCTCCTCCCGGGCCGCCGCCGAAGGCGACGGGCTCCGCGTGGAGGCCCCCGCGGACGCCGTCGCCGCGGCCGACGTGGTGAGCGTCCTCGTCCCCGACACGGTTCAGCCGGACGTGTACGAGAACGCGATCGAACCGAACCTGGACGCGGGCGACACGCTCCAGTTCGCGCACGGGTTCAACATCCACTACAACCAGATCCAACCGCCCGAGGACGTCGACGTGACGATGGTCGCGCCGAAGTCGCCGGGCCACCTCGTGCGCCGCAACTACGAGAATGACCAGGGGACGCCCGGCCTGCTGGCGGTGTACCAGGACGCCACCGGCGACGCCCACGACGAGGGGCTCGCGTACGCGGCCGCGATCGGCTGTACCCGCGCCGGCGTCGTCGAGACGTCGTTCCGCGAGGAGACGGAGACCGACCTGTTCGGCGAGCAGGCGGTGCTCTGCGGCGGCGTCACCTCGCTGGTGAAACAGGGGTACGAGACGCTCGTCGACGCAGGGTACTCCCCCGAGATGGCGTACTTCGAGTGCCTCAACGAACTCAAACTCATCGTCGACCTGATGTACGAGGACGGGCTCGGCGGGATGTGGGACTCCGTCTCCGACACCGCCGAGTACGGCGGCCTCACGCAGGGCGACGTGGTCGTCGACGAGCACGCCCGCGAGAACATGGAAGAGGTCTTGGAGAAGGTCCAGAACGGCCAGTTCGCCCGCGAGTGGATCGCGGAGAACCAGGCGGGCCGCCCCTCCTACACCCAGCTCCGCGAGGCGGAGAAGACCCACGAGATCGAGGCCGTCGGCGAGGAGCTGCGCGGCCTGTTCGCGTGGGAGGAGTCGGCCGAGGGCGACGAGGAGGAGAGCGCCGAGGTGACCGCCTGATGGGCGTAGCGGTGAGCGGTCGGTCTTCCGACTGCGCGGCGGTCCGGGGTGACGCCCGATGAGCGAGGGAACGCTGTACGACAAGGTGTGGGAGCGCCACAAGGTGACGGAGCTGCCGAACGGGCAGGACCAGCTGTTCGTCGGGCTCCACCTCGTCCACGAGGTGACGAGCCCGCAGGCGTTCGGGATGCTGCGCGAGCGCGACCTCGACGTGGCGTACCCGGAGCGGACGTTCGCGACCACCGACCACATCGCGCCGACGGAGGCGGACAAGCGCGAGCGCCCGCTGGCCGACGACCAAGCCGAGGAGATGCTCTCGGCGCTCGAACGCAACACGAGCGAGAGCGGGATCACCTTCTTCGGATTCGACTCCGGGAAGCAGGGGATCACGCACGTCGTCGCCCCCGAACTCGGCCTCTCGCAGCCGGGGATGACGGTCGCGTGCGGCGACAGCCACACGGCGACCCACGGCGCGTTCGGCTCCATCGGCGTCGGCATCGGGACCAGCCAGATCCGCGACGTGCTCGCGACCGGCTGTATCGCCGCGGACAAGCAGAAGGTCCGCCGGATCGAAGTCGAGGGCGAGCTCGGCGAGGGCGTCTACGCCAAGGACGTGATCATGAAAGTGATCAAGGACCTCGGCGTCGACGGCGGCGTCGGCCACGTGTACGAGTACGGCGGCCCCGCAATCGAGGCGCTCGACATGGAGGGACGGCTTGCCGTCTGTAACATGTCCATCGAGGGCGGCGCCCGCGCGGGGTACATCAACCCCGACGAGACCACCTACGAGTACCTGCGGGGCCGCGAGTACGTCCCCGAGGGCGAGGCGTTCGAGGAGCGGAAGCGGTACTGGGAATCGATCGCCTCCGACGACGACGCCGAGTACGACGACGTGGTCACGGTCGACGCCGACGGACTCGACCCGCTGGTCACGTGGGGGATCAACCCCGGGCAGGTGGTCGGGATCGACGAGGCGGTGCCGCACCCGGACGACTTCGAGGAGCGGACCGACCGGGAGGCCGCCGAGAAGGCGATCGACCACATGGAGGTCGAGCCCGGGCAGTCGATGCTCGGGTACGACGTCGACGTGGCGTTCCTCGGCACCTGTACGAACGGCCGCCTTTCGGATTTCAAGGAAGCGGCGCGGATCCTAGAGGACCACAGCGTCGACGAGGACGTGCGCGCGCTCGCCGTGCCCGGCTCGGAGACGGTCCGCGCCCAGTGCGAGGAGCGCGGCATCGACCAGACGTTCATCGAGGCCGGCTTCCAGTGGCGGCGCGCCGGCTGCTCGATGTGCCTCGCGATGAACGACGACCAGCTCGGCGCCGGCGAGGTGTGTGCGTCATCGTCGAACCGCAACTTCGTCGGCCGGCAGGGCTCGAAGGAGGGGCGGACGGTGCTGATGAGCCCCGCGATGGTCGCGGCCGCGGCCGTCGAGGGCGAGGTCGTCGACGCGCGCGACTACCTGGACGACGGGCCGACCGGCGGCGCGGGCGGCGTCGAGGAGGTGGCCGACTGATGGCCCCCGACGCCAACGCGGGCGACGACCAACACATCACCGAGGTCTCGGGCACGGGCGTCCCGATCCCCGGCGACGATGTCGACACTGACCAGATCCTGCCGGCGCAGTTCATGAAGGAGGTCACGTTCGACAACATGGCGGACTACCTCTTCTACGACGCCCGGCGCGACGAGGACGGGGAGTTCAACGACCACCCGCTCAACCGCTTCGAGGGCGCGTCGATCGCGGTCGTTAACTCCAACTTCGGCTGCGGCTCCTCCCGGGAGCACGCGCCGCAGGCGATGATGCGGTGGGGCGTCGACGGCGTCGTCGGCGAGTCCTACGCCGAGATCTTCCGCGACAACTGTAAGTCGCTCGGCATCCCCGCGGTCACCGCCGACCACGAGACCGTGGTCGAGCTCCAAGAGTGGATCGAGGCGAACCCCGACGGCGACATCGAGGTCGACGTGGAACGGGAGACGGTCACTTATGGCGACACCGTCATCGACGTCGAGGTCGACGACGCGATGCGCGAGGCCTTGGTCGAAGGGATCTGGGACACGACCGCGCTGATGTACTCGAACCGGAGCAAGGTCGACGAGACGGTTGCCGACCTGCCGTACGTCGAGGGGGACGACTGAGCCGGATGACCGACGAGATCGTCGTCATCGAGGGCGACGGCATCGGCCGCGAGGTCGTGCCGGCCGCCGTCGAGGTGTTGGACGCGCTCGACCCCGACTTCGAGTTCGTCCGCGGGGACGCGGGCGACGCGACCCGGGACGCGACCGGCGAGGCGCTCCCCGACGAGACGTACGACCTGGTGGCCGACGCGGACGCGACGCTGTTCGGCGCGGCGGGCGAGACGGCCGCCGACGTGATCCTCCCGCTGCGTGAGGCGGTGGACTCGTTCGTCAACGTCCGGCCCGCGAAGGCGCTCCCGGGCGTCGACGCGCTCCGGCCGGAGACGGACGTGGTGTTCCTCCGCGAGAACACCGAGGGCGTCTACGCGGGCCACGAGGACCGCCTCTCGGAGGACCTCTCGACGCTGACGCGCGTCGTCACGTCGTCGGCCTCGCGCGAGCTGGCCGAGTACGCCTGTGACTTTGTCGAGGACGGGCGCGGCCCCGCCGGGGACCCAGAGGAGGGGTTCACCGTCGCCCACAAGGCGAACGTGATGCGCGAGACGGACGGCCGGTTCCGCGACGAGGTCGCGGCGGTCGCAGACGAGCGCGGCGTCGACGCCGACGAGGAGCTGATGGACGCGTTCGCGACGAAGCTCCCGCTCGACCCGGGCCAGTACGGCGTGATCGTCTGCCCGAACCTCGCGGGCGACGTGCTCTCCGACCTCGCGGCCGGGCTCGTCGGCGGCCTCGGTCTGCTCCCGTCGGCGAACATCGGCCACGACAACGCGCTGTTCGAGCCGGTCCACGGCACGGCCCCGGACATCGCGGGCGAGGGGGTCGCCAACCCGACCGCGGCGGTCCTCTCGGCGGCCATGCTGCTCGAGTATCTCGGCCACGTCGAGGCGGGGCAGCGGGTCCGCGACGCGGTCGAGGGCGTCCTCTCCGACGGCCCGCGCACCGGCGACCTCGGCGGCTCGGCGACGACCGACGAGGTCACCGCGGCGATCGTCGACCGCCTGTAGGGCGCGTCTCGCCGCCGGTTCCGCGCGATCGACGGCTCGTTTTCGACCGCGGCCAAACCACAAGACAAGAAACCCTGCGGCTCCTCCGACCGCGTATGAGCAACTACGAAGTCGCGATGGAAGCCGCCTGGTTGGTCCGTGACGTCGAGGAGACCGACGACGCCATCGGCGTCGCGGTCAGCGAAGCCGGCAAGCGACTCAACGAGACGGACAAGCAGTACGTCGAGGTCGAGCCCGGCGTCACCGGCTGTCCGGCCTGCGGCGAGCCGTTCGACGCCGCGTTCCTCGCGGCGAACACGGCCCTCGTAGGGCTGCTCCTAGAGATCGACGTGTTCAACGCCGACAGCGAGGAGCACGCGGAACGGATCGCGAAAAGCGAGGTCGGCGGCGCCCTCCGCGACGTTCCCCTCGAAGTCATCGACGTCTTCGAGACCGACGCGGACGAGGACGAAGAGCCGGAGCGATAGGCACGGACGCGGGGCGTCGGACGGATCTGCCGGGAGCGATCCCGGTGCCCGGTCGGTGCCGAAAGCTTTTCTAATAACCCTAAGTAATTAGCCGGCATGGAACTGCCGACGCCACAGGACCTCCGCGAGCGCCGGACCGCGCTGGAGCTGACCCAGAGCGAACTCGCCGACGCCGCGGACGTCTCCCAGCCACTCATCGCGCGGATCGAGGGCGGCGACGTCGACCCGCGGCTCTCGACGCTGCGCCGGATCGTCAACGCCCTCCAAGAGGCGGAGGGCGAGGTCGTGCGCGCGACCGACCTGATGAACCAGACCGTGATCAGCGTCGCGCCCGACGACGCCGTCAGCGGGGCCGTGGAGCTGATGGAGGCGGAGGCGTACTCGCAGCTCCCCGTCCTCCAGAACGGCGTGCCCGTCGGCTCGATCTGCCAGGGCGACGTCGTCCACGCCGGCGAGAATGTCGGCGATCACCCGGTCAGCGAGGTGATGAGCGAGTCGTTCCCGACGGTCGCGCCGTCGGCGACCGTCGACGAGGTCCGCAACCTCCTCGACCACTACAAGGCCGTGATGGTCACCGACGGCGGCGAGACGGTCGGGATCATCACCGAGGCCGACATCGCGGCGCAGCTGTCCTGACCGGGCCGCGGACCGTCGCTCACTCCTCTCTCCGCTCCGAGAGCCGCTCCCAGATCTCCGTACAGCCTGCGCCGTCCTCGACGCCGTCGAGGTGGCCGTCGGCGGGCTCGGCGTCCGTCTCTCCCTCCGCGTCGGTCCCGTCCCCGGCGTCGCACCGCTCATCGTCGGTCGCTCGGCTGTCGCCTCCCTCGGTCATCGTCGCTCTGAGGCGTCCTCGAAGAGCTCGGGCGCCACGTCCGCGGACGCGTGCTGTCGGTGCCTCCCGTCGGGCGGGTCGACGGGTCGATCGTCGGTGGAGTCGGGATCCGGGTCCGTCATTACACCGACGTACGCGGGCGCGGGTCATAAGCGTCGGCAAGCGCGTAAATCGGACCACTACTCTCGGATACCGGATTTCATGTCCGGTAGATCGGAGACTTATTTTACACAGTATCTCGGTGTAGTCTGCCGGTTTTCGCGTATCTGGTCGTCACCGGTACTGTCGTCGGTTGCGAGCAGCGTCACCCATTGGGTCGTCGCGGCCGAACTCCGGGCGTGACCACTCGTTTACGCGTCCTCGACGACGGTGCATGGATCTCCGTCAACGACAGCCGGGAAGTGCGTGTCAGCGAACTCTGGCGGCTCGACGCGCCGGATCTGTGCGAGTGCGCGCTCGCGGACCTAGCCGTCGAGAACTTCCAGTCGGTCGGCGTGGACGGCTCGACGGTGGATGCGAAGGTGTACGGCCAGTGTGTCGCGTGCGGGGCGACCGAGATCACCGCGTGGGTGCCGATTGGACGGGTACACGGGGACGAATTTGCCGAATTCGACCGTTCCGCCGTTCGACGGGCGCGGCGGCGAGAGTAGCGGCAACACGTGCCACATCGGTGGGGCACCGGGGAAGGTTGATGCCACGCTGTCAGCTATGTGGGTGTCGGCTGTAGGTCGGATCGATGCCAACGGACGTCGAAAACTGGAAATCGGAGGTGTACGGCAACGAGGTGCGCGACCGGCTGTTCGAGTTCGCCGAGGAGGGGTACGACTCGATCCCGGACGACGAGCGGGACGCGTGGTTCGAGCGGTTCAAGTGGTGGGGCCTGTACCACCAGCGGAACGGACAGGAGGGCTACTTCATGCTGCGGATCGGGACTCCGAACGGCGTGCTCGAACCGGGACAGCTCCGCGTCGTCGGGGAGATAGCTGACGAGTACGCCCGCGGTCCCGGAACGAACCCGGTCTTCGGCGACGCGTACGCCGACTTCACCACCCGCCAGTCGATCCAGCTCCACTGGATCGAACTGTCGGACGTGCCGGCGATCTTCGAGAAGCTGGAGGCGAACGGCCTCTCGACCCAGCAGGCCTGCGGGGACTCGTGGCGGAACATCGTCGGGAACCCGGTCGCGGGCAAGGACGGGCAGGAAGTGATCGACGCGTGGCCCGTCATCCGCGACCTCAACGAACGGTTCAAGGGTAACGACGACCACGCGAACCTCCCGCGCAAGTGGAAGGTGTCCGTGACCGGTTCCGCCGACGGCTCCGGACAGGGCGACATCAACGACCTCGCGTTCGAGCCCGCGTACAAGTCGGTCGACGGGGACGGCGACGCGAGCGGGGACGCGGTCGGCTTCAACGTCAGGGTCGGGGGCGGGCTCGCGCGAAACGAACCGCGGTTCGCCCGCGACATCGACGTTTGGGTGCCGCCGGAGCGAGTCCCCGACGTCGCCGGGGGGCTCTCCGCGCTGTTCCGCGACCACGGCGACCGCGAGGACAGATACAACGCCCGGGTGAAGTTCCTCGTCGACGAGTGGGGGGCCGAGGAGGTCCGCGAGACGCTTCAAGCAGAGTACGTCGACTTCGAGCTTGAGACCGCCGGCCGCGACGTGCGCGAGGAGTACACCTACAACGCCGGCGAGGGCGAGCGGAACGACCTGATCGGCGTCCACGACCAGAAGGACGGGGCGAACTTCGTCGGCCTGAACGTGCTCGTCGGGCGGATGGGCGCGGCCGACGTGCTCGACTTGGCCGACCTCGCGGCGGAGTACGGCTCCGGCGAGGTCCGGCTCTCGCAGCGGCAGAACGTCATCGTCACCGACGTGCCGGACGACGCCCTCGACGCGTTCCTCGACGAACCGCTGCTCGACGACTACTCGCCTTACCCGTCGCCGTTCATGCGCGGCTCGGTCGCGTGTACCGGCACGGAGTTCTGCTCGCTTTCGATCGTCGAGACGAAGAACCGACAGGTCCGGTTCGCGCGCTGGCTGAAGGAGAACGTCGACCTCCCCGACGGCGTCGACGAGTTCCACGTTCACCTCTCCGGGTGTACCGCCTCGTGCGCGCAGCCACAGATCGCCGACGTGAGCCTGCGCGGGATGAAGACCCGCAAGGACGGGGAGCCGGTCGAGGCGCTCGACGTCGGTCTCGGCGGCGGGCTCGGAGAGGACCCGGGGTTCGCCCGCTGGGTCACCCAGCGCGTGCCCGTCGATGAGGCCCCCGGAGCGATCGCCAACCTGATCGACTCGTTCGCCGCCGAACGCGACGAGGGCGAGTCGTTCCGAGCGTTCGTCGCTCGCCACGACGAGGACGAACTCGACGCCCTCGTGGACCCGGAAGAGACCGACTACGAGGACCCGATGATGCACAACACGAAGCGCACGTGGTACCCGTACGCCGAGAACGACTCGATGGACGACGCTCCGTCGCCGCCGGCGGACGACTGACGATGCGAGGAACGACCCCGGAGGCGGGCCGATGAGCGACCGCCTGCTCCGCGTGAACGCCTACACGACGCTCGATCTCGTCGAGGGTCGCGCCCGCGGACACGAGTTCGAGGCCGAGGCGCCCGGCGTCGTGAACGTCACGGCGCCGCGAGAGGACCCCGAACAGGTCACGCTGGAGGTCGAACTGGACGGGACGGAAATCGACGACATCGCCGCCCACGCCGACGAGATCGACCTCTCGCCCGCGCAGGCGAGAACGCTCGCCGAGGCGCTGGAGTCGACGGCGGACCGCGTCGAAGCCGCGCGAAACGGCGACGGCTCGCGATAGATAACCGGTGCGGCAGCGCGCGTCGGTGAGCGCCCGACTGGACGCGAGTCGCACGCGCGGGGTCGTCGGGCGTCGCCTGACCGCCGGAGGCGCGTCGCGCCTCGCCGTCGCTGGCGGCGGAGCCGACCGGCCGCCGGAGAGTCTCCCCTTCCCGCTGGACGCGGTGAGTGACGGACGACCGTAGGTGGTCTGAACCGACCGCGGTGGTGTGAGGTGCGGTCACGGTGCGGTCGGGTGAGAGCGAAACGGCAGCCCTGCGGGCCATCGCGGCCGGGACTTTTGCCCGACTCACCGCACCGGCGGCGACCTCGATCCGAACGGCCCTCTCTTACAGCTCCAGCCCGCGGATCGCGACGTTCCCCCCGTCGCCCGCGTGCTTCTCGACGCGACCGAGCACGCGCCCGTCGGTCGCGTCGGCCAGCGGCTCGGCCGCGTCCGGGTCGACCGCAGCGACGAACCCGGTCCCCATGTTGAACGTGCGGTACATCTCCTCGTCGGAGACGCCCCCCTCGGACTGGACGAACTCGAAGACCGGCTGCGGGTCGAACGCGTCCTCCACGACGTAGCGGTGGCCGCCGAGCCGGTCGAGGTTGGTCCAGCCGCCGCCCGTCATGTGGGCCGCGCCGCGGACGCCGTGCTCGCGCATCGGGTCGAGCAGGTCCGTGTATATCGCGGTCGGTTCGAGCAGCGCGTCGCCGAGTGTCTCGTAGTCGCCGAACGGGCAGGGGTCCGCGTAGGCGTGGTCGCGCGTGACGGCCTCGCGCGCCAGCGTGAGCCCGTTCGAGTGGATCCCCGACGAGCGCCAGCCGACGAGCGCGTCGCCCGGTTCGGCCCGTCCGTCGAACACGCCGTCTTTCGCGGCGAGACCGGCGCAGGTCCCGGCGAGGTCGAGCCCGCGGACCACTTCCGGCATCACGGCCGTCTCGCCGCCGACGAGTTCGACGTCCGCCAGGTCGGCGCCGCGGGCGAGCCCTTCGCCGACCTGCTCGGCGAACCGCTCGTCCGGCTCGTCGACGGCGAGGTAGTCGACGAAGGCGACGGGGCGGACGCCGGCCGCCACGAGGTCGTTGACGTTCATCGCCATACAGTCGATCCCGACCGTCGAGTAGTCGCCCAGCGCCTCCGCGACGAGCAGCTTGGTCCCGACGCCGTCGGTCGCGAGCGCGAGGTAGCGGTCGCCGATGTCGAGGAGGCCGGCGTAGTCGCTCGCGTCGTCGTCCGCGTCCGAGCCGACCGCGCCGATCAGCGCGGCGGTGGCGGCCTCGCTCGCGTCGATATCGACGCCCGCGTCCGCGTAGGTGAGTTCGTCGTCGCCGTCCGGTCCCCCGCCGCCGCTCCCGTCGCCCTCGGTCATGTGTGTGGAGGCACGCCGGCGGAGCAAAAACGCACCGTTCCGGGCGAAGCCGCCGGACGCGCGGCGGTCGCCCGACCGCGGCTCAGAACGGGCCGCCGAAGCCGAGCCCGACGACGAAGACGAGCCCGACGGCGAGCAGGACCGAGGGGACGAAGACGGCCGCCCAGACCGGCTTGCTCCACGACAGCACCGTCTTCCCGTCGAGCGGGCCGTACGGGACGAGGTTGAACGCCGCGAGAAACGCGTTGATCGCGATGCCGCGCGCGCCGAGGATCGTCACGAGCTCGCTGCCGAGGAGCCCGCCGAGCGCGAACAGCGGGAAGAACACGGCCATCAGCCCGAGATTCACGGCCGGGCCGGCGAGCGCGATATGCCCGTGCTCCCGCGGCGTCAGCCGCCCGCGGTGGTGGACGGCGCCGGGCGCGGCGAAGATGAACCCGAGGAGCGAGCTCATCACGGCAAGGAACAGCATGCTGTTGTCCGCGCGGAACTCCGCGACTTGGTCGTAGTGGACCGCGACGACCTTGTGCGCGACCTCGTGGAGGAGGAAGGCGACCCCAGCGGTCGCGAGCCCGACGAACAGCGGCGGGATCACGCCCGCGGCGAGGATGCGACCGATCCCGGCCGAGCCGCCGACGAAGAACAGGGTGAACGCCACGCCCAAGGCGAGCCACGCGACGAGCAGGTCGCGGAGCTCCGCGCCGCTGAAGTAGAGCCCCGCGATTCGCCGCCCCGAGAACGTCGCGCCGCCGCTCATGCGATCCCCCCCACGGCGCCGCGCACGAGGTCGGCGCCGTTGACCGCGCCCTCGACGAGCAGCCGCCCGACCTCGTCGACGCCGCCGACCTCGGCGCCGAACATCGCCGGGATGACGTACGCCGCGAAGAGGAAGCTCGCGACGATGCTGCCGACGTTCGTCATCGCGACGACGACGATGAGCCGGAAAAGCGGCACGTCGAGCATCGCGGAGACTAACTCGCCGACCGACCGCGTCTCGTCGCCGAGCAGGTCGTTGAGCGCGCCGATGTCCGCCACGTTCACGGTCAGGCTCCGCAGTTCGACGTAGCCGGTGAACCAGCCGGGCGCGAGCAGCGGGTTGATCGAGGTCATCCACGCGACGGCGCCGCCGACGCCCGCCGAGAGCCAGCGTGCGCCGGCGACCTTCGCGAAGGCGAAGGCGAAGACGCCGTTGATCAGGAACCACGCGCCGAACAGCCGGAGCAGGAACGCGTTGCCGGCGCCGCCGAGCGCCAGCAGGAGGAAGAAGCCGACGAAGCCGACGGTGATCGCGTAGCCGATCGCCTTCTTCCAGGGGAGCCCGCGTCCCGATTCCTCGCCGACCAAGTCGTCCATCGCCGGGAGGGTCGCGGGCTCGGCGAGGTACCGCTCGATCCCCGCCTGGTGGCCCGCGCCGACGACGGCGACCACGTCGTGCCCGGCCTCGCGGAGCGCGACGAGCCGGTGGGCGATGAACGCGTCGCGCTCGTCGATGAGCGCCTCCGCGCCGCCCGGGGAGAACTGCCGGAACTCCTCCATCATCATCGTCACCACGTCCGTGTCGGTGAGGTCCGCGGCGTCCAGCTCCTCGATACCCCCGGCCTCCGGGTCCACCTCGCCGCCGCCGAACCCGCTGACCGCGATCGCGAGGACGGCGCCGACGACGAGACCGAGGCCGATCCCGATCCCGAAGCCCCCGATCGCCGCAACGGGGAACCCGCCGAGGTACGCCGAGACGGGTCCGTTCGCGGCCCCGGTGACCCCGGCGGCGACGCCGGTCGAGAACCCGGTTCCGACCGCGGCGTAGAGCCGCTGGTCCGGGGAGAGCGCGAGCGAGCCGACCTGGTCGACGGCGATCCCGACGCCGAGCGCGACGAGGACGCCCGCGGCGACGCTCGTCAGGATCGCGTCGGTGATCCCGACGGCGCCGCCGAAGAGGCCGATGGCCGGCCCGGCGAGGATCCCGACCAGGAGCCCGCCGATCGCGCCGGCGACCCGCGGGTCGCTGACGCCGAACGCGAGCCCGCCGACGAGCCGGAGCTTCTCCGTGATCGTCATGCGGGCCCAGAAGCGTTGGATCGTGGTCTGGATGTCGCGGTCGACCAAGGCGACGTCGATGCCGAGCGACTCGGCGATGTCAACGGCGGCCTTCATATCGGCGCCCGGCTCGATATCGAACCGCTCGCCGAGCTGGGTCTGGACGTACGAGAGCATCCAGTACGCCAGAAACTGGAACACCGTGTTCCCCCTGAGCAGGTCGCCGGCGTCGAGGTCGTCGGGCGTCTCGCCGTTCATCTGGCGGTAGCGCCCCTCGTCGAGCTCGACCGCGACGACGTCGGGGCGTTCCCGCTCTATCGTCTCCTCGACCTCGTCGACGGAGCGCTCCGACACGTGCGCGGTCCCGACGACCGTCACGCTCCCCTCGCCGTCGGCGGCGGGTCCGCGGCCCGGCTCCCGGTCGAGGTCGCCGCCGTCGGTGCGCGGCGGTCTGTCGGTCGACGGGGGTGCCTCGTCGTCGGTCCCCCGTGACGTCTCTGTCATCACCCGACGTACTCGGTCACCGCGTTTAGGGTTTGTGCGTCGGTCCCGGCTCCCGCTCGGGCGGGGTCGACCCGTCCCCAACGATCCAACAAGTTTGTATCCTCACGCGCCACAGGATGTCGTATGTCCCGGCTGTTGCCCTCCCTGCCGGACGCGACGCCAGAGGAGCGCGAGCCCCGGGTCGTCGGCGTCGACGACGACGAGGCCGACGACCTCATCGCGGCCCTCGGCTCCGAGACGGCGCGCGCGATCCTCTCGACGCTCCACGACCGCCCGGCGACGAAGTCGGAGATCGCCGACGAGGTCGACACCTCGCTCCAGAACGTCCAGTACCACCTCTCCCGGCTCGACGAGGCCGACCTCGTGGAGGTGGTCGACACCGCCTACTCCGAGAAGGGCCGCGAGATGGACGTGTACGCCGCAGCGGACGAGCCGCTCGTGCTGTTCGCTGGCGGCTCCGAGGAGTCGACGGGGATCAAGACCGCGCTCATGCGTCTGCTCGGCGGGTACGGGATCATCGGACTCGCCGCGGTCGCCGCCCAGCGGCTCCTCGCGGTCGGCTCGCTCGCGGACCCGCGGACGAGCGCCTCGGGCGGTGACGACGTTGGGACGGCCAGCACCGACGGCCCCTCGATAGAGAGCGTCCCCGACCAGAACACCGCCGCCGACGGCGCCGACAGTGCGGTCGACCTCGTCGGCCGCCCGCTCGCGGAGTACGCGGTCTCGCTCGTCGAGCCGGGGGTCGTCTTCTTCGTCGCCGCCGCGCTCGTCTTCACGCTGGCGTGGGCGTACTGGTACCGAGCGTCGAGCTAGGGCGGCGGGGGTCGCGGACCGAACGGGACGCGCGTGGGACAGCTATTCAAGCGGCCGTCACCACGTTCCGATATGGAACACGAAGCCGAGGTCGTCGGGGTCGGTGCGGGGTCTGCGCCGAGCGGCGACGTCCCGGCGGTGATCCTCTCCGCGCGCGACGAGTACGTCCCGATATTCGTCAGCGGCGACCAGGCCCGATCGATCGGTATGGCGCTGGAGGGCGAACCGTTCGACCGACCGCTCACGCACGACCTGCTCGTTGACATCCTCACGGAGTTCGGCGGCGCCATCGACCGCGTCCGCGTCGACGACCTCCGCGACGGCACCTTCTACGCGAAGGTCGACGCCGAGCGCTACGAGGAGGGCGAGCCGGAGCGGTTCGTCTTCGACGCCCGTCCCTCCGACGCGCTCGCGCTCGCCGTGCGCCTCGACTGTCCGATCGTCGTCACCGACGAGGTGATAGACGAAGCGGGGCGACCGCCCGACTCGGTCCAGTTTAGCGGCGACGGCGACCCATCGGAGGAGCGCTGAGCCCGGGGCCCCGGACTCGGCGGGCGGCGGGCCCGCGCCGAAGCCCGTCGTTCAAGTTGCCGCATCTCCCACCACGGGCATGGACGAGACCGCGACGCTCGCCTCCTCGCACACGGAGATGACGGAGATGCTCCTCCCGAACGACACGAACAACCTCGGCCGGGCGCTCGGGGGCGCCGTGCTCCACTGGATGGACATCTGCGGCGCCATCGCCGGCATGCGGTTCTCGAACCGACAGGTGGTCACCGCGTCGATGGACCACGTCGACTTCATCTCGCCGATCGAGATGGGCGAGGTCGCGATCGTCGAGGGATACGTGTTCAACACCGGCCGGACGAGCGTCGACGTGAAGGTCGACGTGCGCGCGGAGAATCCCCGCACGGACGAGACGCGCCGGACCACCACCTCCTACTTCACCTTCGTCGCGCTCGACGACGACGGGCGCCCCACGCCGGTCCCCGACCTCGACTGTCCGACCGCCGACGAGGAAGCGCTCCGCGAGGACGCTATGAACGGGCGCGAGGAGCAGCTGCGACAGGTCGTGAACCGGTACGACCTCTGACCGCGCAGACCGACACGACCTCCAGCCCCGTGAACCGGCACGACCGCCGACCGCACGGCCCGTTACTCTCCCGAGCCCGCGACGACCTCGACGGTCGCGTCCGGGTCGGCGGCGGCCGCGACCGCGGCCTCGTGCGCCGCCAGCGCGCGCTCCGCGAGGCCGTCGAGCGCGTCGCGGTCGGGTCCGCTCACCTCGGCCGCCTCGGACGCGTCGCCTGCCGCGAGGTGACTCGGACAGTCGCAGTCGGAGGCGCCGAACCCGTCTACCGGGCCGGCGGGTAGGCGCTCCGCGACCGGACACTCGACGTCGACGCCGAGGCTCCGCACGACGCGGTCGATCCGCGCGGCCGGGTGACCAAGCAGGTAGTCGACGTGCCAGTGGCGGACGTCGTGGTCGCCCCGCGCCGTCCGCCGGTGCCTGTCGACCCGCGAGAACCCGCCGGCGCCGAGCGCGCTGCCCGTGTACGCGTACGCGCCGGCCGGGAGACGGTGTTCGCCGAGCGCGCCCGCCGACAGCGTGGCGTCGGCCGCGAGGGCGACGATGAGGGTGTAGCTGCCGCCGTCGGCGTCGGTCATCCGTCCCCCGCCGGCCGCGACCCGGTCCCGGTCGCGCTCACGACAGCGCGGTCGGCGCCTCGTCGGCGGCCGCCCGGAGCGACCCGACCATCTCGCCCGCGTCGTCGTCCAGTCGGTAGGTGTCGTGGACGTCCGCGGGGTCGCGGCCCCGGCCGGACAGCGTCCCGACGACGTCGGCGATGCGGTCGTAGTTGTCGCGCACGAGCCCGCCGACGATGCCCGGCGTTCCCGCGCGGTCGGCCAGCTCCTCGGCGGCCGACCGCCCCGCGTACACCCGCCGCTCGACCGGGTCGACGAGCACCATCGCGAACGGGCGCGAGCCGAACTGCGCGTCGAGGAACGGGCCGACCGGGTCGGCCTCCCACGGGACCGCGACGACGCCCTCGAGCCGGCGGAGCGCGACGGCGGCGACCGAGCAGTACGGGCAGTCGCCGTCGAAGATCAGCACCGGCGCGTCCGCGCCGTCCGGGTCAGTAGACATGCGAAAACGTAGGGACTCGACCGTCTTAAGCGGCCGGTCGGACGAACTCGTTCGGGTGCCGGGGCGCGTCGGACCCGCTCAGTGCGAGTGGCCGAGCGCGTCTTCGAGCGACTGCCCGAACCGCTCCTCGAACAGCTCCGCGGCCGTCTCGTTCATCTCCGCGATGTCCTCGGGCACGTCGCCCTCGCTGTGGTGGACGATGACGTGCGCCTGCTGGGCCATCGCCTGGACGACGACGTCTGAGACCACGGCGGTCGCGGCCTCGCCCTGCTCGCTGAGCACGTCGACGAGGCCGGCGGGCAGTTCGAACGACTCCTCGTCACCGTCGGGACCGGTGACCGTGTAGGTTTCTGTCTCTCCCATATCCGTCGGTCGCGGCCGCGACATAAGGGTCTGTGGAAACCGGACGCGAGCCGCGCACGACCGCCGCCTGCGGCCTCCGAGCCCGCCGGTCCGACCCGTCAACCGTGCGACGAGATCGCCTTCACCGAGGAGCCGGAGCCGACGATGCTGCCGAGGTACACCGCGATGGCCGTGACGACGATCGACCCCCCGGAGGGGAGGCCGAGTCCGATCGAAACGGCGAAGCCGCCGATCACCGACAGCTGGCCGAAGATGACGGCGAGGTACATCGTCTCGCGGAAGCTCCGGGCCACCTGCGAGGCGGCCGCGACGGGGACGACGAGCATCGCCGCCACGAGGATGACGCCGAGCACCTGCATCGCGCCGACGACGACGACCGCGGTCAGCACGACGAGCAGGGTGTTGTAGCCGGTGACGTTCAGCTGGGCGACCCGCGCGGCCTGCTCGTCGAAGGTGATGAAGAGGAGCTGCTTGTACGTCAGCGCAACGCCTGCGACGACGATCAGCGAGAGCGCTCCCATGAGGCGCGCGCCCTCCGGCGTGACGACCGCGAGGTTCCCGAACAGGTACCCCTGGATGTTCACGCCGGTGAGCCCGTCGCCGTAGCTGATGATCAGGGTCCCGACCGCGAAGCTCCCGCTGAGCATGATCGCGATGGGTACGTCGCCGTACGCGTCGGTGCGCTCGGTGAGCCACTGGACCCCGAGCGCCCCGAGGATGCCGACCGCGAGCGCGACGAGCAGCAGCGAGCCGTTCCACCCCGTCGAGGAGGTGACGAGGATCCCGACGGCGACCCCGGCGAACGCGGTGTGCGCGAGCGTCTCGCCGATCAGCGCCATCTCGCGGTGGACGAGGAAGGAGCCGACGAGCGGGGCGACCACCCCGACGAGCACGCCAACCGCCATCGACTGCCACATGATCGGGTGTCGGAAGACGTTCGTCCCGAACGCGGCGTCCATCGCGCGCCCCATCGAGCGGAACGCGGCGTACAGCTCGCTCGCCACCGGCAGGTCCTGCGTCCAGTAGAGGAGGAGGAACGAGAGCATGACCGCCGCGACGACGCCCGTGAGCCCGATCCCGGCGAGCTCCGCGGTCCGGCGGAGTCCTCGTTCGCGGCCGGTCCGGTCCGGACGCGGACGCTCCCGCTCCCGGTCGGCCGGTGTCTCCCCGGTCATCAGTGGTGGTGGTGGACGACCTGTCCGGTCGCGCCGTACGCCTCCGCGAGGGCGTCGCTATCGACGAACGACTCCGTGTCCCCGTGGTGGTACAGCTCGGTGTTGATACAGGCGATGCGGTCCGCGCGGTCGGTGACGACGCCGATGTCGTGTTCGATGAGGATGATCGTAATCCCGTCTTCGTTGAGCTCGTCGAGGAGGGCGTAGAACGCGTCGCGCGACTCGGCGTCGACGCCGACCGTCGGCTCGTCGAGCGCGAGCAGGTCCGCGTCGCTCGCGAGGGCGCGAGCGATGTACGCTCGCTGCTTCTGCCCGCCGGACAGCTCCGAGACGAGCCGGTCGGCCAGGTCCCCGACCCCGACCGTCTCGATGGCGTCCGCGACGGCTGCGCGGTCGGCCGCGGAGAGCCGCCCTCGCCCGGCGTGCGCGAACCGCCCCATCGTGACGCACTCACGGACGGTGACGGGCATCGCGCCGCCGCGGCTCGTCGCCTTCTGGGAGACGTAGCCGATCCGGCCGCCGTCGTCGAACTCGTCGACCGGCCGGCCGAACAGCTCGACGGACCCCTCGTCGGGCTCGTGGAGGCCGAGCATGAGGTGGAGCAGCGTCGTCTTCCCGGAGCCGTTTGGTCCGACGAGCCCGAGGAAGTCGCCCTCCTCGACGGTGAGAGAGACGTCTCTCACGGCGACGGTGTCGCCGTAGGAGAACGTCACGCCGTCGAGGTCGACGATCGCGGTCACTTCGTGTGCCCCATCTGGACCGGCCGCACGTTTAGCTCTTTTACTCCGTCGCCGCGCCGCCGGGTCGGGGCGTCGCTCGGCGCGCCGGCGACCGTGCCGGTCACTGCGCCCCGAACGCCCGCTCGAAGGCCGGGACGTTGATCTCGGTCATCTGTTCGAGGTAGCCGTACCCGGCGTCGTTCCACTCCCGCGTCGTCCCCCCGGCCGGCGTGACGGGAACCGCCTCCGTCGCGCCGCTGTTCTCGACGATCGACTCGGCGAGCCGCGGCGACTGGAACCGGTCGTACAGCACCACGTCGATCCCCTCCGCGTCGACGAGGTCGATCGTGTCGGCGATCTCCGACTGGGTCGGCTCGTTCTGCGGCGAGACGCCCACCGGCGAGCGGAGCCGGAACCCGTAGCGCGCCTCCAGGTACTGGAAAGAGTTGTGGCCCGCCAACACCGCCACGTCGCGCGCGGCGTCCTCGGCGATCGACCGGAAGGCGTCGTCGATCGCGTCCAGATCCGCGGCGTACGCCTCGGCGTTGGCGGCGTACGCCTCGGCGTTGTCCGGGTCCGCCTCGCCCAGCCCGGTCGCGATCGTGTCGACCATCTCGGCCGCGAGGACCGGGTCCGTCCAGACGTGGGGGTCGTACCGGGTCCCGTTGTCGTGGTCTCCCTCATCGTGGCCCTCCCCGTCGTGGTCCCCCTCGTCGTGGCCCTCCTCGTCGTGGCTCTCCCCGTGAGAGTGGTTCCACTCGAGCAGATCGCCTTCGAGCCCGTCGAGCACGTCGACCGTGGCGACCGTGTCGTAGTCGCTCTCCAGCGTCGCCGCCAGGTCCTGCGCCCACGCGAACTCCGGACTGTCGAGGTAGACGAACGCGTCCGTCGCCGCGACGTCCGCCGCGAGGGTCCCGTCGGGCGTCCACCCGTGGCCGAGCTGGCCCACGTCGACCGGGTCCTCGAAGCTCGCGTTGTCGCCCGCGACCTCGTTGGCCCAGTCGTTGAGCGTGAAGAACGCGGCGTACCCGGAGTCGAACTCCTCGGAGCTGCCGCCCCCGTTCCCGGTACACCCCGCGAGCGACGCCGCCGTTCCCGCGACCGCCAACCCGGCACCGCGCCGCAGCACCGACCGCCGTGAGTGAGTCATACCGATCTGTAACGCGGATTAATAGAAAAAAGTTATTATTTCATAACTCAGTCTTAATAATCTCGCCCCCGAAACCGACCGTCGATTAACAACGCCGGAGTCGGAGCGGCGTCGGGCCTGTCGCGACGCCGCCTCATTCGGTGAGGTCGACGACCGCGGCGTCCGCGAGGTCGGCGAGCGTCTCGGGGTCGACCGCGAACACCGCGCTCGGCGTCCCGGCGGCGCCGTACACGGTGTCGTACTCGGTGAGCGTCGGGTCGAACACCGTCGGGAGCGCGGCGTCGTGGCCGATGGGCGGCACGCCGCCGATGCTCCAGCCGACGACCTCGCGGATGCGCCCCGGGTCGCCCATCTCGGCGTCGTCGGCGTCGAAGTGGTCAGCGACGGCGTCGAGGTCAAGCCGGTTCGCGCCGCTCGTGATCGCGGCGACGAGGCTTCCGTCTCGGTCGCCGCCGGAGAGCGAGACGACGATCGTCGACGCGATCGCGCCCGTCTCGCGGTCGAGCGCGTCGGCCGCCGCGGCCGCCGTCTCCGTGCCGGCGTCGAACTCCAGCACGTCGATTTCGACGCCGTACCGCTCCCGAGCCCGCCGTTCGAACTCCGCCGCGCGTGGGTGCATGCGATACGAGACCGCGCCCCGCGGACATCAACCTCTCGGAGGCGGTGAAACTGCGGCGACGGGCAGAGTCGCGGTCCGCGTCGTGGTCGGTGTCGCGAGCGCGGTCGGCGTTGCAGTCGCTCTCCGGGCGCGGTCGCCGTCGCCGGGCCGTCAGGACCCGTTACCGGGTCCGGAGTTCGTCTTTGTCCTTGATCACGCGGGCGTCGCCCTCGCCCGAGGTGACCTCGTTGACGAGGTCGTAGAGGTCGTTCTGGAGCCCGGCCGGGAAGGTGAGTACCCCAACCCAGGAGCCGTCGTTCTGCCACTCCTCGCGCTCAAGGTCGCCGAACTCCCGGATCTGCGCCTGTCCGGACCCCGCGTAGTCGGCCGGGAGCTGGACCGCCATCGTCACCTCCTCGAACCGGATCGGGATCACCGGTCGCAGCGCGTCGAGCGCGTCGTCGACCTGGTTCTCTACCGCTTCCATCGGGTCGATCTGGAACCCGGCCTCATCCAGCGCGCGCTCGATCCGTTCGGGCGGGTGCGGCGAGTCGTCCATCTGCGGGTTCACGGCGTTGCGCGTGATGGTGGTCACCAGCTGATTGTGCTTCCGCTCTTGCATCTCCGCGCGCTGCTCGGCGGTGATCTGTATCTCCCCGCGATCGACGACCTCCGGAATGATCGAGAGCGGATCAGTGGTGCCGAAGACGGTCTCTAAATCCTCCTCTGCCGGTCGGTCGCCCCGCGAGGCGTTCTCGAAGACGTCCTCCGCGGCGATGACCTCCTCTAAGTCACCGTCGAACTCGCCGCGCTTGATCGCGAGCGCGGCGTCGGGGTCGATCAGGACCTCGAAGCGCTCCCCGTGTGACTCCAGTCGGGCCGTCACGGCCTCGTCGAGCGATATCATACCGGACGCTACCACCCCCGCGGGCAAAAAGCCTCCCGCCGCCGTCTTCGCCGCAATGAACCGCGGCGTCCGGTCGCGGCGCCCCCGCGCCGACCCGGCTACCCTCCCGCAGACGGCCGCTCGTCGTCCCACTCCTCGCGGCACGACTCCGAGCAGAAGTGTCGGTGGACGATGTCGTCGCCGTCGACCCACGTGATCGTTCGACGACCGCTCCCCAGCGCCGGCTGGCCGCACGTGGCGCACCCGGGCGCGGACTCCTCGTCGACGTCCTCCTCGAGGTCCGAGGTCGGATCTACCATACCTCCCCGTACGTCCGGGGGCACTTGAACCCGCGAAGGGCGGCAGTTCTGGCCACGACGACGCCCGACCCTCGGCGGGACGGGTCCGGCAGCTACCGCCTCGTTCGCGCGTCGCGGTCGGTCGCCCTGCGCGACGGGTGTTCGACGGTGATCTCTCGGTCGGGGCTCGGCCCGACGACGGTCCGCTCGCGGCCGTCGGGCCACCGCACGTCCACGCGCAGCGGCTTCGCGCCGCCGAGCCCGAAGTGCGCGACCGGCTCCGTCTGACAGAGGCAGCCGCCGCCCGCGTCGATCGCCCGCCGCTGGACGCCGTCGGCGGTCTCCAGCGTGACGACCGCGCCGCGCGCCGGCGCGCCCTGCCGCGTCGTCGGGCGCACGCGGAGCCAGCCGGCGTCGGGCGCGTCCGTGGCGCCGTACACCGTCACCGGCTGCGCGGCGACCTCGCCGTGGACGACGAGGAGTTCGAGGGCCCCGTCGCCGTCGACGTCGGCCGCGACCGCGCCGGTGCCGAACCCGTCCGGCTCCGCGGCCGCCCCGAGCGAGACGGGCTCCCACTCCGGCGGCTCGCCTGGGCGGTCGACGCGCTCGAACAGCCGGTTCTCCGCGCCGCAGACGTTGAAGAAGAGCTCCTCGCGCCCGTCGTTGTCGAAGTCCGCGGCGACAACCGTCCGGACCGCGCCCACCTCGCGGAGCGGGGCGGGGGCCACGTCGTCGTAGCCGCCCGCCGGCGAACAGCGCAGGAGGCGGCTGGGCGCGGCCTCGTTGCCGACCGCGAGCGCGAACGTCCCGCCCTCGTCGACGACCGCCGCGCCGCGGGTGTCGCCGCTGGGATCGGAGAGGGCGGGACCGCCGTCCGTGCGGTCGTAGTGGCCGTCGCGGTTGCTGAACAGCCGGTTCGGTCCCCCCTCGACGCCCGCGAACAGGTCGCCCTCGCGGGAGCGGTACGGGACCGCGAGCAGCGACCGACAGCCGCCGTCGACCTCCAGCCCGACCGCCTCGGCCATGTCGGTCACCTCGCCGTCGTCGCCGAGCTCGTAGAACGCGAGCGGGGCGGCGTAGCCCGAGACCGCGACGCCGTACCGGCCGGTCCCCAGTCGGTCGAGCGCCGCGACCGACCGGCCCGCGCGGACGTCGAGGCGGTCGGCGTTCACCTCCCGCGCGAACACGTCGGTCCAGCGGTACCGGTCGGCCTCCAGTCGGCTCAAGAGGAGGTCGGGGTCGCCGCCGTCGACGCCGCGCGCGCAGTTGTGGACGTACACCTCCTCGCAGCCGTCGGCGTCGAGGTCGGCCGCGCACACGCCCATCCCGTGGCGCGTCCCGTCGGCGACGATCCCGCAGGCGGTGTCGACGTAGCGGCCGTCCTTCCGGGCGTACAGCCGATTCGGCTCGCCGTAGCCGGCGACGAAGACGAGCGGTCCGTCGCGGCCGGGCGTCACCGCGACCCCGTATCCGCGCATCGGGCGTCCGTCGTCGAGGAGACCGGACCGCTCCGTGAACATGGCCGCCCGTCACCGCTCCGAGAATATGAACGCACGGGTTGGATACGAGCGGCTCCCGCGGTGAGAAATGGTAACCGAGGCTATAGGTTCCGCTCGATGTACCGGTTCACCCGCGATATCCGGTCGGCGTCGAACGTCCACAGCCCGCGCCAGACTCGCGGCTCCGTCTCGACCGCGAGGAGTCCGACGCCGCCCTCGACACCCCGCTTGAGGTCGCTACTCGGGTCGCTCGCGGCCGAGTGCGGTCCCTCCGGCGGTCGGTACACCACGAACCAGCTATCTGTGAAGTCCGGGTCGTTCCCGGCGTGGATCACGGCGTCGAGGTCCGCCGGGAGCCTGTCGGGGACCCCGTAGAGGTGCGTGTCGACGGCGGTCTCGGTGACGCGCTCGTAGACGTTCCGCGTGCCGACCTCGTCGTCGATCCGCGAGAGCCGCTGGAACGACGAGCGCAGGGTGCCGTCGCCGGCGGCCCACGCCGCGCGCTCGATGAACCGCGAGATGGTGATGAGGAGCAGCTTCTGTCGGTTCGATTCGGGATACCCGCGGAGCGTGAACGTCGCGTCGCCGAGGCCGCTTATCACCGACGGGAGATCGACGTCGCCGAGGGACCGGCTGCCGGTGACGTACAGGTCCGAGTTGACGAAGAGCACCGCGTCGCCGAGTTCGGCGAGCGTCGAGCCGGCGACCACCTCGCCGCCCTCCATGAGCAGCACGAGGTTCTCGATCTCGTCGGGGTCGCCGCCGTCGAACGGAACGTCGTCGTGGCGGCGAAGCACCTCGACGTCGAGGGAGGGGACGGTCCCGGTGTCATCGTCGAGCACGCCGGTCGTCGCCAGTTCTCGGGCGGTGAGACCGTGCGTCCGCTCGCCGCTCGCGGCTCCGGCTGGCCCCGCGCCGTCGGTGACTCGTCGATCGCCCGAGCCGGTGATCACGCGGCCGTCGACCACTCCCACCGCGTCGTCGCCGAACGTGTCCACGAGCATGTTCAGCACGGGGTCCGGGTCGGTCCGGTTGACGATGACGACGGAGCGCTCGGGGCCGTCGAAGCGATCGAGAAACTGTTCGAGTGTCACGTGTACCGGTGTGGGCGTGTCCTCCTCATAAGGATTCTCGCACAGTTATCGCGTCCGATAACCACCGGTGAGCGGGGAAACCGCGACGTGCCGAGTCGGGTCCGGCGCGGGGGCGGAGCGACGGGACCTTACGCTCCCAGCGCGTCCTCGAGCAGCTGGAGCGGGTGTTCGATCTCGTAGCCGGTCCCGTGTTCCATCTGCATCGCGCAGGTCGGGCACTCGGTCATCCCGACCTCGCCCTCGGCGTCCTCCATGTGCTCGAACATCTCCGCGCCGATCTCCATCGACTTCTCGTACTTCTCCTCCTTCCAGCCGTAGGTGCCGGAGATGCCGGAACAGGAGTCGCCGACGTCCTCCATCTTCACGCCGTCGACGTCGCGGAACGTCTCGACTGCCTGCCGGGAGAGCCCCTGATTCCGGGCGTGACACGGCGCGTGATACGCGAAGGCGCGCTCGTCGTCGAGCCCGCCGGCCTCGTCGAGCGCCTCCTCTAGGTCCTCGTGGATGCGGAGGTACTCCAGCGCCTCGAAGGTGTGCTCGGCGACGTCGTCGATCCCGTGGAGGTCGAACAGCTCGGGGTACTCCTGGCGCAGCGACAGCGAACAGGAGGTACAGGAGGCGATCACGTCCGCGCCGTCGGCGATGGCCTCGACGAGGTTCTCGACGTTCGTCTCCGCGTGGCGGCGGGCGTCCTTCAGCATCCCGTTCGCGAACATCGGCGTGCCCGAGCACTTCTGGGGCGGGACCATCACCTCGTAGCCGAAGTGCTCGTAGACTGAGACCAACGCCTTGCCGACCTCGGGCGTGTTGTAGTTGGAGTAGCAGCCGTGGAAGTATGCCACGCGCTTGTCGGGGTTCTCCACCTGTGCGCCGCCGCGCGCCTTCCACCACTCGCGGAACGTCTCCGTGGCGAACTCGGGGAAGTCGCGCTCCTTCGGGATCCCCATAACCTTCTCCATCGCCCACCGCGCGGGGCCGAAGTTCATCGCGAACGATGCGGTCCGGGGGAACATACTCGCGAGGCTCGCCGAGGTGCGGTAGTTCGCTAACACCCGATTCCGGATGTACTCGACGGAGAGCTTCTCCATCTGGCGCTCGACGAACTGCCCGCGGGCCTCGTTGTGCATCTGGGAGAGCGGCACTCCCGAGGGGCAGGCGTCGTCACAGCGCATACAGTTCGAACAGGAGGTGATCGACTCGTCGATGTCGTGGTCGTCCTTCCGTTTGAGCCGCCACTGCTCGGGGCCCTGGAACTTCGGCCCGGGGAACTCGTCGTCGACCTCAGCCACCGGGCAGGAGGTATCGCAGCTCGTACACTTGTAACAGGAGTCGGCCCCCTCGCGGAGGTCGAGGTCGCCGCCGGGGAACACGTCGACCGGGTCGTACGCGTCCGGGTCGAGCTCGGTCGAATCCGCTCCGGCCGAGGCGCTTTCGACGCCGCCGTCGGTTGCGGCGCGGTCGCCCGCGGTCGCGTCCGTCTCCGCGACTTCCCCCTCGTCGGGGACGAACACCGACGGCTGCTCGTCGCGGCCGGACTCCGGGACGCCCGGCGTCGGCCCCTCGTAGCCGCCGTCGCTCGACTCGGTCGCCTCGTTCGACTCCCCCGCGTCTCCGTCGTCGTCCGTGTGTCGTGTCATTGGTTCGCCTCCGTCGCCGCCTGTCGCCCGGCCGCGAGGCCGGTCGCAAGCGACACCCCGCTCGCGGACTTCTCCCGCGCCGCGTCCGCGCCGCCGACGACGCCGCCGGCCGCGAACACGTTCTCGTACTGTACCGTTCCCTCGGCGTCCGTGGGGCGACACCGCTCGTCGGGCCGGACCCCGAACCGCGCGTACGGCTGGTCGCCGAACGCGTCGTCGACGAACCACTCGTACCGGTCGTCCGGCTGGTCGACGTGGAGGTCGAGGACGGGCTCCCGGACCCCCTCCCGGTCGGAGTCGAGCCCCTTCCCGACGAGCCCGCCGGTCGCCAGCACGAACGCGTCGGCGCCGTACGGCGCCGTGCGACCCTTCCGATCGACCGCGACCGTCTCCACGCGACCGCCGGTCGCGGACTCGACGCCGACGACGGGGTTCCCGGTCTCGAACCGGACGCCCTCGGCGTCGAGCGCGTCGAACAGGCGGTCTTCGAGCCGCAGGCCGGGGAGGCTCGGCGGGCCCATCGGGATCTCGAACACGTCGGCGCCGAGCCGGTCAGCGAGTTCTTCGCGGACCTCCTCGCCCCGGTCGTCGCCCAGGAACGCGGGGAAGCCGACGCGCTCGACGCGGTCGACGCCGCCTGCCTCGTCGACCACGTCGTGGAGGTGCGGCGCGACCGCCTTCGCGAGCGCCTCGCGGGCGGGGACGCCGTCTATCTCCTCGTCGTGGTCGAGCGCCTTCGCGAGCCGGGTGATCTTCGCGTCGGCGCGGAACGCCTCCGCGAACTCGACCTCCGCGCCCGCGGCGTCGAACGGCACGCCCGCGGCCTCGAGCCGCCCCGCGAAGGCGCGCGCGTCGTACTCCGTGAGCGACCGGAACCCGACGACCAGCATCGGGCGGTCGTCGCTCGCGAGCCCCGCCTCGGCGGCCGCGGGGTAGCGCGCCGTCGGCTTCACCGCGCCGCCGAACGTCGGGACGAGGGCGTTGCGGTCGGTGTGGCCGCCGCGGTACGCGTCGCCCGCGAGGTCGTCGAAGAGGTCGAGCCCCTCCCGGAGCGCGTCGCTCCCGACGACCCGATACGGGTGCGACTCGGGGAGCCGGTCGATCCCCTCAAACGGGTCGGCGAGCGGCCCCTCCGGGTCCGGCCACTCGTCGCGGTCGAGGTTCCGGCCCGCGGTCGGCGGCCCGTCCCGGAGCGGCTTCGCGGGCTCGGTCGCCGGGACGTAGCCGAGCGCGTCGATCAGCCCGGAGGCCTGCCGCAGCGTGCTCGACTTGTGCGAGACGAGCCGCACGTCCGCGCCCTCGCGGGCGGCCGAAACCGCGGCCGTGATCGCGGCGAGGCCGCCGCCGATCACGAGCACGTCGCTGTTTATCGCCATCAGCGCCCTCCGTCGGTGGCCGCGTCGTCACTTGCGCGGCCCCCGTCGGTGGCCGCGTCGTCGCTTGCGCGGCCCCCGTCGGTCGCCGCGTCGTCGCTTGCGCGGCCACCGTCCGCGGCCGCGGTCCCCGTGTCGCCGCCGGAGCCGTCGGCGCCCGGCGCGTCGGCGCCCGCGTCGAACGCGCCGAAGTCCACCTCGCCGTCGAGGTTCGCGGGGTCGCCGTCGCGGTTCATCGTGGTCGCGTGGAGCAGGTGGTTCAGCATCGCCTGCGAGAGCTGTTCGCCCCACAGCGCGTGGCGCTGGCCCTTCCAGCGCTCCTGGTACAGCTCGTCTTCCGCGTCGCGGACGACCGGCTCGGGGTACTCCTCGGCGAGCTCCGACGCGATGCGGTGCGTACAGAAGCCGCCCTGGCAGTTCCCCATCGAGGCGCGGGTCCGCAGCCGGACCGCGTTGAGGTCGGAGCCGGCGTCGTCGACAGCGTCCTGGACCTCCGCGCGGGTCACGCTCTCGCAGTTACAGACGATCGGGTTCGGGTCGTACTCGTCGAGCACGTCGTCGGCCCGGGAGCCGAGCCGCTGGCCCGAGCGCCGCGCGACGGGCGACCGGAGCCCGAACTCGTCCATCAGCTCCTCCATGCGCGCCGGGTCTTCGGAGCCCGGCAGCGGCGCCTCGGCGGTGTCGCAGGTCGCCTCGTGGCCGAGCGTCTCGCAGACGTGGTCGGAGATGGACTCGGCCATCATCCGGTAGGTGGTGAGCTTCCCGCCGACGATGGTCGTCATCCCCGGAAGGTCGTCGCGGTCGCCGTGGTCGAGGAGGAAGTAGTCGCGCGTGATGTCGGTCGGGTCCTCGGTGCCGGTCCCCGGGGGTTCGTACAGCGGGCGGACCCCCCAGAACGAGCGGAGCGTGCGGGCGTCTTCGAGCGCCGGCACGAGCTCCGAGAGCGTCTCGATCATCAGGTCGACCTCCCAGTCCTCCTCGGGGTAGTCCTCGGGGTCGTCGACCTCCTCGTCGGTCGTGCCGAGGATACAGGCGGTCTCGTGGGGAACGATGATGTCGGCGTCGCCCTTCGGCCGACAGCGGTTGATCACGGTGTCGACCTGCCGGGTGTTCATCACCGTCATCACGCCCTTCGAGGGGCGCACCTCCACGTCGACGCCGGCCATCTCGCCGACGTTCCCCGCCCACGCGCCGGTCGCGTTGACGACGTGCCGCGCGCGGATCTCCTCGGTCGTCCCCGGCTCGCGGTGGACGCGCTTCCCCGGTCCCGTCTCGTGTTCGATCTCGACGCCGACGACCTCGCCGTCCTCGACGAGCACGTCGGTCACCGGTGCGTGGGTCTCGATTCGCGCGCCATGCTCGCGGGCGTCCGCGGCGTTCGACACGCAGAGCCGGAACGGGTCGATCGCGCCGTCTGGTAAGGCGATCGCCTTCTCGACGTCGCGCGCGAGGTACGGCTCGCGACGGCGCGCCTCCTCGCCGTCGATCACCTCGGCGGGAATGTTACACGCCTTACATCCCTCCAGCTTCTCCTGGAAGTACTCCTCGGAGTCCTCGGGTCGCTTGACGAACATTCCCCCCGTCTCCTCGACGCAGTGGGCCGCGATGTCGCGGAGAACTCGGTTCTCCTCGATACACTCCTCCGCGCTCTTCTGGTCCGAGACCGCGTAGCGGCCCCCGCTGTGGAGGAGCCCGTGCATCCGTCCGGTCGTGCCGTGCGTCAGGTTCCCCTTCTCGACGAGGACTGCGTCGAGCCCCCGTCGCGCCAGGTCCCTGACGACGCCGCACCCCGTCGAGCCCCCACCGACGACGACGACGTCCACTTGTCTGTCCATGCGAGCCACTTGGACCCCGACCACTTTACTTTACCTCCCGAGGTGCCCCACCCATAACTATCACGGATATTCAAGTAGTGTAATCCCTGCCAGCGCCGATTTATTTATATACTAGACTTTTTCATTCGCGCCGATGTCCGGATTTCAACAGGAAGATTATTATGGTAGTACATTATGTTCACGATCGGCGTGGTAGCTTCCGTGAAGATATGTCGCGGCGGCGGCGGTGCGTCTTCCGGCCGTTTCGGTCCGGCTCCGGACGGGTCGGCCTCGACGGTCGGACGCCGTGACGGCGAACGCGACCCCGGATTCGCCCTCGACGACGAGGCCGAGCCGGTCGCCGACGCACGCGGACCAGCGCCACAGGAGGGATCCACAACATGACACAGTACGTCGGTGCGATAGACCAGGGGACGACCGGGACTCGATTCATGGTGTTCGACCATGAGGGCCAGGTCGTCGCGAACGCCTACGAACAGCACGAACAGATCTACCCGAACCCGGGCTGGGTCGAACACGACCCGATCGAGATCTGGGAGAACACCCAAGAAGTCGTCCTCGACGGGCTCGCCGAGGCCGGGCTCGACGCCGATCAGCTCGAGGCCATCGGCATCACCAATCAGCGCGAGACGACCATCGTCTGGGACAAAGACTCCGGACGGCCGGTCCACAACGCGCTGGTGTGGCAGGACCGTCGGACGACCGACCGCGTTGAGGAGCTACAAGAGGACGAGAAGGTCGAGGAGATCCGCGAGAAGACCGGCCTCGAGGCCGACGCGTACTTCTCGGCGACCAAGACCGAGTGGATCCTCGACAACGCGGAGCCGCTCAAGATGCAGAGCTCGCGCGGCGGCGACCTCCGCGACCGCGCTCGCGCAGGCGAACTCGTGATGGGCACCATCGACTCGTGGCTCATCTACAACCTGACGGGCAACCACATCACGGACGTCACGAACGCCTCCCGGACGATGCTGTACAACATCCGGGAACTGGAGTGGGACGACGAGCTCTTAGACGAGTTCGACGTGCCCAAGGAGATGGTGCCCGAGGTACGCCCCTCCTCCGACGAGGACTACTACGGCCACACGGACGCCGACGGCTTCCTCGGCGAGGAGGTCCCGGTTGCCGGCGCGCTCGGTGACCAGCAGGCCGCGCTGTTCGGCCAGACCTGCTTCGACGAGGGCGACGCGAAGAACACCTACGGCACCGGCTCGTTCTACCTGATGAACACCGGGACCGACGCCGTCGAGTCCGACCACGGACTGCTGACGACGATCGGGTTCCAGATGTCCGGCGAGCCCGTCCAGTACGCGCTCGAAGGGTCCATCTTCATCACCGGCGCCGCCATCGAGTGGCTCGAGGACGTCGACCTGATCAACAACGCGGCACAGACCGCGGAGCTGGCGCGCTCGGTCGACTCGACCGACGGCGTCTACATGGTCCCGGCGTTCACGGGACTCGGCGCGCCGCACTGGGACGGCCGCGCACGCGGGACCATCGTCGGGATGACCCGCGGCACGAGCAAGGAGCACATCGTCCGGGCGACGCTCGAATCGATCGCCTACCAGACCCGCGACATCGCTGAGGCCATGGAGGCCGACTCCGGCGTGGAGACCACGACGCTCCGCGTCGACGGCGGCGCGGTGAAGAACAACTTCCTCTGTCAGCTCCAGTCCGACATCATCCAGACCGACATCGCGCGGCCCGAGGTCGACGAGACCACCGCGCTCGGCTCGGCGTACGCCGCCGGGCTCGCGGTCGGCTACTGGGACAACGTCGACGAGCTGCGCGACAACTGGCAGATCGACCGCGAGTTCACGCCCGAGAAGGACCAGGCCGATGTCGACAAACTCTACGGCCGCTGGGACGACGCGGTCGAGCGCTCGAAGAACTGGGCGATCGACGAGGAGGACGAATAGATGAGCGTCGAACTGCTGCCGGAACTGGCCGTCGCGGCCGACACCGTGCTACAGGTCGGCTACGACCCGGGCGCGCCGACCGACGTGATCCAGAGCCTGACCAATCCAGCGATCCTTCTCGGGGCGCTCGCGGGCGGCGCCTTCGGGGCGGCGCTCGGCGCCCTGCCGGCGTTCATCTTCACGGGCTTCCTCGTGATCGGCGGGTCGCTCGGCGGCGGTGGATTCGGCGTGGACGTCGGGTTCGGTCCCGTCTTCGGCCCGCATATCTCCTTCGCGGGGGGTGTCGCGGCCGCCGGTTACGCTGCCAACAAGGGCTATATGGAGTCCGGATTCGACTACCACAACGCGAAGGACATCGGCTTCGCGCTGGGGAGTAAACCCGACATCCTCGCCGTGGGGGCCGTCTTCGGCGTCTTCGGCGTCCTCATCGAGCAGCTCTCCCGGCAGCTGGCGATCCCGGTCGACCCGATCCCGGTGAGCATCGTCATCAGCGCCCTCGTCGTTCGGGCGGTGTTCGGATACAGCATCGTCGGCAAGGTGAGCGACAAGGCGAACGGCTACTTCGACATGGGGCCGTTCGAGCGCGAGCAGATGCGCGAGCCCGGCGAAGTGGTGGGCGACGGCGGCAAGGCCAGCGAGGACCGCCTCGCCGTCGAGCCGTGGCTGCCGAACATGTACAAGTGGTCGCACGTCGCGGCGATCGGCTTCTTCGCCGGTCTCGCCTCGGCCGTCATCACGTACAACATGATCACCGGCGGGCACGGCCTCATCGCCGTGTTCGCCGGCTTCGGGATCAGTGCCGGGTCGCTGCTGTTCCTGAACCTCGGCGTCGACCGGATCCCGGTCACCCACCACATGACGCTGGCGGGGTCGACCGCCTTCCTCTCCGTGTGGCAGGGAGGCATCACGACGCTCACGGACCTCTCGGCGGCCGACCTGACCGCGCCGCTGGCGTTCGGCGCCGCGCCCGCGCTGCTGTTCGGCGCGCTGTTCGGCGTGTTCGCCGCGGTCGTCGGTGAGGCGTCGCAGCGCGTGTTCTACGCGCACTCCGACACGCACTTCGACCCGCCGGCGGCCGCCATCGTGGTCTGGTCGCTGACGCTCGGCCTGCTCGTCATCGCCGGACTGCTCAACTGGGCCGTCTGGATCCCCGGCACGGGGATCTAACGCGTCCTCACTTTCGGCAGGGGTCTTTTATTATGGCACATCGCTCATCCGCGGTCGGTCGGAATCGCCCGGACAGCGACCGGTGTCTCGGTGACGGCGCCCCGGTGCGACCGTCAGTCCGGGAGCAACGCGGAGAAGGCGAGGAACGCGCCGGCGGCGACCGCGGACGCGGCGACGGCGACCGTCGTCACCTCGACGCCGAGATACCGGGCGATCAGGGCGAGCGCGCCCGCCAGAACGAGCGCGACTCCGACCGCGCCGTGGTGGTAGCGCCCCGCAGTCGGCTGGTCGGCGACCGCCGCCGAGTCGCGGTCGACGAAGATCCGGGCGCCCCACCACACCGAGCCGAACCGGGCGCCGATCCCGATCGCGGCGGCGGCGATCGAGACGAACTCGATGTCGCCGACGGTGAACATGCCGGCACCGAACGCGGCCACGGTCGTCAGGACGGCGACAACTTTGCTCCGGTCGTCGACCGTGTGGAGCGCCTCCACGCCCGGGTCGTTCGACATACCAGTCGTAGTTCGCCCGACGCTGGTATAGGTTTCCATCGGGCGAGTCCCGCGCTCGCTCCCGCGACCGCGGTCGGCGCCGTCGAGGGCGCGCGTCCGGTGAGCCCTCGCCACGGAGCGAACGTGGGGTATTTAATCACCGCGCCGAGGAGGTGGTGGTATGTTGGACCGGCTCGGGCTCGACCGGCGGGATCGGCGGAACCTCCTCGTCGTGATGGCAGTCGTCGCGGCCGTGACGGCGGTGGTCTCGGCGGGAACGATCTCCGTTCGGCTCGTCGTCGGCGTGATAGCCGGCCTCATCAGCGGAGTCGTCTTTGTCGTCTCCACGGCGCTCATCAACCGATACAAACCCGAACACTGGTAACGGGCCGGTCGGCGCGCCGAACCCGCCCGACCGCGCCGCCGCGCGCGCTCCGCGAGTCGCGACAGTTTTGTTCGGCGATCACGGAGGGGGGCCCGTGAACATCGACGACCGGATCGAGCGACGGCTCGGCTACGACGCGGGCATGAGCGTTCTCGCCGACTTCGAGGCCGTCTCCCCGGTCACCCACGTCGACTCGCCGGTCGGCCGCGGCCCGGCTATCGAGCGCCTGCTCGACGTGTTCGAGCCCGCGTTCTCCGGGTCGCTCCCGCCGAGCGTCTACGTGTACGGCCCGAAGGGGAGCGGGAAGTCCGCCGTCGTCTCCTCGCTGTTCGACCGGCTCGCGGCGCACAGCGGCCCCCGTCGGGCCATCCAGACGACGACGCGGGCGGTCGAACCGACGATCCCCGGGTTCGTCTACGTCGACGCCCGGCGGGCGTCGACCCGCTTCCGACTGTACCACGCGATGCTGGCCGCCATGAGCGACGACTCCGTTCCCGACCACGGGATCGGGACCGAGGAGCTGGCCGCCTCCCTGCGCGACGCGATGCGCACCGGTCCGGACCTCGTCGTCGCTGTCGACCACGCGAACGAGGCCGAGACGCCGACGGCGGCGACGCTGATCGACTGGCTGAACGACGTGGGCGAGCGGCTCGTCCCCGCGTTCCTCGGCCGCGATCCGCCGGACGCGATCGGCTGGGAGCCGGAGACGACCGTCGAGTTCGCGAAGTACCGCCGACACGTGCTCGTCGAGCTGCTGACGAGCCGGTGCTCGACGGGGCTCGGCCGAGACGCGCTCAGCCACGACCAGATCCGCGAGGTCGTCGAGTGGGCCGCGGGCGACGCCCACGACGCCCTCGCGGCCGTGATGGGCGCGGCGGTCAACGCGGAGCGGTCGGGGGCGTCGACGATCCGATCCGGCGACGTCGACGCCGGCGTCGACGGCGTTCCCCGGCCCTGCGTGGCGCTGGGGCGTGTGCTCGCGCTCCCCGAGAGCCGCCAGCGGCTCCTCTACGAGCTCGCCGGGCTCTCCGAGGACGAGCGCTCGACCGTCGGCGTGGCGACGGAGACCATCGCGGCGCGCTCGGGCGTCGACCTCTCGGCGTCGACGGTCAGGCGCGTGCTCTACGAGCTGGCCGACGCCGGCCTGCTCGAACGAGTCACCGTCCGCGAGACCGACGGTAAGGGCCGACCGCCGAGCCGGCTCGTCCCGCTGTTCCCGACGGTCGTCTTCAGCGAGCTGTTCGACCGTCGCACCCGCTCCGGGTAGGCGCCGCGCGGGCGGCCGCCGTCCGGTCCGCCCCGCCTCCGTTCGAACGGAAGACAGTTGTCGCCGTGCCGCCGACCCGATGGTATGGTTCCGCCCCTCGCGCTCGACATCGACGGTACGCTGACGACGCCGAGCGGCCGGATCGATCCGCGAGTCTTCGAGTTGTTGCCCGGGTGGGACGCGCCGGTCGTGTTCGCCACCGGCAAGGCGTTCCCGTACCCGGTGGCGCTCGCGCACTTCCTCGGCCGCGAGGAGACCGTGATCGCGGAGAACGGCGGCGTCGCGTACGTCGGCGGCGAGACGACGCTCGTCGGCGACCCGGACGCGGCGTGGGCCGTCGTCGAGGCGTTCCGCGAGCGCGGCGGAGCGATCGGCTGGGGCGACGGCGACACGGTGAACCGCTGGCGCGAGACGGAGGTCGCGCTCGGACCCGACGTCGACGCGGGGCTGCTCCGCGAGGTCGCCGCGGCCGCGGGCGACGACGTGGAGATCGTCGACACCGGCTACGCCTACCACGTGAAATCGGTGGGGGTCAGCAAGGGTCGCGCGCTCCGCGTCGTCGCCGAGGCGCTCGGCGTCGACCCCGCCGCGTTCGTCGCGATCGGCGACAGCGAGAACGACGCGTCGACGTTCGGCGTCGCCGGCGAGTCGTACGCGGTCGCCAACGCCGACGCCGCCGCCCGCAATGCCGCCGACGAGGTGGTGGACGACGGGTACATGAACGGGACGGTCTCGGTGCTCGAACGGCTGCGCGAGCGCGCCGAGTAGTCCGTATCCGACGGCGGAGCGCGTCCGCTCTGCTCAGCTCGTCCCGGCGACTCCGGGGGACGCGTACGGGTCATCTGTTCGATTCGGGGGCATCGCCCTCGGGGTCGGTCTCCGCTCACGCGTCCGTCACGGCCGCGAGTTCGCGGAGCGAGTCGATTTCGTGGGTGGGCGCGACGGAGAGGGTCGTGTCCCGGCAATGTGGCCGTCGGACGAACGCCGAGTCCAGCCCGGCCCGGTGGGCCGCTCTCACGTCGCTCTCGCTGTCGCCGACGTAGAGCGCCGACTCGGCGCCGAGCTCCGCGAGCGCCCGGTCGAGATAGTGCGTGTTCGGCTTCTTCAGGTCCAGGCTCTCGACACTCTTCTCTCGGCCGTGATAGGTGTCGAACGCGTGCCGCAGGCCGAAGAAGTCCAACACGAACGCGACCGTGCTGTGGTGGTTGTTGCTCACGACGCCGCGGGGTCGATCGAGGTTCGTGACGCTCTGAACGTCGTCGTAGAGCGCCCGTGACCCCGACTCGAACTTCTCGAACTGAGACCGTTCGTCGAGCCGCTCTCGGGCTCGCCAGAACGCCTCCACGTCCACGTCGTAGACCGCGCACATCTCACGCAGTCTCTCGACGGTCGTCCCGCGTACGACGTCGTCGACGTGCGCCTGGTCCGGGTCTCGGACGCCTACCGCTTCGAACGCTTCCCGCGTCGCTTCGACCGCCGTCTCGTGGGCCGGCGGCTCGACCAAGACGCCGTCGTTGTCGAAGAGAACCGCGTCGTATCCGGTCACGTCTCCGTGTTTCCCGAAATTCGGATTAGTCGTTTCGGTGTCCCGGTTCGACCGGCCACACGGCGGCCGCGTCGAGAGGGTGGCGTCGTCGGCCAGCGACCGCTGCGATCACTCCTCACCGTACGGGTACCGCGCCGTCGACCCGCATTCCGTACACCGGACGACCACGCGCCCGGGTCGCGTCCGGACGCGGCTCGTCTTGCCGGGGCGGAGGTAGACGGCGCAGTCGTCGCAGGCGCGCCGTGAGAGCTCGGCGGGAACGCCGCAGCGGTTGCGCTCGGCGATCCGGCGGGCGCGGGCGACGTACTCGCGGGCGCGATCGTACTCGTCGTCGACGACGGCCTCGCGAGCGAGCGCGAACAGCCGCTCGATCCGCTCCGCCGGGATGCCCATGTCACCGAGGGCGGCGCGCGGCGCCAAAGAGGTTGTTATCCGGGTCGGGCGGGGCGGCCGCCCGGACCGTGCCGACGCTCCGGACGCGGGGCGCCGGCCGGGACCCGCACGCTTTTTTATCGGTCCGACCCAACCGAGTGATATGAAAGAATCCCTGATGGACGTGATCTGCTGTCCGCTCGACAAGGCGACTCTCGAACTCGACGTCGACGACGCGGACGACGAGGAGGTCCTCGCCGGGACGCTCACCTGTACGGAGTGCGGCGAGACGTACCCCATCGAAGACGGGATCCCGAACCTCCTCCCGCCGGACATGCGCGAGGAGGCGGCTGCGTAGGGGGTTCCGCTCCGGAGCGGCGGGAGCGGATCCGCCCCGAGGCGCCGACCGCGGCGACGGCCTCCGGCGGTCGACGCCGCCGCCCGAACTCCTCGCTCGTGTGAATCTTTTTTTAGTGCGGGGTCGTGGTTCCACCCGTGCCGACACTCGACGTCGAACTGAACGGGGAGGCGGTCCACGACATCGACGCGCCGGACTCGTTCGTCACCGACGGGCCGTTCCCGGTCGTGCTCGAGAACAGCGGCCGCTCGACGCACGTCCACCTTCACTTCGACGACGAGCTGGACCGGGTGGCGACGCTCGACGAGGGGAACCACTTCGTCGCCGACGAGGCCACCCGTCACGTCCACGTGTCGACCGCCGACGTCGACGAGCGGGTCCGCGGCAAGCTGAAGATCGTCACCGGCTACGGGTCGAACACGCGCTACGTCGACGTGCGGGTCGATCCGTCGCCCGACTCCCCGAGCGAGCCCGTCGCCGTCGACGAGACGCTCTCCGCCCCCCCGGAGCAGACCCCGGAGGTGCCGCCCGGGCAGCGCGCGGTGAACGCGCTCGACCGACTCGTTCGGCGCGGCGGGGTCGCGGGCGCGGCGTTCGGGCTGATCGCGGTCGTCGCCGCGGTGGGAGTCGCGCTCGCCGCCGACAGCGCCGTCGTCTGGCTCGCGGTGGGGGTCGCGCTGATGACCGCGTTCGGCGCGGTGCTGCTCGCGGTGACGTGAGGCGACGCGGGTCGCCGTCCCGCCCGTTCCCCCGCGCGCGGTCCGCGTCCTCTCAGTCGGGATCCGCGCGCTTTTAACCGTCCCGGCGGAACGAAACGCCATGAGCTTCGAGAAGGAAGACGAAGTCGTGCTCCACGACAAACACAGCGAGTACGACGGCGAGTCGGGCACGATCACGCAGGTGATGGAGACCATGTTCGGCGACGCGACGTACACGGTCAGCTTCGAGGACGGCCAGGAGACGGGCGTCCCCGAGGACGCGCTCGACGCCGTCGAGAGCGAGGAGTAACGCCGCCCCCACCCGTCCCGCATGCCGAAAGTCCCCTTCCACTACGTCGACCTCCGCGCGTTCTCGTACGCCACCGAAGACGTCAAACGGGTCGAGCAGGCGCTGTACTCCCTCCTCTCCGACGAGGTCGAACTCGACCGCGTCGAGAACGTGGGGCACCACGGGGACCGCATCGTCGTGCTCTCGGCGCGGGTCGAGCGGGCCGACGAGATGCGACACGTGTTAGACCGGCTCGCAGAGCTGGAGGACCTCGACCGCGTCCTCGACGAGCTTGACGAGCGGGTCGACGACAACTGCGCGCTGTTCCTCCGCCTCGACAAACAGGCGGCGTTCCGCGACGAGGTCCGCCTCGGCCCGGGTCTCACCGTCCGCACGAAGGTCGAGGCGTACCCGGCGAAGAAGGAGAAGGCAGTCGCGAACGCCCGCGAGACGCTCTCGCGGCTGGCCGACGACGACTGACAGACTACTGCTCGGCGACAACTGATCGACGACGGCCGCGCGATCGAGCCGCGCTCTCCCGGTCGCGTGCCCCGGCCGCACCCGCGGCGTGACTTTTTCACCCGTCCCGTCGATGTCACGTCATGACCGATCCGTTCGTGGTCGTCGGCGCCGACGCGGCTGGATTGAGCGCGGCCAGCAAGTTCCGTCGCGAGGCGCCCGACCGAGAGGTCGTCGTCTTCGAGAAGGGTCGCTGGATCTCGTACGCCTACTGCGGGATGCCGTACTTCATCGCCCGCTACGTCGACCGCATGTCGGACCTCCTGTCGCTGTCGCCGAGCGAGGTCGACGAGCGGGGGATCGACCTCCGACGCGGCCGGGAGGTGGTCGCCGTCGACCCCGACGCGAAGCGCGTCACGGTCGAGACGGCCGACGGTGATCGAGTCGAGCAGGCGTACGGCGACCTCCTCGTCGCCACCGGCGCGCGCGCCGACTCCGGCCCCTTCGACGTGCGCGGCCTCGACGGCGCGTTCACGCTTCACGACATGGACGCGGCGGCCGCCATCGACGCGTACGTCGCGGACCCCGACGACTACGACTCGGACCGCGTCGACGTGAGCGCGGTCGACCGCGACCGCGTCGAGCGCAACGCGGCGATGCCGGCCCCCGAGACCGCCGCGGTCGTCGGCGGCGGGTACGTCGGCGTCGAGGTCGCCGAGGCGCTCTCGGAGCGCGGGGTCGACGTCCGCGTCTTCCACCGGTCCGGGCACCTCCTCTCGCCGTTCGGCGAGGCGGTCGGGAACCGCGTCGAAACCGCGCTCGAGGCCGAGGGCGTCAGCGTTCGCACCGACGCCCCGGTCGAGGCGCTCGTCGGCGACGAGCGGATCGAGGCGATCGACGTCGGCGGCGACCGCGTTCCGGTCGACATGGCCGTCGTCGGGGTCGGGATTCGACCGAACACCGAACTGCTCGACGGCACCGGGGTCGACCTCGGACCGGGCGGCGCGGTCCGGGTAGACGACCACGGCCGGACTAGCCTCCCGGACGTGTACGCGGCGGGCGACTGCGCGACCGCGCGCCACGCGGTGACGGGCGAGCCCGACTGGATGCCCCTCGGACTCACCGCGAACCGCGCCGGTCGCGCGATCGGTGCGACGGTCGCGGGGGATCCCGCGCCGGTCGGGGACATCGCGGGCACGGCGGCGGTGAAGGCGTTCGACACCGAGGGGGCCCGGGTCGGGATCCTCGACCCCGAGGCGGCCGAGGCGGCCGGGTTCGACCCGGTCAGCGAGACGGTGACCGCGGGGTCGCGCTCCGGCTACTACCCCGGTGCGGCCGAGACCGACGTGACGCTCGTCGCCGACCGCGACACGAGGCGACTCCTCGGCGGGAGCGTCGTCGGCACCGACCGCGCGGCGATCCGGATCGACACGCTCGCGACCGCGATCGAGGCGGACATGACCGTTCCCGAGGTAGAGCGCCTCGACCTCGCGTACGCGCCGCCGTTCAGTCCGGTGTGGGACCCGATACTGGTCGCCGCGAAGGTGTTGAACGGAAAAATCGAGGACTGAACGGCGGCGACGGCGGTGCGGCCCGGACGAAGTCGCTCACTCCCGTATCCGACCGACGAGGAACCCGACCACCGCCGCCGCGAAGCCGACCGCGACCGCAGCGGCGGCGGCGAGCGCGAGCGGCGCGGTGACCGCCGAGAGGGGCGGGCCGCCGAGGCCGCCCGGGACCGCGTACGGCGTCGGTCCGAGCCCCCGCAGCAGGGTCCCTGCGAAGGGCCCGTACGCGAGGAGGGCCGTCGGGAGGGCGCCGGCTCCGGTCGCGGCGAACGCGACCGCGCCGACCGCCGCCACCGCGGCGAGGACGCCGGTGGTCGCCGGGGCGCCGACGCCGACCGCCGCCGTCGCGTCGAAGGCGACGTACGACAGCGCGAGCCCGACCGCGCTCCACACCGTCGCTCGCTCGAAGCCCGTCTCGCCGAGCGCGATCCGCCGGAGCGCCGCGCGACCGGAAGCGGCACCATCGGCCCCGCCCGCGTCGCCCTCGGTCGCGTTCGCGTCGGTCATTCCGGTCGCGTCGCCCCCCGCCCCTCGCGGTCCGGGGTGAGGTTGCCGTGTTCGTCTATCTCGCCCGCGACGATCCGCGTCGAGGAGATGCGCTCGCCGTCCTCGGCCGCGACGTGGTCGACGACGACCAAGTCGAGGGGATCGCGCCCGCGCTCGCGACGGATCTCGTTGATCCGCTCGCCGCCCGCCTTCGTCTCCGGGGAGACGATTAGCGCGTCGAACTCCGGCTCGACCGCGATGCCGGTCGGCTCCGTCAGCTCACGGACCTCGTAGTCGCGCCCGTGCGACTCGGCCAGCGGCGCCAACTCCGCTTCGAGGTCGCGCTCGCGCCGGTCGAACGGGCGGACGTACCGGTCGACGTGGCGGGTCTCCGGCGCCAGCTCGTCGGAGGTGAGACCGACGGTGACGTCACCCAGCTCGAACGCCCGCTCGAACAGCTTGCGGTGGCCGTCGTGAACGGGGTCGAACGTACCTCCCAGCGCGACGTTCATGCCTCTCCGTTGCGTGGGTCAAACTTAAAACGTCCCGAACCGCGTCCCGGCCCGGTGAAGTCGGGCGGCGGGGCCGAGTCGTCGACCGGCTCAGTTCTCCGTCTCGTCGTCCGTTCCGTCGCCCTCCGCGCCGTCGTCGGCTTCGCTCACGCTGGCGTCGCCGCCCTCGTCGTCGACGGATATCTGGACGGGTTCGGTGTCGCCGTCGGGCGACTCGCCGCCGAGCCGCCGGTCGAGATTGAAGACGGCGTTCAGCTCCGCCTGAACGTCGCCGACGACGCCGCGGACCAGCTCGCTCGGCGCGATGGCCTCGTACTCGTAGGGGTTGTTGCCCGCCCCCTCCGCCTTCCGCTTGCCGCGCTCGACGGTCCCCTCGTCGTGGAGTTCGGCGAGCGCCTCGCGGACGGTGCTGGGGTAGAGGCCGGTCCCGTCCGCGACCTCGTCGCTCGTGCTGTGGGGGTTATCGCGCAGGTAGACGTAGATGCGCGCCCGGGTCTCGGTGTCGAGCAGCCACGCGAGCAGGTCGACGACGTTGTCGTCGAACCCCTTCACCGCCTGGTCGGCGCCCTCGCTGAGCCGCTCTTTCGTCTTCCGAAGCTCCTCCCGCGTCCGGTCCGTCGGCGACTCCTCCGGGTCGTCGACCGGCTCGGCGGCTGTGTCGTCCGTGGTCATATCCGAAACAGGGGGCCACGCGGGCAAAAGGGTTTCTCGTCGCTTTCGTTCCGACGAAACGCTTCGACGCCGATCGTCCTGAGCGCCGTCAGGGTCTCACGAGGAGGTCCGAACACAGCGCGTCCACGCCCGACTCCTCGCGGATCCGGCGCTGGCGCGTGGCGCCGCTCTCCGCCTCGTACACCTCGCGGATCCCCGAAATCCCGAGCCGGTCGCACTCGGCGTCGACGACCTCGCCGAGCGCGGTCGTTTCCTCGCCGTCGCGGTCGACGAACGCGGCGTCGTGGCCGTGACGGATCGCGCGCCACTTGTTCTCGTCGAGGAGTTCGCGGCGCAGGGAGCGGGGCGACTCACCGTCCTCGTACCGCTCGGCGTAGTCGACGACCAGCGCACGGACGTACTCCGCGAGCGCGAGGGTGATCGCCGGGTCGCGTTGTACATCGGGCGCGCGGACCTCCACGGTCCCGTGCCCGGTGTGGGGGCGCACGTCGAACCACAGCTCGCCGCGGTCCGCGATGGACTCCGTCTCGACCATCCGGCGCTCGTACCGCTGGAAGGCGTCGAAGTCCTCGAAGGCGGAGGGGATCCCGGTGTTCGGGAGGTTCTCGAACACCTTGGCGCGGGCCGAGGCGAGCCCGGTGTCGAACCCGTTCCAGAACGGGGAGTTGGCCGACAGCGCGAGCAGCACCGGGCAGTGCCACCGTAGCCGGTTCGCGACCCAGACCGCCTTGTCCGCGTCGTCGACGCCGACGTGGACGTGGAGCCCCGCGGTCACGTTGCGGTGCTGGGGATACTGGATGCGGTCCAGCTGCGCCTGATACCGCGGCTTCTGGACGTGGTCGAGCTCGCGCCACTTCGCTGTCGGGTGGAGCCCCGCGGCCGCGATCCGGTAGCCGTCGGCGGCGGCGTGGTCGACGAGCGCCTCGCGGACCGTCGCGAGCGCCTCGGCGGGGTCGTCACCCTCCTCGATCGTTTCGGTCTGGGCCTCTATCGTACACTCGAACAGCTCGTGGTCGAACCCCTCCGGCACCGCCGCGGGCGGGTCGCGACCGTACACGAGGTCGTCGGTCCCGGACGTCGGGCGGCCCTCGGCATCGACGATGTAGAACTCCTCCTCGATGCCGAGCGTCCCCATCCGGGAGAACGCGTCCCGCGAACCGAGTTCCATTACCGCTCCGTACCGGTCGCTCGCTCTTATAAGGATTGGAAGGCGGAAGGCGCGGCGCCGTCGCTCTCCGACGAGCGCTCGGGCAGGTGAATCGAGTGGGAAGATCGAATCGGCCGAACCGCACTCCGCGCGTCGAAAACGAGTCGGCGGCGCGCGTTCGCGCGCCGGGGGCTGCGACGCTCGGTCCCGCGTCCCGTTCAGCCGAGGACGTACCGGAGCGCCGGGACCTTCTCGACGAGCGCCTGCCCGCCGACCTGAATCTGCTCGATGTAGGCGTCGAGGCCGAGGACACGGCCCGCGCCGAACGCGGCCACGGTGAGGAACACCATCGCGTACACCAGCGTCGAGTCGAACAGGGCGAGGAAGTCGCCGCTCCACCCGCCGAGGTAGAACAGCGTCATCTGTATCGCCCCGCCCAGCGCGGCCAGGCGGACGAACGCGCCGAGGATCAGCGCCGTGCCGATCAGCAGCTGCGTCGCGGGCACGAACACGTTCGCGAACTCGACGAACCACGGCGTCGACCCCATCGCGGCGTACAGGCCGCTGACCGGGCTCGCCGCGTCGGGCGCGTGGACGAGGTAACCGCTGGCGTCGAACGGCCACTCCGAGACCTTTCCGAGGCCCGCGAACAGGATCATCCCGCCGATGGTCGCCCGCAGCAGGACGATGAACAGCGCCGACAGCGAGTGCGCCTTCCCCAGTAACGTGATTCCGCCGAACTCGCCGCCGAACTCGTTTGTGGTCTTCGTGGACATTGTGTCTCTCCTCACTTGCGAATACGCCGGACGAGTATATAAACCGGAAAGCGGGTTCCCCTTCGCCGAGACGAATTCGACCTGGCCCCCTATCTGTCGGGTCTTTAAATACAATTCCCGAACTTCATCGGATCGGACCGCTTCTCCGGGCTCACCACGCCTCGCCGCTGGCGAGGTCGACCTCGGCGTCCCCCTTCTCTGAGGGACAGATGTCGGCGAGCACGCAGTCGGCGCAGTCGGGGTTGATCGCGGTACAGGTCGCGCGCCCGTGGTCGATCATGAGGTGAGTGAACTGCTGCCAGTCGCTCTCGGGGACGACGTCCAGCAGGTCCTGTTCGATCGCCTCTGGCCGTTCCTCCTCGGTGACCCCCAGCCGCCGCGTGAGCCGCTGGACGTGGGTGTCGACGACGATACCCTCGACCACGTCGTGGCCGTGCTGGAGGACGACGTTCGCGGTCTTGCGACCCACGCCCGCGAGGTCCGTCAGCTCGGACATCGTGTCCGGCACTTCGCCGTCGTGCTCCTCCGCGATGTCCGCGCACGCGGAGCGGATGTACTTCGCCTTGTTGTTGTAGTAGGTGATCGAGTTGATCGCCTCGGCCATCTCCTCTTGGGGCGCGTTCGCGTACTCCTCGGGCGTCTCGTACGTCTCGAACAGGTCTGCGCACACCTTGTTCACGCGCTCGTCCGTACACTGCGCGGAGAGGATCACCGCGATGAGCAGCTCCAGCCGATTCGAGTAGTTGAGCGAGATTGTCGAGTCAGGGTACTCCTCGTACAGCCGGTCGAGGACCTCGGCGACCTGCTCCTCACGCGGATCGAGTGGCGTTCCCATACGAATCCCTCCGTCCGGGCGACATTGAACGATCCGACTGTGCGCCCCGCCGCGACGGATCGGCACGCCGCCCGCCCCGCCGAGTAGTAAGACAGTTACCACGCGGCGCGCTGGTGAGCGTATGGACGTACTCGACGTCGCGGCCCGCGCGACAGAGACCGGGCCGGTGTGCGACGCCTGCCTCGGCCGGCTCGTCGCCGACCGGAGCTTCGGGTTGTCGAACGCCGACCGGGGCTCGGCGCTCCGCGTGTCGCTGGCGTTGCGCGACGACGAGGACCACGAAGCGGTCGACACCGCGGACTGCTGGGTGTGCGAGGGTCGCTGCGCCGCGTTCGACGACTGGGCCGACCGCGCCGCCGAGGCGGTCGAGGGCGTCGAGTTCGCCACCTACAACGTCGGCACGCGCCCGCCACCGCTGATCGAGGAGAACGAGGCGCTGCTCCGCGCCGACGCCGGCCTCGACGAGGACGCGGGCGAGCCGTTCAAGTCGGAGTTCAACCGCGAGGTCGGCAAGCGGTTCGGGCGGCTCACGGGCGTCGAGGTCTCCTTCGACCGCCCCGACGTCCAGTTCACGATCGACTTGGCCGAAGACGAGATCGACGCGAAGGTGAACTCCACGTTCGTCTACGGCCGCTACAGGAAACTGGAGCGGGACATCCCCCAGACCGAGTGGCCCTGTCGCGAGTGTAAGGGCTCCGGGCGGCAAGGGGCCGACCCCTGCGACCACTGCGGCGGCTCCGGCTACCTGTACGACGACAGCGTCGAAGAGTACACCGCGCCGGTCGTCGAGGACGTGATGGACGGGACGGAGGCGACGTTCCACGGTGCGGGCCGCGAGGACGTCGACGCGCTCATGCTCGGCACCGGCCGCCCGTTCGTGGTCGAAGTGGAGGAGCCGCGCCGTCGCCGGGTCGACACCGACCGCCTCCAGTCGGACATCAACGCCTTCGCCGACGGCGCGGTCGAGGTGGAGGGGCTCCGCCTCGCGACCTACGAGATGGTCGAGCGCGTCAAGGAGCACGACGCCGCGAAGCGGTACCGCGCCGCGGTGACGTTCGACGCCGACGTGGACGCCGACGCCCTCGCGGACGCGGTCGCCACGCTGGAGGGGGCGACCGTCGAGCAGTACACGCCGAACCGGGTCGACCACCGCCGCGCGAGCATCACGCGCGAGCGCGACGTGTACGAAGCGACGGCCGACCTCGACGACGCGCGTCACGCGACCGTCGAGATCCGCGGCGAGGGGGGCCTCTACATCAAGGAGCTGATCTCCGGCGACGAGGGCCGGACCGAGCCGAGCCTCGCGGGCCTGCTCGGCGTCGGCGCCGAGGTGACCGCGCTCGACGTCCTCGCGGTGGAGGGCGAAGACGAGCCGTTCGAGCGCGACGAGTTCTTCCGGGAGTAGCGCGCTCCGAGGCCCGGCCGATGCCGTCGCATCTCGTCCGGTCCGGTCGATCCGATCCGGCGCCGCCCGCTCCGGTCGGGGGCCCCGACGCACCGTACCGAGCCGGCCGCGGACGCGGAATCAACGGGATTTATCTGACGAGCGTCAGACGTTCGAATATGAACGGGAGCGACGCCGACGGCGGAAACGCCCGAGAGGGTGGCACCCGAAACGGCGCCCCCGGCGGCGAGTCGAACGGTTCGACCGCGGCCGGCGACGCCGGTCGCGCGGGCTCGCCCGCGGTGGGCGACCCCGTGATCCGCCCCGCCGTCGACGACGCGGGGGCGGTTCCGACCGCCGCCGACGTATCGCTGAACGGTGCCGACCGCGCGGAGCGACCCGACCGGGTCTCTTCGGTCCTCGTCGCCGTCGGGCCCGGGCCGCACTCCGGAGCCACCGTTGACGTCGCCCGGGAGATCGCGGACGCCACGGACGCGTGGCTCGAACTGTTCCACGTCGTGCCCTCCGACGCGGCGCTCGCCGACGCGGCACCCGACGACGACGCCTCCGGGACCGTCGCCCCCGCCGGCGCGGCCGACCCCGACTACGCCGCGGCGGGGGAACGACTCCTCGACGCGGCCGAGGACCGGCTCACCGGGTTCGACCGCGCCGACCGGTGGCTCGTCGAGGACCGGACCGCGGCGGGCGCGGTCGTCGAGCAGTCCGCGTACTACGACCTGGTCGTCGTGGGCGCGCCGACGACGGGTACCGTCGGCCGGTTCGTGTTCGGCTCCACGACCGACACGGTCGTCGGCGACGCCGAGGTCCCCGTCGTCGTCGTCGAGGCCGACGGGTCGACCGCCCTCGACGCGGAGTAGGCGCCGACCGCCGTCGTTGCTACGACAAAGGCCCGTTTTCGCCGTTCTCGGCCCCGTTGACTGCGTGTTACCGTCTCACGTCTCGGCGACAGCGTTAAAACAGTGTACATACTTGTACATCATAACGCGGAATACTACATCGGTGGACACAATGAATCTCAACGACACGGTCGAGCGCGTGACGGACGGGGAGGATCTGACCGTAGAGGAGGCGCGCGAGGCCGCGCGGCTCGTCTTCGAGGAGGCGACGGAGGCCCAGATCGGGGCGCTGCTCGCCGCGCTCCGGGCGAAGGGCGAGACCGAGGCCGAGATCGCCGGGTTCGCGCAGGGGATGCGCGACGCGGCGCGCACGATCGAGCCCGACCGCGAGCCGCTCGTCGACACCTGCGGCACCGGCGGCGACGACCACGACACGATCAACGTGTCGACGACCGCCGCCGTCGTCGCCGCGGGCGCGGGCGTCCCGATCGCCAAGCACGGCAACTACTCGGTCTCCTCCTCCTCGGGCAGCGCGGACGTGCTGGAGGTCGCGGGGGCCGACGTCGAGGCGGAGCCGCCAGCCGTCGAGGCGGCGATCGAGGACGACGGGATCGGCTTCATGCTCGCGCCCGTCTTCCACCCGGCGATGAAGGCCGTCATCGGTCCGCGCAAGGAACTGGGGATGCGGACGATCTTCAACGTCCTCGGCCCGCTCACCAATCCCGCCGGCGCCGACGCGCAGGTGCTCGGCGTGTACGACCCCGACCTCGTCCCCGTCATCGCGCGGTCGCTGGCGCACATGCCCGTCGAGCGCGCGCTCGTCGTCCACGGCGCGGGCATGGATGAGATCGGAATCCATTCCGAGACGGTCGCGGCCGAGGTCGACGGCGAGGACGTGACGGAGTTCACGATCGAGCCCGCCGACCTCGGGCTCGACCGCGCCCCGATCGAGGCGGTCGCCGGCGGGACGCCCGCGGAGAACGCCGCGGACCTGCGCGGGATCGTCGACGGCTCGGTCACCGGTCCGAAGCGCGACCTGATCCTCGCGAACGCGGGCGCAGCCGTCTACGTCGCTGGCGAGGCCGAGACCCTCGCCGCGGGCGTCGAGCGCGCCGCGGAGGCGATCGACTCCGGCGCGGCCGCCGAGAAGTTCGCGGCCCTCTGCGACGGCGACGAGGCGCCCCCGGCTGACGCGGGGACGAGCGGAGCGGCGGACGGCGCGACGACCGCGGAGGACGACGACTGATGGCGCGGGTGAAGATCTGCGGGATCACGCGCGAGGCCGACCTCCGCGCCGCGGTCGACGCGGGGGCCGACGCGGTGGGCGTGATCACGGAGGTGCCGGTCGACTCGCCGCGCGAGGTCGACCCCGCCGAGGCGGCAGAGCTGCTCGCGGACGTGCCCGCGTTCGTCACCGCGACGCTCGTGACGATGCCCGAGTCCGCCGAGCGCGCGGTCGAGCTCGCCCGCACGACCGCGCCCGACGCGATCCAGCTCCACGGTGAGTGGACCGTCGACGAGCTCCGCTACATCCGCGCGGAGACGGAGCGCAAGGTGCTGCTCACGGTCGACGCCGACGACCCGGCCCGCGCCGAGGAGTTCGACGGCGCGGTCGACGCCTTCGTCGTCGACTCCACGGACGACTCGGGCGCGGGCGGCACCGGCGAGACGCACGACTGGCGCGCGACCGGCGAGCTCGCCGAGCGACTCACCACGCCCGTCGTGCTCGCTGGCGGGCTCACGGCAGACACCGTCGCCGAGGCGGTCCGCGTCGCCGACCCGTTCGCGGTCGACGTGGCGTCGGGCGTCGAGATCGAGGGCGGCCGGAAGGACCACAACGCGGTGGCCCGCTTCGTCGCCAACGCGGGCCGGGAGATGGAGCTGGCATGAGCGACGCGGCCCCCTCGCTCGACCGCCCGAAGGCCGAGTTCGTCGATCTGGCCGCCGATGCCGAGAAGCCGGTCGTCGTCCGCGCGTCCGCGTCGCTCGACGCCGACGTGACCCCGCTCGGCGCGTACGCGACCCTCGTCGGCGAGGGGCCGTACGGGTTCCTCCTGGAGTCCGGCGAGAAGGTCGCCTCCAGCGACCCTGACGGCGCGTTCACGAACGGCGGGAAGGCGGACCGGCACGCCCGCTACTCGTTCGTCGGCTACGACCCGGAGGCGGTCGTCTCCGTCCACCCGGATCGCACGGAGGTGACCGAGCTCGGCCCGGCGGCCGAGTTCCTCGGCGACGGGCTCGACGGCGACGCGGGGGCCGCGACGACCGCGCCCGGCCTCGGCCCGGACGAAGGCGACGCGGTCGACCGCGTCCGCGCCGCGTTCCCCGACGTGGCCCTGCGCGGCTTCCCCGACACCGACCGCCAGATCCTCTCGGGCGGGTTCGTCGGCTTCCTCGCGTACGAGGCGGTCTACGACCTCTGGTTAGAGGAGGTCGGTGTCGACCGCCCCGAGACCGAGTTCCCGGACGCGGAGTTCGCCCTCACGACCCGGACCGTCGTGTTCGACGAGCGGGAGGGCGGCGCCGAACTCGTGTTCACCCCGGTGATCGGCGTCGACGACGACCCGGCCGCGGTGTACGACGACCTCCTCGCGGAGGCCGAGCGCGTCGCCGCCGAACTGCGAGAGGCCGCCCCGCCAGACCCCGACGGCGTGCGCGTCCGCGAGGAGTCCGCGGACCCCCGCGGGGAGTACGAGGAGGCCGTCCGCACGGCCAAGCGACACGTCCTCGACGGCGACATCTACCAGGGCGTGATCTCGCGCAGCCGCGAGCTCCGCGGCGAGGTGGACTCGCTCGGCCTGTACGCGGCGCTGCGCGACGTGAACCCCTCGCCGTACATGTACGTGCTGCGCCACGACGACCGGAGCGTCGTCGGCGCGAGCCCCGAGACGCTCGTCTCCGTCCGGGGCGACCGCGTCGTCTCGAACCCGATCGCGGGGACCTGTCCGCGCGGGACCAGCCCGGTCGAGGACCGCCGGCTCGCGGGCGAGATGCTCGCCGACGGGAAGGAGCGCGCCGAGCACACGATGCTCGTCGACCTCGCGCGCAACGACGTGCGGCGCGTCTCGGAGCCCGGCTCCGTCCGGGTCGAGGAGTTCATGAACGTGCTGAAGTACAGTCACGTCCAACACATCGAGTCGACCGTGACCGGGACGCTCGCGGCCGACGCGGACGCCTTCGACGCGACGCGCGCGACGTTCCCCGCGGGGACGCTCACCGGCGCGCCGAAGGTGCGCGCGATGGAGATCATCGACGACCTCGAAACGACGCCGCGGGAGGCGTACGGCGGCGGCGTCGGCTACTACTCGTGGACCGGCGACGCCGACTTCGCGATCGTGATCCGGACCGCGACGCTCGACGAGTCGGGCGACGAGTCGGTCGTGGGCGTCCGCGCGGGCGCGGGGCTCGTCGCCGACTCCGACCCGGCCGCGGAGTACGAGGAGACAGAACAGAAAATGGACGGCGTGTTGACCGCGATCGACCGGATCCGCGAGGACGCAGCCGACGAGGGCGGCAACGCCGACCGGGAGCCCGGCGACGCCGACCCGATCGCCACCGGCTCGGAGGCGGAGCGATGAAGGTCGTCGTCGTCGACAACTTCGACTCGTTCACCTACAACCTCGTCGAGTACGTCTCCGACCAGACGATCGACGGCGAGCCGGTCGGCGTCGAGGTGTTCAAGAACACCGCGTCGCTCGCCGAGGTCGAGGCCGCGGATCCGGACGCGGTGATCATCAGTCCCGGGCCGGGCCACCCGAAGAACGACCGCGACGTGGGCGTGACGATGCCGGTGTTGCGCGACCTCTCGCCGACGGTGCCGACGCTGGGCGTGTGCCTCGGTCTGGAGGCCGCCGTGTACGAGTACGGCGGGACCGTCGGGCACGCGCCGGAACCGGTTCACGGCAAGGCGTTCCCCGTCGACCACGACGGCGAGGGCGTGTTCCGCGGGCTCGACCAGGGGTTCCGGGGCGGCCGCTACCACTCGCTCGCGGCGACCGAGGTCACCGACGCGTTCGCGGTGACGGCCACCACGGACCACGACGGCGAGTCGATCGTGATGGGGATCCGTCACCGCGAACACCCGATCGAGGCGGTCCAGTTCCACCCGGAGAGCGTGTTGACCGGGTCGGGCCACGACCTCGTCCGGAACTTCCTCACTTCGGTCTGAGGGTCCGGGCGTCAGGCCCCGTCGCTCGGCGAATCTTCGTCGCCGTCGGCTTGCCCGTCGGCGTCTTTCTCGTCACCTTCCTCGTTGAGGCCCCGCCCGGCGAGGCCGACGAGGTGGCCGACCTCGGCGAGTATGATCTCGTCGACGCCGAGCTGAACCGCGTTCTCCGAGCCCGGCAGACAGAACACCGGCGTGGCGGAGACGACCCCGGCAGTCGCGCGCGACCCGATCGTCCGCGTGCCGACCACCTCGTGAGAGAGCCGGCGGAACAGCTCGCCGAACCCGGGGAGCCGCTTCGCGAACAGCCCTCGCACGGCCTCCGGCGTGACGTCGTCCGGCGTGACGCCCGTCCCGCCGGTGGTCACCACCGCGTCGGTGTCCTTCCGGCGGGCGAGGCGGTCGACGGTGCCTTGGACGCTGTCGTAGTCGTCGGGGATCAGCTCGCGGACAGCCACCTCGTGGCCCGCCTCCTCGAACGCGGCCGCGACGTAGTCGCCCGCCGGGTCCTCGTCCGCTGACCGCGAGGAGGACACGGTGACGACCGCGACCGCGACCGACTCGGCGTCGTGGTGGTGATGGTGGTCGCGGCCGTGGTCGTGGTCATGACCGTGACCGTGATCCTCTCGGTCGTCGTGGCTGTGGCCGTGGTCGTCGTGGTCGCTCATGGACCGACGTTCGGCGCCCGCGTGAAAACATCTCCCGGTCGGCGAGCCGCGCATGGCCGTTCCGGGCGACCGCCGGAGGGCCGGAGTCCGCTCGGAGACCCGTCGCCGCTCAGGGCCAGTCGTCTCGGGCCTGCTCTTCCGGCGCCTCGTCGGTCTCGTCCTCGGTCGCGAGCGTCCACTCCGCAGCCTCGGCAGCGTCCTCGACGTGAAGGAACTCCCAGTCGGTCGCCTCGGCGACCGCCTCGTCCTCGTCGTCGATCCCGACGAAGACGTGGCGGTCCGTGTCGAACTGGCCGCTGATGTTCTCTAAGCTCTCCTCGACGCCGCGCGGCCCGGAGAAGAAGTCCTGTCGCACGCGGTGTTTCCGCGTGAAGTTCGTGACGACGTAGGTCGGCTTCTCGCTGACGACGCCGACGTACTCCGTCCACTGTCGGGCGTTGTTGAACACCGCGTTGGGGTCCGCGAGCGCTTTCAGCGCCTTCAGCTCGAACGCCAGCGTCATGTCTGTGGATCCGCCGCTGTCCATGCGCCAGGTTACCCCCGCCCGGCGAAAACAACTTCGCTTCCGCGCAGCCACCCCCTCCGCCGCTCACCGACCGGTCGCGGTCCTCTCGGCGGCCGCGGGGGTCTCACCGCGCTCGCACCCGATAGTAATCGGTGAACTTCACCACGTCGCCGTCGTCGAGGTCGCCGGTCTCCGGCGCCGTCTGCGGCTCGTCGGCTAGCTCCCGCACGATCTCCTGTTCGTCGTCGTCCAGTTCGTCGTAGTGCCGGACCCGCGCGTCGGCCGGAACGCGACCGGTGCGACGCAGCCGTAGCCGCCGTCCGGTGTCTCTAAGTGACATGTGGTACCGTATGACATGGTTAATCATAAACGTTTCGCGGCGGTCGCTGACTCGACCGACGCCGTTCGCCCCGCGTCGCGGGCGCGACGTTCCACCGCCGTTGGCAGCGGTTCGACTGTCGGCGGCTCAGTCGTCCGCTCGGGGGAGCGTGAGCGTGATCGCCGTACCGCGGGGCTCCGCGCTCGCGACGGCGGCCGAGCCGCCCGACTGTCGAACGACCCAGTAGACGAGCCACAGCCCGAGGCCGCTGCCGTGGTACAGCGCGTCGACCGCCGTGCCGTCGACGAGGACGTCTCGGTCCATCCCGGTCAACCCCGGCCCGTCGTCCTCGACGCGGACCTCGACCGCGTCGGGCCGGGCCTCGACCGACACCGCGACGGTCGGCCGGTCGCGGTCGTGATGTTCGACCGCGTTTCGGACCAGTTCGTCGATCGCCCGCGAGATCCACGTCGTCGCGGACGCCGTCGCGTGCCCGTCGTCGGGCACCGAGACGCCGACCGTCGCGTTCGGGAACTCCTCGTCCCGCTCCGCGGCCACCTGTCGGGCGACGCGCCCGATGTCGACGGGTTCGGTCTCCGGCGCGTCGCTCAGCACCTCGGTGATGTGGTGGGACTTCTCGCTCGTCTCCAGCAGGTCGTCGGCCCGCGACACGATGTACTCGGCCGCGTCGGCGGGGTCGACGGCCCCCGCCGCGATCTGCTTCGCCCGTCCCCGGACGACCGTCAGCGCGTTCCGGAGGTTGTGCTGGAGGACTCTGTCGACGACCCTGAGCTGTCGCGCGCGGTTCTCGCTGTCGGTCACGTCCCGAAGCACGCCGACGACCCCGGCGGGCTCCTCGCTCTCGGGGCTGTCGAGGGGGTAGTACCGCACGTCCATCGTCCGCGTCCCGCGGGTCGGGTGCGTCCGGGTCGTCCGGTACTCCACCGACTCCCCCCGGAGCGCGCTCTCCACCTCACGCTCGACCCGCCGGTAGTCGTCGTCGGGGACGATGTCAGCGAGCGTCACGTCCGTCACGTCGCCGTCGCCGAGGTCGTGATACTCGCGGTACTGGGGGTTCGCGAACAGGAGTCGACCCTCGCGGTCGACCGCGGCGATGAGGTCGGTCGCGCCGTTGATCGCGCGCTCGTACCGCTCCAAGTCGCGTTCGCGCTCCTTGCGCTCGGTGACGTCCCGACAGATGGCGAACGTGCCGGCCAGATCGCCGTCGGCGTCGTAGTAGGGGTACCGCTGCGTGCTGAACGTCGCCGCCCGGTCGCTCTCGGGGAACGTCGGCGATATCTCGTACTCGGTCATCGCCTCGGTTTCGAGCACCTCCCGCCGCCGCGCGTCGACCTCGGCGGCCGCCTCCGGGTCCATGAACGCGAACTCGTCGCCGCCGTACAGCTCCTCGCGGGGTATCCCGGCGAACTCGCTCACCGCCTCGTTGAGCAGCTCGAACTCGCCGTCGCGGTTCTGGAGGAGGACGGGGTCGTCGAGCTGCTCGACGATGTCCCGGTACTGTTTCAGCCGCCCCGTTGCGGCCTTCCGTTCCGTGATGTCCGTCTGAATGGCGACGAACCGCGTGATCTCGCCGTCGTCGTCGACGACCGGCGCGATGGTCTGGTGGGCGTGGTACGGCGTGCCGTCGCGCCGCCGGTCGACTATCTCCTCTTCCCACACGTCCCCGGCCAAGAGCGTCGACCACAGCGCGTCGTAGTACTCGTCGGACATCTCGCCGGAGTTGAGTATCGCCGGCGTCTCCCCTAGGGCCTCCGCGGTCTCGTAGCCGGTGTTGTCCGTGAACGCCGGGTTGACGTACTCGATCGTCCCGTCGGTGTCGGTGACGTAGATCGCGTGCCCGGCGTGTTCGACGAGGTTGCGGAACGTCTCCGCCCGCTGCCCGCCGATCTCCTCGACGCCGTCGCGGAAGATCCCAGTGTACACCGCGTCGCAGTCGTCCGGACTCGGCTCGCCGTCGCCGCCCCCGCTGCCGTCGTCGTCTCCGTCGCCGTCGCGGCCCTCTCGACCCGGGCCGTGTTCGTGAAAGCGGGCGGAGAACGTCACCGTGTGACCGTCGGCGTGCCGGATCGGCACCGAGACGCTCCCGCTCTCGTCGAGCCCCTCGGCCCGAGCGAGCCGGTCGCGAACCGACCTGCTACCCGCATCGCCCACGTCCGACACGACGACGGAGGCGAGGTCGCGCCCAAGTAGCTCGTCGGGCGCGTAGCCGAACGCCGCTTCGGTCGCGGGGTTGACGTAGACGACGGTCCCCTCGCGGTCGAGTGAGACCACCGGGTCCGAACACTCCGCGACGAAGGCGGCGAAGAACTCGTCGTCGGGGGACCGTCCGGAGCTCATCGGTATGAGGAATACGCGCTCGCGGCCCAAAAGGTACCGGAACTCGCGGCGGTGCCGCGGTCTACTGCTCCGTCGTCGCCGCCAGGTCGTCGACTGAGAACCCGGGCTCCATGAGGAGGTCGGTCTGCCCGCTCACGTCGCGCCCCTCGCGCATCAGCTGCTTGAAGGCGGACTGCGGCGAGAGGTCGCCGATGAGCACGCCGCCCACGACCTTCCCGTCCTTCAGCGCGACGCGGCGCCACTCGTTCTCGCCGGTGGTCGCCTCCACGGAGTCGTCGCCGAGCGTCGGGTGGCCGAACGAGAGGAACGGGAAGTCGAAGTGCGTGATCGAGTACGAGGAGACCCACTCGAACTCCTCGGCGCCGTAGTCGACCATGCTCCGGGCGGCGATCGTCCCCTGCTCTTTCGCGGACCCCCACGAGCCGTTCTTCGCGCGCTCGCCGAGGATGAGGTCGTTGAACGTCGTGATGTCGCCCGCGGCGAACACGTTGTCGACGTTGGTTCGCATGAACTCGTCGACGACGATGCCGTCGTCGAGCTCCAGCGGCGTGTCTTGGAGGAGCTCGGTGTTGAAGTCGAGCCCGATGGCGACGCCCGCGAAGTCGCACTCGTAGCGCTCGCCGTTCGGGTCGACCGCGGCCTCGACGTGGCCGTCGTCGTCGACCTCGAAGTGGTCCACGCCCGAGCCGAAGACGGGCTCGACGCCGCGCTCGCGCATCGCCTCGTGCATGATCTCTGCGCCCTCCTCCGAGAGCGCGTAGCGCCACCAGTTGTCGCCGCGCATGAGGTACTTCGCCTCGACGCCCTGCGCGCCGCAGATGGCCGCGAAGTCGATGCCGAGCAGTCCGGCGCCGACGATGACAGCCTGCTCGGCGCCCTCGACGCTCTCTTTGATCCGGCGGGCGTCCTGGAAGGTCCAGAAGTGGTGGATCCCCTCCGCGTCGGCGTTCTCGACCGGGAGCTGCTGGGGCGTGCCGCCGACGGCCAGCAGGAGGGAATCGTACTCGAACGTCTCGCCCTCGTGGGTGTGGACCGCGTCGTTCTCGATGTCGATGTCGACGACGACCGTGTTGAGCCGGAGGTCGACGTCGTGGTCGTCGTACCACGATTCCTGATGGATCGAGATCGGGGCCTCGGGGAGCTTCCCCTTCGCGTACTCCTTGATCAGGATCCGGTTGTAGAGGGACTCTCCCTCGTCCGTGAGAACCGTGATCTCGGCGTCGGGCACTTCATCGCGGAGGGTCTCGGCCGCGGACGCGCCCGCGATACCGTCACCGACGATCACGTACGAATCGCTCATATCCCGGCGTTCGGATTCACGGTTAATGTGGGTTGTCATCCGCGCCCGCCACTGTGCGGCCGAGACGCACGCCCGCCGGAAACGCCGTACTCGGGGCCTTCTCGCGACGGGGCGAGGGCGGTCGATCGCGGACGCCCGCGGAAAAAGTCGCGTCCCGGTCAGTGGTCCGCGCCGGCCGGCTCCGCGGGGAAGTCCCGCTCGCCGGCCTCGATCGCGACGTCGAGCCAGTTCTCCGTCGGTACGAGCGGGCACTCGTAGGCGTGGTTGTACGCGCACGTCGGGTTGTACGCCAGGTTGAAGTCCACGATCCACTCGCCGTCGACGCGGTCGCGGTCGGGCTCCAGATCGAGGTAGCGACCGGCGCCGTACGTCTCCTCGCCGCTGGTCGCGTCGCGGAACGGCACCCAGAACCGGTCCGCGCCGTCGGCCGGTCGGTACGCCTGAAGCGTCGCCTGCTCGCCGTCGACCTCGAAGCGGAACTCGCCCCAGCGGCTGTACGTCTGCTCACCGTCGGCGGTCGTCTCGACGGTCACCGTCTCCTTCTCGTCGTGCTCGTGGAGCGGGACCACGAACCGGAACGCCGGGTTCGGATCGAAGTACGCCAGTCCGGGGAACGCGTCGCCTCGCATCGAGACCGGCAGCGGCGACCGGGCCGAGTCGCGGAACTGCTCGACCTTCGCCGCTCGCTGCGCCTCCACCTGCGCCGCCCAGTCGTCAGCGTCGTCCATGATCGGCTTAGTATTGCGCTCCACACACAATAATAATTCCGACCACGGAAGCCTCGACCCCGCCGGCGACAGAAGGCACTTATAATCCTCTCGGGGACGTTGCGGCGTGAACAGACGAACTGCCCTCTCCACCTTGGCGGTCGGTGGGTTCGTCGGAGTTGGTGGCTGTCTCGACAACGTGCGCGGCGGCGACGACGAGCGATCGGACAGCGACCGCCCGGACCCCGAACTGAACCGGGAGGTCGAGACGAACGGCGCCGAGGACAGCGCACGCTCGCAGTTCCAGTGGGGACCGGCGCACGGAGGACACCGCGAGGAGGCGGGACCGAAAGACGATGTCGACGTGTTCTGGCGCCGGACGCCGTACCGGTACGACCACTCACAGCCGGTCGTCGTGGGCGATCGGGTGTACGTCTCGTTCTCGGGGACCTTGTTTCGTCTCGGTCTCGCGACCGGCGAGGTACAGTGGTCGACGGAGGTCGGTCACGACGGGTCGTCGACGCCGGCGGTTCGCGACGGCATCGCATACGTGACGGTGTGGAACGGCGGAGGCGAGACAGACCGCGGACTGGCGGCCGTCGACGCCGAGAGCGGTGAGGTGCGGTGGCGGCGGCTGACCGACGCGGAGATCACGACGGCGCCGACCGTGACCACCGACGGCGTGTTCGTGGGAGGCGGCTACGAGACGCAGACCGTCGCGGCGTTCGACCGCGACGGGACCGAACGGTGGCGCAACGACCTCGCTGAGTACGCTTCCGCGCCCGCCATCGCCGACGGAACTGTCGTCTACGGCGCGGGCGGTCCTCGTGTCGTCGCCTACGACGCCGCCTCGGGAGCGGAACTGTGGACGACCGACGTCGACGGCGACGCGACCGCGACGCCGACCGTCGCCGACGGCCGCGTCCTGATCGGAACGCGGGCCGGGACCCTGTACGCGCTCGACCTCGGCGACGGAAGCGTTGAATGGACTGACGACCTCCCGGGGCCCGTCCGGCGATCGGTCGCCGTCACGGCCGACAGAGCGGTTGTTCCGACTGAACTCGGCCTCGTCGCCGTCGGCGACGGCGGCGAGCGCCTGTGGAGCGACGAAAAGATCGCCGGCGCGACCGCGCCGATGGTCGCGGACGGGGTCGCGTACCTCGGCGACGGTCGGACCGTCCGCGCGATCGCGGTCGAAGACGGGACAGAGCGGTGGTCCTTCCGGAGTCGCGAGCGCTCTTACACCGACGTCCTCCTCCAGGGCGTCCGCGCCGCCCCGACCGTCGTCGACGGCGTCGTCCTCGCGGCGACCCATGCGGGTGACGTGTACGCGCTCGGCGAGAGCTGAAACGGTTGCCGGGTCGCGCTTCGACCCGATGAGACGCCACACATTCAATAGCGTCCCGGCCCAATCGCGGATATGAAAATCCGGCAGAACATCCGTCATTGGGCCGCCAAGAAGGCGCTGACCACGCCGGTTGTCGGCGATGTCGCCAACGACAAGCTCGTCGACCTCCACACGAGCATCTTCCTCAACAAGGCGGACGAAGACCGGCGCGAGGAGCGCCGCGATCACCTCGACAGCTTCTTCGACGCGACGATGGACACCTACGTCGCCGCTTTGGAGGCCGGGTTCCCGGAGGCCGAGGCCCGCGAGATCACCCACGTTCAGGCGAACTTCGACTTCTTCAACCACGGCTGGACGGAGATGATGGAGATCCCGGGCGACGAGCTCGAGGCGCACTACCGCCGGTACGAGTCCTTCTTCACCGACTTCGGGATCACCATCGACGACCCGCTGGGCGAGTTCCGCCCGCCCGAGGGTCTCGCCGAGGCCCCCGAGACGCCGGGGAAGCTCGACGAGCCGGAGTACGAGAACGCGCTAGCCGGCTTCGCCGACGACGTGTACGTCGAGACCGACGACGGCGAGACGGTCGTGGGCGGCGGCGCAGAGGAGCCAGAGGAGGTAGACCCGGCGACCGCGCCCGGCCTCGACGAAGACGAAGCGAGCGCCTGATCGCCGTCACGGTCGGTCGGTAGATCCGCCTTCGCTCTCACGTTCGCCGGCAGACCCGCCGACTGCGTCCGCCTGCGGGGCACGTTTATAGTCCGCGGGGGACACCGTGGCGTATGAACCGCGGGCAATCGTTCCTCCTCCTGCTCATGGGAGCGGTCTCGCTCCTCACGCTCTTCGTCATCCTCCCGTTCGTCGAGTACGTGATCGCGTCGGCGATCCTCGCGTTCATCCTCTACCCCTTCCACCGGCGGCTCACGCGCCGGCTCCGCCGTCGCGTCTCGACGCGGTTCGGCGAGATGCTGTCAGCGTTGACGCTCATCCTCTCCGCCATCGTCGCCGTGATCTTGCCGCTTGCGTACATCACGTTGGTGTTCGTCCGCGACCTCACCGCGATCGCGGCGGGCGAGACGTCGATAAACGTGGCCGCGATCGAAGCCGAAATCGCGACGCTCACGGGACAGGACCCCGAGATCGGCGATCTCCTCCAGACCGGCGGCGAACTACTCGTCCAGACGCTGTTCGGCGGGTTTAGCGGTGTTTTGAACACGGCGATCCGAGCGTCGGTCGGCCTGTCGCTCGCGCTCTTTCTGGTGTACTACACCCTTATCGACGGTCCGGCGTTCGTCGGGTGGATCCGAGAGACGAGCCCGCTGCCGGCGGAGGTCACAGCCGACCTCGTCGACCGCGTCAACGTGATGACTCGGGGGGTCGTCATCGGCCACATCTCGGTCGCGCTGCTCCAAGCACTGGTCGCCGGGCTCGGCCTGTGGGCCGCCGGCATCCCCAACGTGGTGTTCTGGACGTTCGTGATGGCGGTGCTGGCGCTTTTACCCCTCATCGGGGCCTTCTTCGTGTGGGGGCCGGCGGCCGCATACCTCGTGATCATCGACCAGGTGACCGCGGGCGTGTTCCTCGCCGTCTACGGCGTCGCGGTGATCGCGATGGTTGACAACTACGCCCGACCGCTCGTCATCGACCAGCAGGCGCACCTCAACCCCGCGGTCATCCTCCTCGGCGTGTTCGGCGGCATCTACTCGGTCGGGTTCACCGGGCTCTTCGTCGGCCCCATCGTGATCGGCGTGCTCGCGGCCACGCTGGAGACGTTCCGGGAGGACTACGACGCGATCTGAGCGGGATTTAAGCCCGAGCGGGGTCGAGAACGCCCATGGCGACGACCGCGACCTCTCGGCTTCCGGACCGACGCGACATCCTCCGCATCGCCGGCGCGGCGGTCGCCGTCAACCTGATCGGCGCGCTCGGCGTCCCCTTCACCACGACACAGAGCGCGTGGTTCGCGGCGCTGGAGCTGCCCGCCTTCTACCCGCCCGGCTGGGCGTTCGGCGTCGTCTGGCCGATCCTGTACGCGCTGTGCGGCGCCGCAGCCGCCCTCGTCTCTCTCGCCGGACGCGACGGTGCGGCGTCGGCGGGGCGCGTACGAACGGCGCTCGCGCTGTTCGGGATCCAGCTCGTCCTGAACGTCACGTGGTCGCCGGTCTTCTGGGGGCTCGAACGCGCCGACCTCGGGCTCGTCGTCCTCGCCGTCCTCCTCCCCTTGGTCGTCGCGACGGTCTGGGCGTTCGACCGCGTCGACCGGCGCGCGGCGGCGCTTCTCCTCCCCTACCTCGCGTGGGTCTGCTTCGCGACCGCGCTCAATTACGCGATCTGGGCGCTCAACTAGCCGCCGTCACGCGGGCTCCGGTCGAGTTCCGGAGGCCCGCGCTTCAGCCGCTCGGCGACGAATCGGCGCTCCGCTCGACTCAGTTCCCCGTCAGTCTCGCGAAACGCTTCCAGCCCCTCGCGGTACCGCTCTGGCTCTGCGTCCGCGGGCGCCGCCGCCGGTCGCGCCAGCTCCAACTCGGCGATACCCGTCTGCTCCCCCGTGTACGCGAAGCCGCACTTGTGGCACGCCTCGTACGCGAACGGGTTGTTCACGGCGATCTTCACGCGCTCGAAGCCGGCGGCGGACAGGTCGGCGACGGTCTCGCCGATGAGCCGCGGGCCGATCCCCTCGCCGCGCCGCGCGGCGTGGACGGTGACGTAGCGGAGTCGACAGCAGGAGGGGTCGGTGCGGTCCGCGGAGAATGAGACGGCGGCGATCACGTCCTCGTCGAACGCGTCGGGGTTGACCGTTTCCGGCAGCGGTTCGTCGGGCTCCCACTCCGGCGCGGCCGGGCTCCCGTCCGGCGTCCGGATCACCGACTTCCCCGGCCCGCCGACGACGAACTTCCCGGCGTACGCGAAGGCCCGGTAATCGAGCCGCAGGGTGGTCCCCTCGTCCGGGGGACAGACGAGCGCGTACTCCATGGGTCGTCGTACGGCGTCGAGCGGTTAAACACGGTCGGTGGCTCTTTATCCGTCGCCGGGCTCATTCCGCTCATGTACGGACTCGGCGACGTGGGCTTCTTCGACCGGGTAGCGCCGCTGTACGACCTCGCGATGCCGCCGGCGGACGGCGAGGCGCTCGCCGCGGGGCTCGCCCACGCCGAGTGTCCGATCGAGCGCCTCCTCGACGTCGGCGGCGGGTCCGGACGGGCGGCGGCCGCGCTGACCGGTCCCGACATCACGGTCGTCGACGCCTCCGTCGAGATGCTCTCACGGGCGCGGCGCGTCCGCGGACTCTCTGGCCTCGCCGGCGACGCGGGGCGACTCCCGTTCCGGGACGCCAGCGTCGACGCGGTCACGGTCGTCGACGCGTTCCACCACCTGCCCGATCAGGACGCCGCGCTCGCGGAGACGGCCCGCGCGCTCGTGCCCGGCGGCGCGCTCGTCGTCCGGGAGTTCGATCCGGACCACCCGCTCGGACGGCTCCTCGCCGTCGGCGAACGCGCGATCGGGATGGAGTCGCGGTTCCGCGCGCCGGACGACCTCGCGGCCGCGATGGACGACGCCGGCCTCGACCCGCGGATCGTCGATCGCGGGTTCGGCTATACGGTCGCCGGCGTTCGGCGCTGAGTCCCCGCGAACTCGGCGTTCATACTCGACCGCAGAACCGAAGCCGACGGGTCAGTCCTGCGTCCGTCCCTGCGGCTCGGCGCCGCGGGCCGGGTCGGGTGACCCCTCGTCGGCGTGATCGTGGTCGTGATCCGCGTGGTCGTGGGCGTCGTTCGACCCCGTCTCGCCGAGGACTTCGGCGCCCTCCCCGTCGATCATGTCCATGTTCTTGAGGTTGTCGCGCTCCTCAAAGTCCTCGACCGCCTCCATCACGTCCGCCTGCGTGATCGTCATCCGGTCCTCCGTGAGCGCGCCGAGGACGGCCTCGCGGAGCACCATCCGGAGGTCGGACCCGGTGAGGCCGGTGGTCCGGTCGGCGACCTCCTCGGGGTCGAAGTCCGCGATCTTCATCTCCTTGGTCACCACGCGGAGGATGTCCGCGCGCATGTCGCGGTCCGGCTTGGGGAAGTTGACGATCTCGTCGAAGCGGCGCCACGCGGCGGCGTCAAGCTGGTCCGGGTGGTTCGTCGCGCCGATGAGGAGGACCTCGTCGCGGACCAGCGACACCTCGTCGATCGACTTCAGCAGGGTGTTCACCGCGCGCTTCAGGGCGGCGTGCTCGTCCGAGCGGCGCGTCTTCGCCACCGAGTCGAACTCGTCGATGAAGAGGATACACGGCGAGAGCCGCTTGGCCACCTCGAAGCTCTTCTCGACGTTCTTCGACGTCTCGCCGAGGTACTGGCTCGTGATCATCGAGAGCTTCACCTCGACGAACGGGAGCCCGAGCTCGTGAGCGAGCGCGCGCGACACGGTGGTCTTTCCGGTGCCGGGCGGGCCGACGAACAGCAGCTTTCCGATCTCGCGGAGGCCGATCTCCGCGAGGTACTCGCGGTGTTCGATCGCCTTGACGATCTTCTGGATCTCGCCCTCCTGGTCGCCGGTCAGGACGAGGTCCGCCAGCGTCGTCTCGATCTCCTCGGGCGCGCGGACGTTGACGAGGTCGAGCATCTCCCCGTCCTCGTCCTCGTCGAAGTACTGCGAGAGCAGCGCGTCGATCCAGACGCGGTCGGCTTGGACCGGCCGCACGTCGTCTCTCGCCGCCTCGCGCGTCACCGGCGCATCGAGGTCGTCCGCGGCCTCCAAGGCGGCGACGAGCGTCGGGTTCCCGGCGATCCGGTCGTCGTCGGCGTGGTCGCGGTACCACTCCAGTCCCATTCCGGGCTGCGTCAGCGATATCTCGCCGGAGAACTCCGTGCGTTGGGTGAAGAGGAGGTCGGAGACCGCGTCCCAGGGTCGCTCGACGCCCGTCGCGGTGCGGGTGGCCTCGTCGGTCGCCTTCAGCGGTCGCTCCACGCCGCCGGGGGCGTCCTCGGCGGCGTCGGCCGACCAGAACACCTGTCGGAACCGCGGGGGCAGGTCGTTCTCGTCGAGGTCGCGGTTCTGCGTGTAGAAGTGCGTCGTCAACACGAACTCGACGACGTCGAGCGCCGGGTCACTCATCCGCGGCTAGTAGCGCCGGGACGCGGTTAAGAGCGTCGAAGCGCCCCCGGGCGGCGGGCGGTAGCATCGGCGGATGGCGGGCCAAAGCGGAACGACCGGCGCGGCGAGGCGACCGTCGTATCGAACCCTTATTAGCCTTGGTCTGCGACGTACCGCGCATGAGTTCCGAAGACGCGGCCGCGCCGGGGGATCCCGCCGGCGACGACGCGACCGGCGAGGCGAGCGACACCGACCACGAGAACGCGCTTCAGGACGTCATCGCCGTCGACCCGGACGACGTCGCGCAGGGAACGGTGAACCGACTCGACGCGCACACCGGCGACGGGATCCGCCACCGCGCGTTCACCTGCCTGGTCTTCGACCGGGACGGCCGGATCCTGCTGGCCCAGCGCGCGCCGAACAAGCGCCTCTGGGACGGCCACTGGGACGGCACGGTCGCCTCCCACCCCGTCGAGGGACAATCTCAGGAGGACGCTACCGAGCAGCGCCTCGAAGAGGAGCTGGGCATCTCGCCCGACCAGTACGACGACCTCCGGGTGACGGACAAGTTCGAGTACAAGCGCTACTACCCGAACGAGGGCGTCGAGTGGGAGGTGTGTGCGGTGCTGAAGGTGACCCTCGACGACACCGCCTTGGACCCGGACGACGACGAGATCGGCGGGATGCTGTGGGCCGACTACGACCACCTCCACGAGAACCCCGAGCTGTACCGGCAGCTCCGCCTCTGCCCGTGGTTCGAGATCGCGATGCGCCGCGACTTCTCCTGACCGACCGCCGCATCTCCCAGATCGGTCCGCGCGTCCGGGCTCCCCTTCCTCGGACCGAAACGGCGACTTGAAGGCGCTCCCGCGCCGCGATCCCGTATGACCGTCGTCGTCCTGCTGGCGAATCCGCCCCGCGAGGGGCTCGTCGGAACCGCGATCGCCGAGTCGACGCCGCTGTCCGCCGCCGAGGCGGCTGACCTCTACGAGGCGCAATTCCGTGACGCCGTCCTCGCGGTCGACCGCTCCGGCGGCGAGCTCCTCGTCAACTATCCCGACGACGAGGACCTCCCCGCCGAGCACCGGACGGAGACGAGTCCGGAGGCGGAGCTGCGGACGCTCGTCGCGGACACCCTCGGCGGCACCGACGAGGTCCGCTTCGAGCGGCAGGTCGGTTCGTCGTTCGGCGCGCGCGCCGGCAACACCGTCACCCACCTTTTGCGCGAGGAGGGCGCCGACTCCGTCGCGGTCGTCACCCCGACCGCGCCGTTGCTCTCGCGGACGAGCGTCGACTCCGCGGCGATGAAGCTCCGGACGACCGAAGTGGTCCTCGGGCCCTCGACGGACGGCCGGGCGTACTACGCCGGGTTCACGGAACCGATCGACTTCGACGGCGCTTTCGAGGCGCCCGCGCTGCCGACGCTCGCGGAGCGCGGCCGCGACGCCGACCGCTCCGTGGACTTCGTCGAGCCGTCCCCCTCGCTGGAGACCGGGGCGGACCTCCTCGACGTGGTCCCGATGCTCCGCGCGCGGTTCGCCGCGGAGCGCGTCGTGCCGGACTACACGGCCGCGTTCGTCCACGAGAAGGGGTTGGACGTGGTCGTCGAGGACGGCGAGCAACGATTGGTTCGGGACTGAGCGTCTCGTGCGCGGCGGCGGGGCCCGGTGCGTTGGATCCGACACCACTTAGTCGTCCGACGCCGAGCAGTCACGTGTGGTGGGATGGCAGAGTGGCCCATTGCGCCTGCCTTGAAAGCAGGTAGCCTCACGGCTTCCTGGGTTCGAATCCCAGTCCCACCGTAGGTGCGCGGCGCAGCTCGCGCCGCGCGCGTCTCGTGCGGGATTCGAAGCCTGTGAGTCGCAGCGCCAGAGCGGAGGGAGGGTGACCGTCTCACATCGGTTCGAATCCCAGTCCCACCGTAGGCGCGCGGCGCAGCTCGCGCTGCGCGCGTTTCGTGCGGGATTGAATCAGTGAGCGACCGCGAAACCGAATTCAGTTACTCGGTTCTCTCGACAGCCGATTCGGATCGGTCTCTCGTCTCGCGCTTTCGACCGCCGGAACCGCAATCACATCGCTGCTGGCCTGAAACGCCCGGTAACACTCACGTCCGGTGACGCGTGGTACCACGTGCCGCATTATCTTTAACAGGTTTCCGGCACATGTTCGTGATAGGTGATACAAGCATGAGTTACGAACTCGATCCGCTGCCGTACGATTACGACGCGCTGGAACCGCACATCTCCGAACAGGTGCTCGAATGGCACCATGACACCCACCACCAGGGGTACGTCAACGGCTGGAACTCCGCCGAGGAGACGCTCGAGGCCAACCGCGAGGACCACGACTTCTCCTCGTCGGCCGGGGCCATCCGCGACGTGACCCACAACTCGTCGGGCCACATCCTCCACGACCTGTTCTGGCAGAACATGTCGCCGGAGGGCGGCGACGAGCCCGAAGGAGACCTCGCCGACCGTATCGAGGAGGACTTCGGCTCGTACGAGGCCTGGAAGGGCGAGTTCGAAGCCGCCGCGGGCAGCGCGAGCGGCTGGGCCCTGCTGGTGTACGACACGTTCTCGAATCAGCTTCGCAACGTCGTGGTCGACAACCACGACGAGGGCGCGGTCTGGGGCGGTCACCCGATCCTCGCGCTCGACGTCTGGGAGCACTCCTACTACCACGACTACGGCCCGGCTCGCGGCGAGTTCGTCGACAACTTCTTTGAGGTCGTCGACTGGGACGAGCCGTCCACCCGCTACGAGCAGGCCGTCGAGCTGTTCGAGTAAGCGCGTCTCCGGACGCGTTACGCGCGTCGAGATCCGCATTTTTTCGCAGCGTGTTGCCCGGTGAGCGACGGGTTCGCGTAGGCGGTGTGAGTCATGACTGGTCGCCGGCGAGGCGATGACGAACGCCTCCGAAGCCCCAGCCGCGCTCGACTCCCACAGCTTCGCCGCGCTCCGCGGTCGTCCGCCGTGCTCACTCCCTGCGGTGCTTGCGTCGCTGGGATTCGGCGAGCGCGGCTGCCCGTTTGAGCCCCGTCCCGCACGGCACCGCACCTCTCACCGCCCCAGCCTCGTCGGCCTCCCTCCAGTCGGCCGACTCCCTCGCACGCGCTCCTCGCGGCCGCCTCCGGCGGCCACTCGAAGGCGCGCGCCACCCCACGGAATGAGGTTCGAACCGTATCGGCAGCGTTTACGGACGCCGTCGCGTACGCTCGCGCATGCCCGAACCGAAGTCGGCGTTCGACGCCACCTACCCGTGCGACTTCTACGAGCCCGCGGAGCTGTTCGAGCCGGACCAGATGTACACGATCCCGGAGATCGGTCGCCTGCTTCAGGGGTTAGAACCGGACGCCGAGGTCGACCCCGACACCGAGGCCGTGCTGGTCGACTGGGCCGTCCCGTGGGTGATGGTCCACGCCGACGACATGGTCGTCGCCGAGCCCCTGACCGAGGACGGCCCGGGATACTACGGGCTCGCCACGGACGAGGACCACAGCGGGGCGTCCGACACCGACGCCGAGTCGGACGCTGACTCCGACGAACTCGACGAGTCGGCGTGACCGGGGACCGATCCGACCCGCCGACGTACCTCGTCGCCGGCGGCGCGCGCGTCGACGCCGGCAAGACCACCTTCTCGGCGGGGCTGGTCGCCCACCTCGCCGACCGCGCGGGCGACGCGGTCGGCGTCAAGCCCCGGGCCGGCAACGACCTCTGGTTCGACCACGACGACTATTTGATCGCGACCGACGCGGCCCGACTCTACGGGAAGGACGCCCGCACCCTCGCGGCCGCGAACACCCGCGCGCTCGCGGCGGCCGACGACGATTCCCCGTCGCCCTCGGCGGTCACGCCGGAATCGATCAACCCCGTCCACCGGCTCTGGCGACCGACGCCGGGACGGACGGGCATGCTCGGCGACGCAGAGCGCACGTTCCTCTGCGACCGCGTCACCACCGCGTCCGGCACGCGCTTCGTCGTCAACGGCGCGGCCGAGGAGGCGGGGCTGTTCCCCGACGCGCTGACCGACCGCCTCCCCCTCGCGGAGGCGACTCGCGTGCGCGACGTACCGGCGTTCAACGAGGTGATGGCCGAGGCGCACCTCCCCGCGATCGAGCGGCTCGCGGACCGCGTCGCGCGGACGCCAGTCCCGGTCGTCGTCGAGTCGTACGCCGACGTGGCCGGGACCCTTCCCCGCGACGGGCCGGTCGCGCCCGACGCGGTCGCCGTCGTCGACCCCGGCCGCGCGCGGCTATACGCCGGCGACCGCTACGCCAAGGCCCGCGCGGTCGCGGCCGGGAGCCCGCGAGAGGGGAGCCGCGAGGAGCACGTCGACGCGGTGACGGAGATGATCGAGCCGCTCGCGACCGTCTCGCTGCCGGCGCTGTCCGGCGACGTCCGCGGCGATCCCGACCGGATCGCGGCGGCGTACGAGCCGGCGTACGCGACGCTCACGGATTCGGTCGAGAACTGAAGGAGCGACGGAGCGTCGCGTGCGGCCCGGGCTCAGGCGTTCCGCTTCGTGTAGTGTTCCAGCGCGGACTCGATCGACGAGAGGTCGGCGGTCACGCGGCTGTCGGCGACGCGCATGAAGCCGGGCGTGTACGACGACGAGTAGTCGAAGATCCGGTTGACTGCGCGCTTGGGCGCGGCGACGGCGCCGAAGTCGGTGACCGTGTACACCCGCGTGGTGGGGAAAGCGGTCCAGAAGGTCCCGCTCACCCAGCGGTCCTCGTCCGCGAACGCCTCGCCGACGCGGCCGGTCGCGACGTACTCGTCGTCCGCGTAGAACAGCAGGAGGTCGCCCGACGCCATCTTCTCGAACGTCGACCCGTTGCCGCTGTCGTCGTCGACGGCCCACAGGCGCGTCTCGTCGAGGTCGGCGAGGGGTTCGGGGCGATCGGGGTAGTCGGTGAGATCGACCGGGGACCGGACGGTTCGGTCGAAGTTCTCCGGGTCGATCGGGACCAGGAAGACGTTCTCGCTCATTACCCGTCGTTTCGCCGGGAGGGGTTTAAACCCGTTTGTTGATGTGTCAGGTCAGGACGGGTGCGGTCACTCGCCGTCGGCGGCGTACAGGCGGTCCATCCGCGCCGCCATCACGAAGTCGGCGCGGGTGAGGCCGCCGACCTCGTGGCTCCACATCTCGATCCCGACCTCGCCCCACGACAGCGAGATGTCCGGGTGGTGCCACTCCGCCTCGGCGAGCTCGCCCACGTCGTTCGTGAACGCGAGCGCCGTCTCGAAGTCGGGGAACTCGTAGCTCGCCTCCAGGTGGTGGTCGTTGACGACCTCCCACGCGTCGCCCAGTTCGTCGAGGTGGTCGGCGCACTCGTCTCCGTCGAGCGGCTCCGCGTCGTCGCCGGCCGGTTCGACCGGCTCGTCCGCGAGCGGTGAGGACATACCCCACGTTAGGCGACGAACGGTTTGTACCTTCCGCGGTCGACCCCGGAGGACGACGGGCGACCGAAAAGCGCGGACCGAGGCCTTACCGGAGCCGCGAGATCGCCTCGCGTACCGCGCGCCGCAGCCGGCCGAGGCGCCCCCTCCCGCGCTCGTCGTCAGTGGCGCCCCCGTCCGCGCCGGTCGCGCTCGGGTCAGAGAGCTCCCAGCCGGCCTTTTCGGCGGCCTCGTCGACGCGCAAGAACTCGTAGCCCGTCTCGGTGGCGACGCACTCGTCCGCGCGGGTCGTGCCGACGAACACGCACCGCGGGGCGGCGCTCTGCTCGCGGATGTCCGCGAGGGTCCCCCACTTGTCCCACTTCGTGAGCGCGTAGTCGTTGTCAATCCCGTAGTCGCCCGCGAACTGCGCGACCCGGTCCGCCTCGTTCGCGACGATGCCGACGTGGCGGCTCCACTGGCGCGCGTCGGCGAACGCCGCGGCCGGGTCGGCGAGCGACCGCGCGGCGCCGAGCGAGAAGACGAGCGTCACGTCGCCGTCGCCGGTCGTCGTCGCGTCGATTCCCATCTCGACCGGATCCAGGTGGCCGGCGGCCTAAACGCTGTGGGGAGGCTTTTGTCCGAGGCCCTCCTCGTCCCCGAGAATGGAGTTCGAATCCACCTTCGACACCGCTGCGCCGCTGCTCGGCATGGTCCACCTCCCGCCGCTTCCCGGTGCCCCGAACGCGCCCGACGACGGCCGCGAGGCGATGCGCGCGGCGGTCGACCGGGCCGCGAGCGACGCGCGCGCGCTCGACAGCGGCGGCGTCGACGGGATCGTGATCGAGAACTTCGGCGACGCCCCCTTCTACCCCGACGAAGTCCCGCCGCACGTCGTCGCCGGCGTGACCCGCGCCGCGACCGCGGTCGCCGCCGAGACGGACCTCCCGCTCGGGGTCAACGTCCTCCGGAACGACGCCGAGGCCGCCCTCTCGGTCGCCGCCGCGGTCGGCGCCGACTTCGTCCGGGTGAACGTCCACACCGGCGCCCGCGTCACCGACCAGGGGATCGTCCAGGGGCGCGCCCACGAGACGCTCCGCCTGCGCGACCGCCTCGGCGTCGACGTCGGCGTCTTCGCCGACACCGACGTGAAACACTCCGCCCCGCTGACGCCCGCGGGGTACACGGCCGAGTCGTTCGCCGACACCGCCGAGCGCGGCCTCGCCGACGCCGTGATCGCCTCCGGGCCGGGGACCGGCGAGGCGGTCGATACCGACGCCCTCGGGTCGGTCGTCGCCGAGCGCGAGCACCACGGCCTCGACACGCCCGTCCTCGTCGGCAGCGGCGTCACGCCGGAGACGGTCGCCGACCTGCTCGACGTCGCCGACGGCGCGATCGTCGGCACCGCGCTGAAACGGGGCGGCGAGACGACCGCCCCGGTCGACGCCGACCGCGTCGCGGACCTCGTCGACGCCGCCGACGCGGTTCGGTGAGCGGGGCGCGGTGATCGGGAGGAGGGTCCCCTACCGGCCGACGTCGACGCCGCGGTCCGCGAGGAACGCCTCGACCTCGCTCCGCGTCGGGAGCCCGGGCTGCGTGAACCGGCTCGTACAGTTGATCGCGGCGATCGCGGCCGCGAACCGGACGCCGCCAGCGACGCCGTCACGGTCGGCGGACGGCCCCGCGGGGGCTCCAGCGATCCACCGGTCGATCAGCCCGGCGGTGAACGCGTCGCCGGCGCCGGTCGCGTCGACCGTCTCGACGTCGAACGCGTCGAACTCGGACACCTCGCCGCCCGCGATCGCCGTCATCCCGTCGGCGCCGTGCGTGAGGACGGCGCGGGGCCACGTCGGGCCACCCCGCGACCGCGACTCGGGCCCGGGTGAGGGCGCCGACTCGGCCGCTCGGGTATGCGCGCTCGCGACCCGCTTGACCGCGGCGTCCGCCGACCCGAAGAACGCCGGCGCGGCGACGCCGTCCGCGACGAACAGGTCGGCCTCATGGAGAAACCGGTGGACCGTCGCCGGCTCCGTGCCGCGCCCGACTAGCTCCTCGACGGATCCCGAGAGGTCGAAGACGAGCGCGGGCGGGTCGCTCCCTGACTCGCCTGATTCGGCGGCTTCGCGGAGCGACCGAACCCGGTCGAGGGCCCGCCGCGCCACGCTGTCAGGCGTGTAGGCGGTGAGGAAGACCGCGTCGGCGTCGGCCATCGCGGCGAGCGCGTCGCCGTCGAGGCGGAGCCCGCGGAAGCTCTCGCCGGCGGTGACGATGGCGCGCTCCCCATCCGGGTCGCGGAGGATCAAGGACCGGGTGTGGGCGTCGTCGCCGACCGCGACGTGCGTCCCGTCCACGCCCGTCTCGCCGAGGTACTCCAGGGCTCTCCGGCCGTACTCGTCGTCGCCGACGCGGCTGACGAGCCCCGCGTCGCGGCCGAGGCGGTCGAGCGCGACCGCGACGTTCGCGCCCACGCCGCCGAACGCGGACGTGACCTCCCGGGCGAACGCGCCGCCGTCCGGCTCCGGGAGGTTGCTGACCGCGTACCACTCGTCTATTGCGGCGGCCCCGACGCAGAGGACGGCCGGCGAACCACCGCTTCCGCCGTCGCTCGCATCTGACTCCGCCGTCACGACTCGCCGAAGAAGGGGCGGTGAACGGCCATCGCGGCGTCGACGGCGATCGGTCCCTCGACGCTCGTCTCCCCGCCGCCGCGCCGGACCACTTCCTCGCAGGGGATCGGCACCACGCCGCCGGAGAGCTCGCCGAGCGTCTCGCCGTCGACGCCGAAGACGACCCGGTCGATCCCCGCGTAGTGGATCGCGGTCGAACACATCGGGCACGGCTCCGTGCTGGCGTACATGGTACAGTCCGCGAGCTCGTCGGCGTCGAGCTCCCGCGCGGCCCACCGCGCGAGCGTCAGCTCCGGGTGCGCCGTCACGTCGTCCTCGGTCCGCGTCTCGTTGCGCGCCTCGCTGACGACCTCGCCGTCGACCACGAGCAGGGCGCCGAACGGGGTGTTTCCGGCCTCGACCGCCTCCTTGGCGAGCCGGATCGTTCGCTCCACGTACTCCCGGTCGGTCGGGTCGTCCGGCAGGTCGTCGAGGTCACGGAACTCGCTGGGATCGCCGGCGTCGTCCGCGTCGGTCATACGTCCCCGTTCGCCTCCGGGAACCTAACGGTTGGTACCGCCGGCTGCGTGCGGTCGTCGTCCGGCGAGCTCGGTTCCCCGTCGAGGCGTCTCGGTCCGCGTCGTCTCCGTCGCCGACGCGCGTCGGGGTCACGCTCGGCGTTCGCGTCGGACGCTCCGCCACGCTCTTGACCGCCACGAGCGAAGCAAGAGTAATGCTGGACAGGCTGCGAGCGAAACTCGGCGCCGCTCGCCGACGGGCACGTCGGATCGAACGCCGGGAGTTCGCGGAACTCCGGCAGTGGGCCGAGGACACGAGCAATCTGCTCCACCTGACGACGCTGTTGCTCGTGCCGATGCTCATCGCGCTCGTCACTCAGATAACGAACCTGACCGACCTCTCGTTTCTCCTCTTCCCGCCGCTGGCGTCGGGAGCCTACACGCTCTTCTCCGACCCGCAGGGACAGTACTCCTCGCCGAGAACGTTTGTCGGTGGGCTCGTGGCGGGGGCGCTCGCGGGGTGGGCCGCGCTGGAGCTCTCGCTGCTCGGTGTCGGCGGCGTCTCGACCGGCGCGATCAGTCCGCTCAGCGCCGGGCTGTCGATCATGCTCTGCGGCGGCCTGACGTGGCTGGCCAGCGTCGAGGAACCGGCCGCCTTCTCGACTGCGCTTCTGGTCCTCGTGAGCGCGCGCGGCGACGCGGTGTTCGTGTTCGGCACCACCGTCGACCCGGCGGCGGCCTACGTCGTGGCCGTCGCGGTCTCCGGCAGTCTCGTCGCGGGCGCGTTCACCGTCTGGCGCACGCGGTTCTACGAGGAGCGCGCTCGCTACCTCTACGGGACCACGCAGGCTGACGACCACGTCCTGGTGCCGATGCGGGGGGAGACGAGCGAGGCGACCGCGTTCTTCGGCGCGCGGCTCGCGGCCGCCCACGACGCCGGGAAGGTCGTCCTCCTCGACATCGTCGACGACGCGGAGATGGCGGTCGCGGAGCGGGCAGTGTCCGCCGACCACGGCGCCGCGACGCCCGGAGACCTCCCGGACTCGGTGCGGGCGTCGTTCGACGGCGACTTCGAGGAGGAGGTCTCGGACCGAGCGGCGGCGGCGGCGGTCGAGCGGCTCGAACCTCACGCCGCGGAGATCCGAGCCCGGTTCGACGTGCCGTGCGAGGTGGTCGTCGCGGCCGACGGCGATCCGGCCCGGGTCGCCGTCGAGACCGCCCGCGCGACGAACTCGGACCTGATCGTGACGCCGTACGAGACCGAAGACGGCCTCCTCTCGCCGTTCGCCCGGGAGGTCTTCGCCGGTCCACTCGACGCCGTCGCGTTCCGGTCGACGACGGGCGTCCACACCTGGCGGCGCGTCCTCGTACTGGTCGCCCGGCCCGGCGACTCGGCGCACGCGATGATCGACTTTGCAGAGCGACTGGCCGGCGAAAGCGGCGGGGTGAGCGTCTGTACCTGTATCGACGCCGAGTCCGAGCGCAGACGGGCCGAGACGAAGCTGGCGAACCTCGTCGAGACCACGACAGGGCCGGTCGAGACGCGGGTCGCGCGGTCGGAGGTGACGGCGTTTCTCGGCGCGAACGCGGACGCCTACGACCTCGTCCTCATGGGGTCGAGCGGGGACCGCTCCGCGGCCTCGCGGCTCGTCTCTCCGCCGACCTTCGAGCGCATCCAGGACGTCCAGTGCGACGTGGCCATCGTGGACCGCGGGAACGCGGACCACGAGGTGCGGGTGTTACGAGAGGGGTGAGACCGTCGACGGCGCGCGCGACGGATCCCTTCTCGGCCAACCGCCGCCGCTCCTCCATTTATATACCTCCCGCCGCGTAGTTCGGTCGTGTCCCGCGTCACCGTCAGCATCGACCCGCACGTGCACTCCGAGGACAGCTACGACGGGCACGAGCCGGTCGATCTGATCTTGGAACACGCGGCCGAGATCGGGCTCGACGCGGTCGTTATCACCGACCACGACGTGATCCGCGAGTCGAAACGCGCCGCGGAGACCGCCGCCGAGTACGGGCTGATCGGCATCCCCGGCGTGGAGGTGTCGACCGCGCACGGCCACCTGCTGGCGATCGGCGTCGATCGAATGCCGCCGCGCGGCGAGCCGTACGCCGAGACGGTCCGGCGGATCCACGAGCAGGGCGGCGTCGCGATCGTTCCCCACCCGTTTCAGCGCTCGCGCCACGGCGTCCGTCAGCGCGACATCCCGACGCCCGGATCGGGCGACGGCTCCGGCGGGGAAGCGCCGGACGCCGAAATGTCCGGCGTGGACGCGGAACTGCCGGACGAGGACGCGGTCGACGCGGCCGGGGCCGCCGCGCCGGGCGCCGAGGTCGACGCCGTCGAGGTGTTCAACGCGTGGCTGTTCACGGGGTACCGAAACCGACGCGCGCGGCGGTTCGCGGCGAACCACGGCTACCCGGGGGTCGCCGCGAGCGACGCGCACCACCTCCAGTACGTCGGCCGGGCGTTCACTGAGCTGACGATCGAGGGGCGAGAGTCGGTCGGCGAGGTCACCGCGGACGACGTGCTGACGGCGATCCGCCGCGGCACGACGACCGTCGACGGCCGGCGCGCGCCGATCCGAATGGCGGCGAAACACTACGTCGGCGCCGCCGGACGCCGGTCCGGGTACTACGCGCGGACCGGCGCGGCCCGGGGCGCCCGGGCCACCAGGCGGACGACCCTCGGCGCGCTCACGGCCGCGAAGGTCGCCGCCCTCCAGTCGGTCCACCGGACTCGCCGGTTCCTCTCGTGGTTCGCCTGACCGGGCGCGTCGGCGGCCGGGGGCGTCGGCGAGCGGCCGCGACCGAGGGTCCGAACGCCGGCGCCCGCGGAGAACGGGGTTTTTGCCCGCGGCCGCGAATGTGTGAGCATGAGCCACGACAGACGGGAGTCCGGGTTCAAGCGGCGGACCCGGGTCGCGGACGCGAGGGCGACGCTGCTCGACGCCGTCGCGCCGAACGACCGGACGGAGACGGTCCCGGTCGAGGCGGCCGACGGCCGCGTCGTCGCCGAACCGATCGACGCGCCGGCGCCGGTGCCGGGGTACGACCGCGCCGCGATGGACGGGTACGCCGTCCGCGCGAGCGACACCTTCGGCGCCGGCGACCGATCGCCGGCGGTCCTGACCGCCAAGCCCGCCGAGGCGGACGCGGTCGCGCCCGGCGAGGCCGCTCGGGTCCACACCGGCAGCGCAGTCCCGGAGGGCGCGGACGCGGTCGTGATGATCGAACAGGTCGAGTCGGTCGGCGGCGAGGTGGAGGTGTTCGAGGCGGTCGCGACCGGCGAGAACGTCGGCAAGGCCGGCGAGGATGTCGCCGACGGCCAGCGCCTCTACGAGCCCGGCCACGCCCTGCGCCCCTCCGACCTCGGCCTGCTGCGCTCGGTGGGCTTCGACACCGTCACGGTCCGGGAGCCGCCAGAGGTCGCCGTGATTCCGACCGGCGAGGAGCTGGTGGAGTCGGATCCCGGCCCCGGCGAGGTGATCGAGACGAACGGGCTCACCGTCTCCCGGCTCGTCGAGCGCTGGGGCGGCGAGGCGCGCTACCGCGACGTCGTCACCGACGACCCGGAGGCGCTGCGCGAGGCCGTCGCCGCCGACCTCGACGCCGACGTGGTCGTCACCACCGGCGGCTCGTCGGTCGGGGAGCGGGACCTGATCCCCGAGGTCGTCGGCGACCTCGGCGAGGTGCTGGTCCACGGCGTCGCGCTGAAGCCCGGGCACCCAGTCTGCCTCGGCCGCGCCGAGGGGACGCCGATCGTGTCGCTGCCCGGCTACCCGGTCGCGTGTATCGTCAACGCGGCGCAGTTCCTCCGCCCCGCGATGAAGCGCGCGGGCGGGGCCGACGTAGAGCCGTTCCCGACGCGGCGCGCGACGCTCGGCCGGAAGGTCGCGAGCGAGCCCGGTGTACGGACCTTCGCGCGCGTGTCACTTTCGGGTCCCGACGACGGCCCCGACGGGGACGCGGCGGTCGACGACGCGCTCCCGACCGCGACGCCGACCCGCGCGAGCGGCTCCGGCATCCTCTCTAGCGTCGCGCTCGCTGACGGCTGGGTGGTCGTGCCCGAGCCGCGGGAGGGGCTCGACGCCGGCGAGTCCGTCGACGTCGAACTGTGGGAGGTGACGGAATGAGCGACCGCAAGGAGTTCCGGGACCTCGCGACCCCCGAGGCCGCGCGCGAAGCGATCGAATCGCTCGACCTGTCGCCGACCCCGGAGACGGTCTCGCTGGCGGACGCCCGCGGTCGCGTTCTCGCCGAGCGCGTCGACGCCGCGATCGACGTGCCCGGCTTCGACCGCGCGTCGATGGACGGGTACGCCGTCCGCGCGCGGGAAACCTTCGGCGCGGACGAGGCGGATCCCGCCGAACTCGACCTCGTCGGCGCGGTCCACGCGGGCGCCGCGCCCGACGTGACCGTCGAGCCGGGGACCTGCGCGGAGATCTCCACCGGCGCCGTCATGCCCGACGGCGCCGACGCGGTCGTGATGGTCGAGCGCACCGACGAGCTCGGTTCGGGCGGGGACGGGGTCGACGACGACGGTCCCTCGCGGATCGCTGTCCGCACGTCGGTCGCGCCGGGCGATCACGTGATGACAGCCGGGACCGACATCGCCGCCGGCGCCCGCGCGCTCGGACCGGGCACGCGGCTGACGCCCCGCGAGATCGGGCTGCTGTCGGCGCTCGGCGTCGACGAGGTCCCGGTCGAGGGGCGGCCGCGGGTCGGTATCGTCTCGACCGGCGACGAGCTGGTCCGCCCGGGCGAGGCGCTGAACCCGGACCGCGGGGAGATCTACGACGTGAACTCGACGACGATCGCCGCCGGCGTCGAGGAGGCGGGCGGCGAGCCGGTCCTCTACCCGCACGCCGGCGACGACTACGACGAGATGGAGCGGCTGCTGCGCCGGGCGGCCGACGAGTGCGACCTCGTGCTCTCGTCGGGGTCGACCTCGGCGAGCGCGGTCGACGTCATCTACCGCGTGATCGAGGCGCGCGGGGAGCTCCTGCTCCACGGCGTCGCGGTCAAGCCCGGGAAGCCGATGCTGATCGGCCGGCTCGACCGGGGCGGCTCCGACGGCGGCGACGGCGACGGCGACGAAGGCGTCGGCGAGGACGCCGCCCGGAACGATGCCTCGGTCGGCGAGTCCGCGTACGTCGGCCTCCCCGGCTACCCGGTGTCCGCGCTCACCATATTTCGCACGTTCGTCGCGCCCGCGATCCGCGACGCCGCCGGCCAGCCCGAGCCCGCGACGGCGACAGTCGAGGGGCGGATGGGCGTGAGCGAGCGCTACTCGGAGGGCCGTCTCCGGCTGATGCCCGTCGGCCTGCTCGACCTAGACGACGACGCCCCCCCGCTCGTCTACCCGGTGGACAAGGGGTCCGGCGCGACGACGAGCCTCGTCGAGGCTGACGGCGTCGTCGCGGTCGACCCGGACACGGAGGTCCTCGACGCCGGTGAGGCGGTCGAGGTACAGCTGTTCTCGCCGGACGTGCGCCCGCCGACGCTGCTCGGCGTCGGCGAGGACGACCCCGCGCTCAACCGCCTGCTCGACCGCCTCGCGAACCCGCGGTACCTCGCCGTCGGCTCGCGCGAGGGGCACCGCCGCCTCCGCGACGGCGTCCCCGACGTGGCGGTGACCGCCGGACCGACCGACCGCGAGGTCGGCGCCGAAGCCCTCGGCGGCTGGACCCGCGAGTGGGGGCTTGTCGTCCCCGACGGCAACCCGGAGGCGGTGACCGGGATCGCGGACCTCGTCGACCGTGACCTCCGCTTCCGGAACCGGCCGACAGTCTCGGGCCTCCGTCGGAGCCTCGACACGGCGCTCGACGACCTCGCGGACGAGCGCGACGCCGACCGCCGGGACCTCGCCGAGCGGATCGACGGCTACGAGCGGACCGCGAAGGCGTTCGAGAGCCCGGCCCGCGCGGTCGTCGCGGGCGACGCGGACGCCGGGCTCGGGCTCCGCGAGACGGCGGAACGGCTGGGCTGTGCGTTCGTCCCGCTCGGCGAGCAGTCGGTCGTCGTCAGGGCGGCCCCCGATCGCGCCGGCCGCGAGCCGGTCGCGGCGCTGGCGGCCGCACTCGACGGCGACGGCGGTCGCGGCGGGATCGACGCGATCCTCGCCGACCTCCCGGGCTACTCGCGGAACAGCCGAAACGATCCCTGACCGACGACGACCTCGCCGCGGTCCTCGTCGAGGCCGCTGGTGACGGTCATCTCGCTGACGCCGATGGAGCCGCCGGCCCGGATCACTTCGGCCTCCGCGCGGAGGTCGCCGGTCGCGGGGCGGAGGTAGTTCGCGTTGAGGTTCACCGTCGCGACGCCGCCGTCGAGCGGGTCCTCGAACGTCGTGCGCTGCGCGACGCCGCCGGCCGTGTCAATCAGCGTCGCCGCCACGCCGCCGTGGATCGTCTGCCCGTCCGTGTTCGTGAGCTTCTCGTCGAAGGGGATCGAGAGCACGACGCGCCCGCGCTCGACCGTCTCGACCGACGTGTTCAGCCACGAGAGGTAGCCGTGTTCGTCCTCTAACTTTTGTTCGACGAACCGCGTCGCCGCGTCGGGGAGCGGGTCCATCTCCGCGATGTCCGTCTGATCCATGTCCCGCCGGTCGTCCCGGGACGGCTTGTACCCCCCGGAAACGGGCGACAACCGGCGATCGATTGACGGCCTCGCTCACCCGACGCCGAGCCGGATCGGGTCGTCGCTTGGCACGAGCTCGACCGTCACCGACTCGCCGATCGCGAACGACCGGTCCGGACAGACCAACTTGACGCCGAAGCGCTCGCCGCGCGCGGCGAACAGGGAGAGCCCCACGATGCGATCGCCGTTCGCGCGGACGTCGACCGCCCCCCACTCGACCCGTGGCGCCCCGGACGACCCCCCGCCGTGGGCGGCCGCGGTTCCGATCCGGGTCCCGAGGAGGGACACCGCGTCGCCCGACCGCGGGCGTCGCTCGTCTCTTCCGTCCTCGCCGGGCGCCGCGTCGCTCGCCGCGAACGTCCCGCCGCCCGCGTAGTGCGTCAGCCCGCCGTCGAGCGGGACCCCCCCGTCGCTCGCGAGCGCCGCGAACGACGGTCCGGGCTCGGTCCGCCGCGGGCCGGCGAGCACGACGTGGGTCGGCCCCCGCTCGACGACGGTTCCGGTCCCGTCCCACGCGACCCGCTCCACGGGGAGGTCCGCGGCGACCGGGAGCGACCCGCTCGCTCGGAGGGGATTCGCGTCCGGCGGGCGGAACCCGAGGTGGACGTGGTCGTCGACCCACTGGCCGAAGAAGCCCGAGCGGGTCGTCGGGCCGAGCGCGTCGCCGACGGTGACCCGGTCGCCCGGCGTCACCGCCGGGATCACGTGGAGGATCCGCGCGACGGTGCCGGAGGGCGCGCCCGCGCGAGCACACCACTCGTCGTCGAGGCCGACGACGATCAGGTGGTCCTCGTCGGCCGCGTACGGGCGGTCCGGACAGCCGACGGTGCGGACCGCGCTGACGGTCCCGGCGACCGGAGAGTGGCCGACCCCGTTGCCCGGGTAGAGGTCGACGGCGCGACCGCGTTCGTGGGCGGGGTACGGGGAGTTGAACCGCGAGAACTTCTCGTATTGCTCGACGACCTCCGCGGGGAGCGTGACGGTTGCCTCCGGCGGGTCGGTCACGGGTCGGCGACCTCCATCCCCTCGATCACGAACCGCGCGCCGCCGGCGTCGGACTCGGCGACCGAGAGCGTCCAGCCGTGCGCCTCGGCGATGTCGCCGACGATCGCCAGCCCCAGCCCGGTGCCGCCGCCGAGCGACACGCCGCGCTCGGTGACTCGCTCGCGCTCCTCGGCCGGGATCCCGGGACCGTCGTCGCCGATCGAGAGCGCGGCCCGGTCGCCGCCCCGGGTGATAGCGACCGTGACGGCCACGTCCTCTCCCGCGTGTTCGATCGCGTTGCGGAACAGGTTGGAGGTCAGCTGTTCGAGCCGGTCGCGGTCGGCCAACGCGGTCGCGTCGCCCTCGACGGTCAGCGTCGCGTCGGTGGTCTCGAGCCGCGACCAGACGCGTCTGACCGTCCCGTCCAGCGAAACCCGGTCGAGGTCGTCGACCGTCTCCCCCGCCGTCGCCAGCGCGAGGAGCCCCTCGATCATGTCGTCCATCCGCTCGTGGGCGTTCGCGGCCCGCTCTAAGGCGCCGTCGGGGTCGCCGTCGCGCTGGCGGGCCAGCTCGACGGCCGCAGACGCGGCGGCGAGTGGGTTTCGCAGGTCGTGCGAGACGACGCCGGCGAACTCCTCTAACCGCTCGTTCTGCCGTTCGAGCTCCGCCTCCCGGCGTTCGAGTTCCGCCTGTCGCCGCTCCCGCGCGGTCACGTCGCGGAGCAGAAAGACGTGGCCGCGGTCGGTCCCGCGCGGGTCCGTGATCGGGTTCTCTTGGATGTCGAACTCGCGGTCCCCGATGGCGATCGGGTGTTCGACGCCGGACTCCAGCCGCGGGAACACGTCCGACAGCGACGAGCCGACCGCGTCGGGCGGGAGGAGCGACTCGGCGGCGGGGTTGAGGTCGCGGATCCGCCCGTCGGAGCCGGAGACGATCACCGGGTCCTGCATCACCTCGACCGCGGTGTCGCGCGCGACGACCGCGGCGTCGAGGGTGCCGAGCCAAAAGACGGTGCCGTAGAGGAACACGCCGTGGATCACGAACGCCGTCGGCAGCCACGAGAGGTCCCCGTAGCTCCCGACGTCGACGAACGTCACGGCCCCCGCGAGGAACGGGAACAGCGTGCCGAGCAGCACGACGAACGTCTGGAGCCGGTAGCGGTTCCCGGTCCGGTCGTAGAGGTCGACGACGAGGGACGCGCCGGCGAGACACAGCGCGTACGCGAAGAGGACGAACGCGCCGCCGGCGGGACCCAACCCGTATCCGAGCAGCGTGAACGGGCCGTCGGCGACGGGGGCGACGGAGCGCCGGGCCAGCCCGTGGGTCCCGCTCGACCACGCGAGGAGGACCCAGACGAACGCGGGGGTCGCGAGCGCGACGATCCGGTTCTCCGTCCGCCAGCGTTCGCGCCCGGTGAACGCCAGCGCGAACGCCATCCAGAGGACGGGAAGCGCGCCGAGGAGCGGCGTCGCGAGGCTGAGCGCGACGCGCATCGCGAGCTCACCGGACGCGGCGATCTGGAGGCCGTACAGCAGCGACGCGCCGCCGCCGCTGAGGAGGTACAGCGCGACCTCGAGGCCGCCGGGCTCGTCGCGCTCCCGCCACGCGACCCGACCGAGCCAGAGCCCGATGACGCCGGCCAGCAGGCAGGCGGTCAGGTACGCCTGAACCGGCAGGGCGCTCAGGTCGCTCATCGATACCGGTACCACTTCCAGCGCCGACAAAACTGTTGTGTCACGCGCCGGCGCCCCCCGGGGCCCTCGGTTTCTCCCCGCCCCGAGCGACCGCGCTCGGCGCAAGGGGCTTGTGTGCCGCCGCCGTCGGCACGTCCATGCGCGTGTACAGGGGCGAGTTCGCGACCCCGGCGGCCGACCGGGAGCCGGCGGGCGACCTGCTCGCGTCGGCCGCGGAGGGGGTCCCGGCCGTCCGCGTCACGGCGCCGCCGAAGCAGGTCGCCTTCGGCCGGCGGGACGCCCGCGAGCCGGGGTTCGACCGGGCGAAGCGGGCGGCGCGCGCGGCCGGATTCCCTGCCGTCGAGCGCGACGTGGGCGGTCGCGCGGTCGCGTACACCGGGTCGACGCTCTCGTTCGGCGTCGCAGTACCGACCGGCGGCGACCGGGGGTCGATCGACTCGCGGTACGAGACCGCGACCGAGACGCTCCGCGACGCGCTCCGCGACCTCGGCGCCGACGTGGTCCGCGGCGAGCCCCCGGCCGCGTTCTGCCCCGGCGAGCACTCCCTGCGCGTCGCTGGGGCCGGTGCGACGGAAACCGGCGGGGCCGCGGGCGGCGGGAAGGTCGCCGGGCTCGCGCAGCGCGTGCGCGCCGACGCGGCGCTTGTCGCCGGCGTCCTCGTCGTCTCGGCGGCGGACGCCGCGCCGATCGCGTCGGTCACCGAACCGGTCTACGACGCGCTCGGCCTGTCGTTCGATCCCGGCTCGGTCGGGAGCGTCGCCGACGCCGGCGGTCCGGACGACCCCGACGCCGTCGCCCGCGCGGTCGAGACCGCGTTCGTGGAGGGGCCGTGGGGCGACGGCGAGCGTCGGATCGTGCGCGTCGGCGGGGCAGCCGACTGAGCGCTGCGCGGCGCGCGGTTCCGACGTTTCGACGTGCTTTTTATGCGCGGGGGTCTGCGTTCGGGCATGGCCGAATTCAAAGTCGTCGTCGCCGACCCCGAGACCGGCGAGACGTTCCAGCGAGAGGTCGACGGACAGGACGCCAACCGATTCCTCGGTCGCGAACTCGGCGACGAGATCGGCGGCGACGCCGTCGGGCTCTCCGACCATACGATCGAACTCACCGGCGGCTCCGACGAAACCGGGCGCCCGATGCGCGAAGACGTCTCCGGCACCCGCCTGAAGGAGCTCCTCCTCGAGGGCGGCGTCGGCTTCGAGCCCTCCCGCGAGGGCGAGCGCAAGCGGATCACCGTCCGCGGCCGCGAGGTCGACGACGACATCGCGCAGATCAACGCGAGCGTCGTCGACGGCGACGGCGACGTGGCGGCCGCGCTCGGCGAGGGCGACGACGACGGCGCCGACGAGTAACGGCGCTTCGATGCCTCGCGTTCCCTCCGACGGCGAGGACGTTTCCTCGGTTCGCGTCTCGCTCGCCCGGAGCGGCGGCACTCGCCGCCCCTGCGTCAGACTTCCCGACGACGACGCGCTCGACGGGCGCGTCGAGTCCGGGACCTGCGACGCGCTCGGAGTGAGTCAGGGGGACCTGATCCGCGTCGCGATCGGTCGCGACGAGTACCACGCGCGTGTCGCGGCCGACTCGCGCGGGCGGCTCCTCCGCGGCGCGTTCGACAACCGGCGGCTGGCGCGCGAGTCCGGCGAGGGGACGAACCGGCTGGTCGAGTGGCTCGACGCGAACGGCCGGGAGCCGGGCGAGAGCGTCGTCCTCGACGTGGTGGTGTCCGGCGAGCTGTACGGGCTGCGGATCCCCGGCGAGCGGACCGTGTACGACGCGGACCGCGGGCCGCGGTCGTCGCTCGCGGATATCGCCCGCGACGTGGACGGGTAGCTCCCGGAGCGCGCCGGGCGTCGACGGTCACCCTCCGCCGCGGCGGCGCGGCGTCAGGTCGGATCGCTTATTCTCGCGCGGCCCCGAGATCGGTCCATGCAGGAGGTCGACGCGGACCTGACGGCGCTCGACCGCGCGATCATCAACGCGTTCCAGGGCGGCTTCCCGGTCGCGGAGCGCCCCTTCGACGCGGCGGCGGCCGCGCTCCGCGAGCGCGGCGTCGACGTGACGGGACCGGAGCTGTGCGAGCGCGTCCGCGAGCTCGACGAGGAGGGGATCCTCTCGCGGTTCGGCGCGCTCGTCAACGCCGAGGAGATCGGCGGCGCCGCCTCGCTCGTCGCGATGCACGCGCCCGAGGACCGCTACGACGAGGTCGCGGAGACGGTGAACGAGTTCACCGCGGTCGCACACAACTACGAGCGGGAGCACCCGCACCTCAACATGTGGTTCGTGGTGAGCGTCGCGGACCACCCGGACCCCGACAAGGACGGGAGCGACCGCGTCGAGGAGGTGCTCGCGGAGATCGAGGACGCGACGGGCCAGGAGACGTACAACCTCCCGAAGCTCCGGGAGTTCCACGTCGGCGCGAAGTTCCTCGTCGACGGGCCGGTCCCCGACGGCGACGTGGACCTCTCGGGGCTCGGGCCCGACGTCTCGCCCAGCGACCGCGGAACGTTGACGCCCGACGAGCGCGACCTCGTCGTCGAGATCCAGGGCGGGCTCCCGGTGACCGAGACGCCGTACGCCGACGTGGCCGCTGCGGTCGGCGCCGACGTGGACTGGGTGATCGAGACGATCAAGCGGTTCGAGCGGGAGGGGAAGGTGCGCCGCGTCGGCGTCATCCCGAACCACTACGCGCTCGGCTACACGGAGAACGGGATGACCGTCTGGGACGTGCCCGAAGACGCCCTCGACGAGGTCGGCCCCGCCGTCGCCGACTTAGGCTTCGTCACGCACTGCTACGAGCGCCCGCGCCACGCCGGCGTTTGGGAGTACAACTTCTTCGCCATGACGCACGGCCGCACCGAGGCCGAGAGCGAGCGCCGGATCGCCGAGGTCAGGGAGCTGATGGACGACTACTGGGACGTCGGCGCGGACGACTGGGACACCCTGTTCTCGACGCGCATCCTGAAGAAGACCGGTATCCGCATCGCGGACCGGGCGGACAGCAACACGGCGTGACTCCCCGAATCGCGGGGACCGGAGGCCGTCCGTGACGCCGCTGTACCACGACTTCGCGGGCGAGACGGTGGTCGTCTTCGGCGGCGGCGCCGTCGGCTCGCGGAAGGCCCGCGGCTTCGACGAGGCCGCGCGCGTCGTGGTCGTGAGTCCCGACTTCGACGAGCGATTGCCCTCGCCCGACGACCCTGCGGCGGAGCGCGACACCGCGATCGAACTGCTGCGCGCCGCTCCGGACGCCGACGCGGTCGCCGGCTGGATCGATCGGCTCGGTCCCGCGCTCGCGGTCGCCGCGACCGACGACGCCGCGGTCAACGCCGCCGTGGAGTCGGCCGCGCTCGACCGCGGGATCTTGGTCAACCGGACCGACGTCTCCGGGGGTCGCGACCCCGGGAGCGTCGTGGTGCCCGCGACGGTGGAAGACGAGCCGGTGACCGTCGCGCTCTCGACGGGCGGGACCAGCCCCGCGCTCGCGAAGGCGTTACGCGAGCGGATCGAGGCCGAGATAGAGGGGGCGGGCGAGATGGCGGCGCTCTCTGGCGAGATCCGCGAGGAACTGAAATCCGAGGGTATACCTCCCGAGAAACGCCGGGAAGCGGTTCGACGCGTTGTCAGATCCCGGGGGGTTTGGAAGGGTTTACAAAAGGGGAGATCCAACGGACGGCAAGAGGCTGACACCGTGATCGAGGAGGTACTCGACCGATGAGAGAGACGGGTGCGATCGCCGGCGTGAGCGTCGCCCACGCCGACGCGACCGTCGACGAGATCGAGGCCGCCGGCGGCGACGGCGTCCGCGCGACCGTCTCCGACCTGCTCGCGCGAGAAGGGGTCGAAGAGGCGTTCGCGGTGCAGACGTGTAACCGCTCGGAGGCGTACGTCGTCACCGACCGGACCGTCGACGGCACGACGGCGCTGTCGACGTTCGCGCCGGACGTCCGCGGCGGCGCGGTCCGCCGCCTCGACCACGAGGAGAGCCTGGAACACCTGATGCGCGTCGCCTCCGGGCTGGAGTCGCTCGTGCTCGGCGAAGACCAGATCATCGGGCAGCTGCGGGAGGCCTACGAGGAGTCGAAGTCCGCCGGCGGCATCGGCCCCGTCCTCAAGGACGCCGTGACGAAGGCGCTCCACGTCGGAGAGCGGGCGCGGACGGAAACCGAGATCAACGAGGGCGTCGTCTCGCTCGGTTCCGCCGCGGTCCGGCTCGCGGCGGACGAGATCGACCTCACCGACGGCTCGGCCGTCGTCGTCGGGGCCGGCGAGATGGGGACGCTCGCGGCCCGGGCGCTCGACGACACGCCGGTCTCGGACATCGTCGTCGCGAACCGCACCGTCCCGCACGCGGAGTTCGTCGCCGAGGAGGTCGACACGCCCGCGGAGGCGGTGCCGCTCGCGGACCTCCCCGCCGTGGTCCCCGACGCCGACCTCGTCGTCACCGCGACCGGCAGCCCCGACCTCGTCGTCCACCCGTCGTACGTCGACGGCGCCGGCCGGGTCGTCTGTATCGACATCGCGCAGCCCCGCGACGTCGATCCGGCGGCCGGCGCGCGCGAGGGCGTGACCGTCTTCGACATCGACGACCTCGAAGACGTGACCCAGCGGACTAGGGAGAGCCGCGCCGCGGAGGCGCGCGAGGTCGAGTCGATCATCGACGCGGAGCTCGACCGCATCCTCGAGGCGTACAAGCGCAAGCGCGCCGACGACGCCATCTCGGCGATGTACGCCGGCGCGGACCGGGTGAAGGCGCGCGAGCTCGACCGCGCGATGTCGAAGCTGGAGGCGCAGGGCGACCTCACGGACGAGCAGCGTCAGACGGTCGCCGACCTCGCCGACGCCCTCGTCGGCCAGCTGCTCGCCGCCCCGACGCGCTCGCTCCGAGACGCGGCCGGCGAGGACGACTGGGAGACGATCCGCACGGCGCTCCGGCTGTTCGACCCCGACTTCACGCCGAAGACGGGCGACTCGGTCGAGTCGGACGCTCCCGACGCCGGGGTCGGCTCCCCGGACGCGGTCCCGGACTCCGTCGCCGAGGAGCTCGACGACTGACCCCCGACCGCCGGCCCCGACGTTCTCGACCGCGCCCGCTCCGCGCCCTTTATTCGCCGACGCGCACACCGACCGGTATGAAGCTCTCCGAGTACGTCGACCGACTCGACGAGGAGCTCGACACGGCCGCGTACGCCGACGTCGACGCGAGCGCGAACGGCCTTCAGGTCGGCCCGGGCGGCGAGGCCGCTAGCCCGGGCACCGGACCCGCCGACGACCCCGAGGTCGAACGGGTCGCCTTCGCGGTCGACGCCGCGACGGCGACGATCGAGGCCGCCGCGGACGCGGGCGCCGACGTCCTCGTGGTCCACCACGGGCTCTCGTGGGGCGGCATCGAACGCGTGACTGGTCGCGTCCACGACCGGATCGCGGCGCTCATCGAGCACGACATCGCGCTGTACGTCTCGCACCTCCCGCTCGACGGCCACCGGGAACTGGGCAACGCGGCGGGCGTCGCCACCGAGATCGGACTCGAAGACCGCGACCCCTTCGGCGAGATCGGCCCGGTGACGATCGGCACGATCGGGGAGACGGCGGCGCCGCGCTCGGTGGACGCGCTCCGCGAGACGCTCGACGGGTTCGAGGGCCAACCGGACGGCGAGCCGTCGCCCACGCGCGTCCTGGACTTCGGGCCCGACGAGGTCGAACGGGTCGCGGTCGTCACCGGCTCCGGGGTCGACTGGCTCGACGAGGCGGTCGCGGCGGGCGCGGACGCGCTGATCACGGGCGAGGGGAAACAACAGGTGTACCACGACGCCCGCGAGGCCGGGCTGACAGTCTTCCTCGCCGGCCACTACGCGACGGAGACGTTCGGCGTTCGGGCGCTGGAGTCGCTGACCGCCGACTGGGGCGTCGAGACGACGTACCTCTCGCATCCGACCGGGCTCTGAGCCCCGCCCGCGCCGGGCGGCGGCCCCTGCGGGCGCGCTCGCCGCCGAACGCAACCCTTACCGCTCGCGTCCGCGCAGTCCGGGTATGCGCGATCACTTCGAGATCCGGGACCACGACGCCGCCGGGCGGATCGGTCGGCTGACGGTCCCCCGCGCCGACGTCACGGTCGAGACGCCGGCGCTCCTGCCCGTGGTCAACCCCAACGTGCTCACGATCGAGCCGGAGCGGCTCCGCGAGGAGTTCGGCGCGGAGATGCTGATCACGAACTCCTACATCATCCGCAGCACGGACCGCATCCGCGACCGCGTGCTCGACGAGGGGCTCCACGAGTTCCTCGGCTTCGACGGCGCGATCATGACCGACTCGGGCTCCTTCCAGCTGGCCGAGTACGGCGACATCGACGTGACGACCGAGGAGATAATCGAGTTCCAGCGACAGATCGGCAGCGACGTGGCGACGCCCGTCGACGTGCCGACGCCCCCGGACGCCGACCGCGAGCGCGCCGAGTCAGAGCTCGAGACGACGAAGCGGGCGCTCGCAGACGCCGAGGCCGCCGAGACCGGCGAGATGCTCGTCAACGGGCCGGTCCAGGGGGCGACGTACGCCGACCTCCGCGAGGAGGCGGGGCGCCACGCGGCCGCGACCGACCTCGACGTGTTCCCGGTCGGGGCGATGGTGCCGCTGCTCAACTCGTACCGCTACGCCGAGGTGGTCGAGGCGGTGCGCGCGGCGAAGCACGGGCTCGGGCCGGGGGCGCCGGTCCACCTGTTCGGGGCCGGCCACCCGATGATGCTGGCGCTCGCGGTGGCTGCTGGCTGCGATCTGTTCGACTCGGCCGCGTACGCGCTGATGGCCCGCGACGGCCGCTACCTGACGGTCTCGGGCACCGAACACCTCGAAGCGCTCGACTACTTCCCCTGCTCGTGTCCCGTGTGCGCCGACCACGAGCCGGCGGACCTCCGCGGCTTCGACGACGGCGAGGCGGAGCGGCTGCTCGCCGAGCACAACCTCCACGTCACCTTCGAGGAACTGCGCCGCGTGAAGGAGGCGATCCGCTCGGGGACGCTGCTGGAGCTGGTCGACCGCCGCGCCCGCGGCCACCCGGCGATGCTCGACGGCTACCGCGCGCTGCTCGACCACGCCGACGAACTGGAGCGGACCGACCCCGGGTCGAAGGACGCGTTCTTCTACACCTCACGGGAGGCGGCCCGTCGCCCCGAGGTGATGCGACACCACGACCGACTCGATCGGCTGGCGGCGCCCGACGACCTCCTGCTCACCGAGTCGAAGGCCCCCTCGAATCACGCGTACGACGCGGTGTGGCGCGTGAAGCCACCGTTCGGGCCGTATCCGCCCGCGCTCTCGGAGACGTACCCGCTCACCGCCGAGGTTCCGGAGCGGACCGACGATGCGGCGCAGGTCGCCGCGGCGGCGGGTGTGGCCGCGCTCGCGGCGGCGAACCCGGAGACGACGCTCACGCTCGGGCACGACGCGTGGTGCGACGCCGCGTTGGCGCGGCTGCCGGACTGCGTCGAGACGGAGAACCTCCGGACGCTCGGTTGAGCCGGCGCTGGCGCGTGGATTCCGACGCGGCGAAAACCGCAGCCGTGACCGGAGTCGTCGGTCGGTTCGGCGGCGTCGAGCGACTCAGTCGCGCCGGTGACCGAGCGGTTTCTTCTGGCCGACCTCGACCTCGACGTGGATCGAGTCGGGGAAGCCGCGCGCGACGACGGACCGCGCGATGTCGTCGGCGCCGTGGATCTCCATCGAGCGGTGATACACGTCGTAGCGCCACGGCGAGAACTCGTCGCCCGGTGAGAGGTCCTTGTACAGCGGCACGGTGACGCGCTCCGAGGGGCTCGCGTGCGGGCCCTTACACTCGGCGCCCTTGCGTTCGAGCGTCTCTTTGAGCTCTTGGACGGTCTCGGCGAGCACGTCGCGGTCGCCGGACGCGAAGTGGAGTTTCGTGACGAAGGTCATGGCTGGGGGTCGTGCGTGAATGACCGCCGGAGCGGTAAAAACGCACCTACCCGCGGTCGCCGCGCGAGACCCCGCCGCGAATCCGGCCGAAGACCGGTCGACGCGGCCGAGCCGTTCGGATCCGTTCGGGAGTCCGACACGCTCTTTAGGGGTGATCGCTTACCTGCGGCCAATGACGGTCGAAGCGACCAGCGCCGGAGCCATCCTTTTCCGCGATACCCGCGGCGAACGGGAGTATTTGCTCCTGAAGAGCCGACCGGGGGACTGGGAGTTCCCCAAGGGCGGGGTCGAGGGGGACGAGGAGCTCCAGCAGACGGCGATACGAGAAGTCGGCGAGGAGGCCGGGATCGAGGATTTCCGGCTGATCGACGGGTTCCGCGAGGAGTACGACTACGTGTTCGAGGCGAACGGCAAGACCATCCACAAGACGGTCCACCTGTTCATCGCCCGCTCGTTCGAGGCGAGCGCCGAACTCTCGAAGGAGCACCGCGACCTCCAGTGGCGCGACTACGACCAGGCGCTCAACACGATCACCCAAGACGGCCCGCGCGAGATCCTCGAGGAGGCCCACGTGTACCTCGACGAGCGGAAAGACGAGGAGGACGGGAAGTACGTCTGATCGGGGGGCGGCGACGGGCGCGCGATCGATCGGCCGACAGCGGGCGCCCCCGCCCCGAGCGTTTCGCTTTTGTCCGCGCCCCGCGACGGTGTGGACAGTGACGCCCGACGCCGAGTTCGGCTACGAGCTGTTGGTCTGTCGGTACGCCGAGCTGGAGTGGCACCCGAGCGAGGGACGCCGTCCCGCGCTCGTCGCCCGCCAGCTCGGCACGCAGGCGCGCCGCTGGGACACCGTCGTGATCGAGGTCGACCCCGCGGCGTTCGAACGGCGGCGCGCGTTCGGCGACCGGGCCATCGACTCCGACCTCCTCCACGTCGTCCGCGGCGCGCCCGCCGCGTGGGCGTGGTACCGCGACGCGCTGCCCGACCCCGGCTACCCGTGGCGCTACGTTCGACAGGCGGTCCACCGGGCGGCGGGCCGCGGCCTGATCGAGAAGCGGCGCGACGGGAACCGGATTCAGATCCGCCGCAAGCGACCGTATCCGGACTGGGTCGAGCGGATCGTCGCGGTCGAGAACAAGCCGGACCTAGACGCCAGCGCGGCCGACAGGCTCGCCGACCAGCTCGAACACGACGTCGAGACCGCGCTCGCCGACGAGGTCTGGCTCGCGACCGAGACGACCGGTGAACGCGTCGAGCCCGCCCTCCTCCGCGAGATGCCCGTCGAGGCCGGGGTCCTCGCGACCGACTTCTCCGCGGGCGTCGACGCCGACGCGGTCGACGTGGCGTGGCACCCGAGCGCCCTCTCTCCCGGACCGGGTGAGCGACGTGACGCCGCGACGGAGACGCTCCGCCTAGAGATCGCCGAGCGCGCTTACGGGAAGGGGTGGCGCACCTTCCACGACACGATGCGGCCGGACTGCCGACACTTCGAACTCCGCCGCGAGGGGCGCGCGCTCGTCCCCTACTGCGCGGCGAAGGGGAAGGTCCCCACCGCGCGGGAGTGTTCGGGGTCCTGTCCGGAGTTCTCGCCGGAACCCCCGCAGTGGCGCACGAATGGGTGGCCGATCGAGGGCGGACCGGGGAAGGGTATCGAGCGGCTGCTGGCGCGGCGTCGCGAGCGCGAACGAGATCGGGTCGAAAGCGTTGAGTGACCGAGGGCGCCAGCAGGTCGCATGCGGTTCCCGAACCCTCCGCTCTCCGAGTACGCGCTCAACACGGCCGTCGTGGTCCTCACGCTTGGGGTCCTCCAGTACACCGGTTGGCTCTCCGAGGACCCCGGCGGGCTTGACCCGGCGTTTCTCGCCGTGGTCGCGGTGACGTTCCCGGCGTTCTCGTACCTCATCGCGCTTGCCGGGGCGAACGTGTGGTCTGACGCCGGGTGACCGCCCGAACGAGCCGTCCCCCTACGCCAGCGCGGCCGCCAGCTTCTCCACGGGATGCGACGGCTCCGGCACTTCGCCCGGCCCCTCCTCCAGCTGCGTCCGGCAGGACGTTCCGGGGGCGACGAGACCGTCGCCGTCGCTGGCGTCCACCTGCTCGAAGAGGTTCTCGCCGATCGCCTTGCTCATCGAGTAGTGCTCGGCCTCGTAGCCGAACGAGCCCGCCATCCCACAACAGGAGGAGTCGAGCGGGTCGACGCCGTAGCCCGCGCGCCGGAGGACGCCGACCGCGTGGTGGTCCTTCTTCGTCGCCTTCTGGTGACAGTGACCGTGGTAGGTGAGCGACTCCGTCGGGGCGTCGAAGGAGAGAGTCTCGTCGAGCCGGTGGGCGTCGACGTACTCCATGACGCCGTAGGCGTTCTCCGAGACGGCGGCCACGTCCTCGTCCGGCACGTCGCTGGCCTCGCCGTCGAGCAGGTCGTGGTAGTCGGACTGGAGCATCACGGCGTCGGACGGTTCGACGACGACCACCTCCCAGTCATCCCGGACCCGGGGGGCGAGCGTCTCCACGGCGTCCCTCGCCGTCGCGCGCGACACGTCGAGCATCCCCTTCGAGTGTGGCGGCCGCCCGCTCCCGTCGACGTCCGGGATCTCGACGTGGCAGTTCGCGGCCTCCAGCACGCGCACCGCGGCCTTCCCCGCGCCGGGGTTCGTGTAGGTCGTGTACACGTCGGGGAACAGCAGCACGTCGCGGTCGGCCTCCTCGCGCGAGACGCCCGCGCCGCCGCGGGCTTCGAACCAGTCGACGAGGGTCTCAGAGCGGAACTCGGGGAGGTCCCGCTCCCTCGCGATCCCGAGCGCCTTCTCCGCGATGAGCCCGCTCCCTGGGATCTTGTTCGGGAGGTTCGAGAGCGGCGCGAGCTTCGAGGCGAGCGGCGCGAGCGACTCGAAGCGTCCGAGCAGCCGCGTCCGCAGATCGATCCCGTGCTCGTCGTGGTGGGCGTGCTCGACCTCCGCCTTCAGCTTCGCCATGTCGACGCCGCTCGGGCAGTCCACCTTACACCCCTTACAGCCGACGCAGAGGTCCATCACCTCGGTGACGAACTCGTCGTCCGTCGGGTCGTCCGGGAGCTCGCCGGAGATGGCCCCGCGGAGCATGTTCGCCCGCCCGCGGGTCGACTGGACCTCCTCCTCGGAGGCGCGGTAAGTGGGACACATCACGCCGCCGGTGGTCTCCTGCGGGCCGCGGCAACCGCCGCAGCCGTGGCAGAGCTCCACCATCCCCTGCATCCCGTTGTCGACCGCCCACTCCATCGCGGGGTCGAACCCGGCGTCGTACTCGTAGTCGGCGTCGAACCGGAGGTTCTCGCCCATGTCGACGTCGCCGCAGACGTTGCCCGGGTTGAGCAGCCAGTCGGGATCGAACGCGGTCTTGAGGTCGCGGAACGACTCCCAGAGGTCGTCGCCGTACAGCTTCCGGTTCCACTGGGTCCGCGCGCGGCCGTCGCCGTGTTCGCCCGAGACGGAGCCGCCGAGTCGGACCACCGCGTCGGTGACGCGGTCGGCGATGTCGAGCATCGCCTCCACGTCGTCGACCTCCTTCGTGTTGATGAGCGGACGGATGTGTAACACACCCGGGCCGGCGTGCGCGTAGAAGGTGGCGAAGGTGTCGTTGTCCTCCAGAATCTCTTGGAACTCGCGGGTGTACTCCGGGAGGTGTTCCGGCGGGATGGCGCAGTCCTCGATGAAGGAGATGTGCTTCTCGTCGGTGGTGCGCGAGAGGAGGATCGGTAGCCCCGCCTTCCGCATCTTCCAGAACCGGTCGCGCTCGTCCGGGTCGTGCGCCTCCAGCGCGTCGACTGCGCGGCGAGGGTGGCTCGTCGTCTCTGCGGCGCCCGCGCTCGGGTCTGTCGTCGTCTCGACGCGGGCTCCCGCGGCGCCGTCGGCCGCGCCGACCCGGTCCGCGATCAGGTCCGCGACCTTCTGTTCTCCCGTCGCGTCGTCCTCGGCGTAGAACTCGATGAGCAGCACGGAGTCGGTGCCGTCGGGTAACATCCCGACGACGTCCTCGAACTCCGGCGTGTCGGCCGCGAGCCCGAGGAGGACGTCGTCCATTACCTCGACGGCGGCGGGGTCGTGTTCGAGGCACGCGGCGACGTCCTCCATCGCGTCGAGGAGGTCCTCGTAGGTCAGCAGCGCGACCGCCTTCGTCTCCGGGATCTCGACGAGCGAGACGGTCGCCTCAGTCACGGTCGCGAGCGTCCCCTCGCTGCCGGCCATGAGGCGGCCGAGGTTGACGACGCCCTCCTCGCCGTGCTCGCCGCGGTACTCGGCGAGCAGGCGGTCGAGGTTGTAGCCGGAAACGTTCCGCTTCAGCTCCGGGAAGCGCTCGTCGATCTCGTCGGCCTCCTCGTCGAGGATCCGCACGACCTCGGCGTGGATCCTCGGGAGGAGCCCGTCGGCGTCGGGGTCCGCTGACTCGCGGAGCTCCTCGACCGCCACCTCGCCGAACGTCGTCACGGTGCCGTCGGCGAGGACGACCTCCAACTCCTCGACGTAGTGGTCCGTCTTGCCGTACTTCAGCGAGTGCGCGCCGGTGGAGTTGTTGCCGATCGCCCCGCCGACCGCGGACTTGTCGCGCCACGCCGGGTCGGGTGCGAACTTCAGCCCGGCCGGTTCGACCGCGGCGTTGAGGTCGCCCACGTACGCGCCAGCCTGAACGCGGGCGGTCTCCGCGTCGGGGTCCGTCGACAGCACGCCGTCCATCTCGTCGGTCAGGTCGAGGACGACCGCCTCGTTCACGGTCTGGCCGGCGAGCGAGGTACCGCCGCCGCGGGGGAGGACGGGGATCCCCTCCTCGAAGCAGTACTCGTGGACCGCTGCCACGTCCGCGGTCGACTCCGGGATCACGACGCCGATCGGCGTGACCTCGTACGCCGAGGCGTCGGTCGCGTACAGCCGCTTCGAGTAGTCGTCGAACCGCACGTCGCCGTCCACTCGGCGATCGAGCGCGTCGACGAGATCCGGCCGTTCCACCGTCCCGCCGGTGTAGTCGAAGTCCCCGCCGTCTGTCGGGTCCGGCTCCGAGGTGTTCGTCGCCATACGAATCCCTCACGGTCGAATTATGAAAAACCTCCTGCCGTCGGCGCGCGGCGGGAACCCGGGCCGCGGGACCAGCCCGCGCTCACCGTCCGACGCGCGTCGTTCGACAACGAACGCTTAATAGGCGCGCTCGTGACCGTACCGAGTATGAACGCAGCCCCCGAGGAGATCACGTCGCTCGTCGGTCGCGAGGTGTACTCGAGCAATGGCGTCTTCGTCGGCGAAGTCGAGGACATCCAGCTCGATCTGGACGCCCGCGCCGTGACCGGACTCGCGCTCGCCGAACTCAACCACGAGCTGTTCGCCGGGCAGGTGGGCGGCTCGACCGGCGTCATCGTTCCGTACCGCTGGGTCCGCGCCGTCGGCGACGTCGTCCTGATCAACGACGTCATCGAACGATACGACGCCGGCGAGCCCGACGAGGAGGCGCCGGAGGTCGAGGCGCGCTCGGAGGCGCGCTAGGCGCGGCCGGCCGCTCCCAGACCCCCTTGGCTCCCGCTCAGAACGGCAACGCGTCGCGGAGGCTGGCGATCACGCCGCGCTCCTCGCGGCGCGCCTCGTCGAACACCGGGTACAGGGCGTCGAGGAACTCGGTCTCGTTCTCGAACTTCTCTTGCGGCACGCGGTCGAGCGCGTCCGCGAGCGCGAGGGAGCGCCCCTGCGCGTCGTAGGGAACCTCCTGATCGCCCAGCGCGTCGCGGAGCTCCGCGGTCGTCGCGGGGAACGACACGTCCGCCTCGTCGAGCCGGGCGTCGAGCGCGGCGATACCGAACTCGATAGCCTCGGGCTCTTTCGTGTCGCCGCCGCCGGGTGGCCGTGCTGCCATTACGCCGGGGTATTCCCTCCGACGGCTTGAAACCCCTGTTCTCCGCTCACTCCGGCACGGATTCGCTCGGCGGAGCGGCGTCGACGACCGCCAGTTCGACTCCCGTTCCGGAGCGGTCGAAGGCCGCGACAGAGTCGCCGTCGTACGGCGGGACGGCGACGATCACCACGGCCGCGAGGTCGTCGGTGCGCGACACCCCGAGGAACCCGTCCGGGTGCGAGAGGAACCGCGCGCCCCCCTCGCCGGCCGGCGTGCCGAGGTCGACGCCGAACACGGAGTTGACCGAATTCCCGACCGACGGCAGTGTGAAGTGAGTCACCACCGGCGTCTCCGGGTCGAGCCCGATGTCGGCCTCGAACTCGCCGGCCGGCGTCGCGGAGAGCCGGACGTTCACACCGTCTGGGTCCTCGCTCGCGGCGCGCTCGCGGAGTACGGCCAGTAGGTCGCGGGTGACGTAGATCACTGTTCGACCTCCGCTATGGGACGGATTGGCAAAAGGACACGCACGGGTCGTCCCGCTCGGTCGCGTTCAGAACGGCAGCGCGGACGCGAGCGTCTTCGCGTACAGCCCGGGCGCCTTGCGCCGCGAGTCCGAGATGGCGTCCTCGACGGCGACCGCGGCTCGCTCGTGGACGCCGACGCCGTGACCGACGAGCACGCGCTCGGGGTCGAGCCCGGAGAGCGCGCTCGTCGGCGGGGTGAGCCGCAGCATCGGGTGGACGCCGAGGCGCTCGCGGTCGCCGCGGAAGTACGACGCGGACCCGAGCGACTCCGGGACGATCAGCGTCTCGCCGTCGAAGAGCCCGACCTCCTGCCACGGCGGCACCGACGAGTCGCGGATCCGGATCGCCTCGAAGCCGGTGTCCGCGAGCCGCGACCCGAACCGCTCGACGTCGACATCGGGGCCGAGATCCTCGGTGACGCCGGTCATCCACTCGGGGACGTACACCGGGGCGTCGTGGCGGGCGGCGAGTTCGCCGCTGTCGCGCACGTGGCGGTCCAGTCCGACCACGACGCCGGCGACGGAGCCAAGCCCGTCGAGGAGGTCGTCGACACCGGGCGCGTCGACCGGGTCGACGACCCACACGTTGTCCGCGTCCGCCTCCTCGTTCTCGACCGCGAACGCGTGGCTCGCGCGCTCCATCGTCTCGTCGGGGTACGCGATCCAGCCGACGCCGCCGTCGTACCGGTCGATCTCGTGGAGGTCCGGCTCGTCGCCTTTCATGCTCATACGAAGCCGTTGGGGCCGACGCCTTGTTAAGTCGTCTCCGGCGGCACCGGGATCCGATAGCGGACTGGGGATCACGATGTTCGCAACTATCGGTCAGCTGTTCTCGGCTCGTCGTGAGGGCGTTCCAAGACCTTGATATTCTGCCCGATGGGAAAATGGAACAGATATCGATGGCCAGATACGCCCGCTTCTCCCATCCGTTCCCAGAGAGCCGTGCCGGCGTGAAGTAAACTGAGAGTCGCAGCGAGAATTTTTGTATCGCCCATCACAACGTGGGGGTAGTTCGGCCGATCGAGCGCCGTTGAACGGTGACTCCGAGCGGAGGTGCTACACCAGTCGGCGCGGTCGGAGATGCGTGTAGCCGTCCGAGAGACCCGGCCCTCACGCCGCTGCGGGCTCTTCGCCGGTGTCGCTCCTGGTGAGTTCGACGTCGAGCCGGATCCGCTCGTACGGGAGGTACGGCCGCTTCGCACGGTCGTCGTCTTCGACGATGAACACGATTCCGTACGTCGCCAAGCGCGTCACGTCCTCGTGAACGGTCTTGTAATCGCGGTCGAGCGTCTCCGCGAGCGCGCTGATGCTTTCGGCGGCACCCTCGGTGTCCATCAGCGTCTGGAGAAGCTCGATCCGCCGGTCGGTGAGGATCTTCCGCAGCTCGCCGACCGTCGCGAACGACACCACCGCGGGTCGGGACTCTCCTCTGGCGACCGCGTCGACCGCGTCGCGTGTGTCCTCGAACGCCTCGTCGAACGATTCGACGGTGACGCGGAGCACGTCGGGATACGGCCGCTCGTGGGGGTCGCTGTACTTGTCGGGCCAGCCGTCGTGGTCAGGTTCACTCATTGATATCCTCCGTCTCTCCCGTCTCCGCCAGCCTCGCGATCTCGTTCAGAAATCGAGTCACGTGCGCCGCGAGCCCGTGGAACTCGATCTTCGTGTCCTCGCCGAACCGAACGTGTCGGTGATGCCAACCGAGGTCGTCATCGTCGTGTGCGTCGTCGTACCGGAGCAGTTCGCCCGTTTCAGGGTGGTAGTACTGAAACCGGTAGAACCACCCGTCCGGATACTCCTCGTCACGAATCGCGAATATCTCCACACGTCCACCCGGGACAGCGCGGTTCAACTCGATCGGGCGAGGAGCCGGCATCTCGCTGTGTTATGAGCTATGGCCACATAGCACATAAGTTTACGGGAGATCCACAGGCGGAGCGGGCCGAGTACCCCAGGCTTGAGCCCGAGACAGTTCACTTGAACGATCGGAACTCAATAGCACCGGACCGCCCGAGTTCAATTTGGAGTCGCTACTCGCCCGGCCACTTGATTGAGCAACCCCGCGAAGGGCGATCCGGAATCTCGACGTCGTCGCCCGCGAGGACGGCGTCGATCGCGTCGCGAACGTAGAACTCGGTCGGCTCGTCGTCGGGATTGAGCGCGTCGTCGAGACGACCGTGGTAGCGAAGGTTCCACGCGCCGTCCTCGCGACCGAAGAGGAACGGGTCGGGCGTACAGACGGCGTCGTACGCGGCCGCGACCTCGCCGCTCTCGTCTCGGAGGTACGCGTCGTACGCGACCGTGCCGTCGGCGACGGCCTCGCGCATCGCCTCGAAAGAGTCCTCGGGGTACTCGTCGGCGTCGTTGGGGTTGATCCCGACGACGGCGAGGTCGTCGTACTCGGCCGCCAGCTCGTTCAGCAGGTCGACCTTCGCCTTCGCGTACGGACAGTGGTTACACGTGAAGACGACGAGCAGCGCGTCCGTCTCGAAGTCGTCGAGCGCGTACGTCTCCCCGTCTGCGCCGGGCAGTTCGAAGTCGGGGGCGGCGTCGCCGCGGTCGAGTGTCGAGTCGGATTCCATCTGGACCATGGGCGAGCGTAGGAGCGGGAGCGGAAAAGGCGTTGCGCGCCACGCGAGAGTACCCGTCCTGCCGCAAAACACACTCAGCGGTACATCATGACGGCAAAGACTAAAGACCGATACGCCGGTAGCTGCCGATATGTCGCGGCAGATGAACACCATCGTCGCAGGTGACGAGTCGGGAATCCACGACGAGCCGCACATCCGAGACCGACGAATCACCGTGCGCCACATCCACGCGCTGGTGGAAGAGCGCGGGCTCGACACCCAGACGGTTGTGGACCGCTTCGACCTCACTGCCGCGGAGGTCTACCACGCGCTAGCATACTATCACGACCACCCAGAGGAGATGCGAGCCGTCAAGGAGCGCCGGCGAGCACTCCACGACGCCGCAGAGGCCGATCCGGATGTCATCACCGGTCCTGAGGATATGTCGGACGCATGACTAAACAAAAGTAATAATGGAAAATAGTATGACCAAGGCAGAGTTTGAAAAAGTAGTGTTGGTGTCGTCGCGCGGGCAAGCCACAATTCCGAAGAAGTTCCGTGAGGAGTTGGGTATCGACACGCCCGGCCGTGTGAAGTTTATTCGGACCGAAGAGGGCGACATCGTTGTTCGCCCTATCTACTCGGTTACGGACCTGCGTGGAGTTCTGGAAGGGAAAACCGACGAGCAGGGGCGGTCAGCAACCGAGCGCCTCCAAGAAGAACGTACAGCGGACAAAGCCAGTCAGCTACCCATCGCTGAAGTGATGGGCTTGTCAGTGGACTCCCGTTCTGCCGACCACGCTCTTCGGTAGACTGGCGGAACTAGCGGAATACATTGACAGCGATACAGTCCACGAGACTGTGGATCGGTGCCCCAGTAAGGTTCAGTGACCGGAGGAAGCCGTAGGTCCGAGCGGCCTGTTCC